>CANCOC010000034.1 GCA_947379755.1 Alcaligenaceae bacterium | reverse complement strand
CGCCAGGAAAGTCTGCCTGCCGATGAGGGCGTCAAACCAGAAACTCGCATCACCATTCGTCCGCTTGCCGGGACACGCAAACGCGGTGGCACCCCCGAAGAAGACGCGGCGCTCGCCAAAGAGTTGCTGGCCGACCCCAAAGAGCGCGCCGAACACGTCATGCTGATCGATCTTGCACGCAATGACGTGGGTCGGGTGGCCAAGATCGGCACGGTCGAGGTCACCGACACCATGGTGATCGAGCGCTACTCGCACGTGATGCATCTGGTCTCGAACGTTGCGGGGACGCTGCTGCCCGGGATGAGCAACATGGATGTGCTGCGTGCCTCTTTTCCAGCGGGCACGCTGACGGGTGCGCCCAAAGTACGCGCCATGCAGATGATCGATGAACTCGAACCCGTCAGGCGTGGCATCTATGGTGGTGCGGCAGGCTACCTCAGCTATGGCGGCGAGATGGATGTTGCGATTGCAATTCGCACCGGCATTATCAAGGATGGCATGCTGTATGTGCAGGCAGCCGCCGGGATTGTGGCCGACTCGGATCCCGAAAAAGAATGGCTTGAAACCGAAGCCAAGGCACGCGCAGTCCTGCGTGCCGCCGAACAAGTCCAAAACGGTCTTGATGACCCGTTCTGAAGAACAAGACAGGAAGAACGATATGCTGCTCATGCTCGACAACTATGACTCCTTTACCTACAACCTGGTTCAGTATTTTGGTGAACTCGGTCAGGATGTGCGCGTCTTTCGTAACGACCAGATCACGCTCGACGAGATTGATGCGCTGGCACCGGATCACATCTGCATTTCACCCGGTCCGTGCTCACCCGCCGAAGCGGGCATTTCGATTGATGTGATCAAGCGTTATGCAGGGACGATTCCCATCCTTGGTGTATGCCTCGGGCACCAGGCGATCGGCGCAGCCTTTGGCGGCAAGATCATTCGCGCAAAAGAAATCATGCATGGCAAGACCTCCGAGATTACGCATACAGGTTCGGATGTGTTCAAAGGCCTGCCTTCACCCTTCACCGTCATTCGCTACCACTCGCTTGCGATTGAGCGCGCGACGATTCCAGACTGCCTGGCGATTACGGCCGAAACAGCCGATGGCGAAATCATGGGTGTGCGCCACAAGACCCTCCCAGTCTATGGCGTGCAGTTTCACCCGGAATCAATCCTGAGTGAACACGGTCATGCGCTGTTGCGCAACTTTCTTAAACTGGATGCAGGCAAAAAGGAATAAGCATGTCGATTACACCAAGCGAAGCCCTGCACCGCTGCATTGAGCACCGTGAAATTTTCCATGATGAGATGCTGCACCTGATGCGCATGCTGATGCGTGGCGAAATGTCGCCCACCATCGCTGCGGCCCTGCTGATGGGCTTGCGTGTCAAAAAAGAAACCATTGGTGAAATCACCGCCGCAGCACAAGTCATGCGTGAGTTTGCAACGCCCGTGCATGTTGCCAATCCACAGGACATGGTTGACATGTGCGGCACAGGAGGCGATGGCAGCAACACGTTCAACATTTCAACCACGGCGATGTTTGTCGCTGCCGCCGCAGGCGTGCCGATTGCCAAGCATGGCGGACGCAGCGCGTCCTCCTCCTCAGGCAGTGCCGATGTGCTCGAGGCGCTCGGCGCCAATCTGAACTTGTCGCCCGAGCAGGTTGCAGACTGCATCGCGCAGACAGGAATCGGCTTCATGTTTGCGCCTGCGCATCATGGCGCAATGAAAAACATTGCTCCGGTTCGCAAAGAGCTGGGTGTACGCACGATTTTCAATCTGCTCGGACCGCTCACCAACCCAGCCGGTGCAGCCAATCAGCTGATGGGCGTGTTTCATGCTGATCTGGTCGGCATTCAGGTGCGGGTGTTGCAATTGCTCGGCTCGCGTCACGTCCTGATCGTACATGGCAAGGATGGAATGGATGAAGCATCTCTCGGTGCCGGCACGCTGGTGGGCGAACTCAAGGACGGCAATATTCTTGAGTATGAAATCCACCCCGAAGACTTTGGGCTACCCATGGCCTCAAACCGGACCATCAAAGTATCCAGCAAAGAAGAATCTCGCACACTCGTACTCGAGGCACTCGACAACACGCCAGGTACCGCGCGTGACATCGTCGCCTTCAACGCGGGTCTCGCAATCTATGTCGGCAACCACGCCAGCAGCATCGCCGAGGGTATTGGCATGGCGTTCGAAGCCATTGCCAGTGGCGCGGCCCGCAACAAACTTGAAACCTTTTGTGCCTACACACGGAAATTTGCAGCATGAGCGATATTCTCAACAAGATCCTGGCAGTCAAAGCCCTGGAAGTTGCCGCAGCACGCACAGTCCGCAGCGAAGCAGACCTGCTGCGTGAGGCCCAGGCCCGCAAGGATGTACGTGGTTTTGCCCAGGCCATCGAAGACAAAATCGCAGCAGGCAAGTCCGGTGTCATTGCGGAGATCAAAAAAGCCTCACCATCCAAAGGGATCCTGCGTGAGCATTTCAACCCGGCCGCAATCGCCGCCTCGTATGCCGCACATGGTGCAGCCTGTCTGTCGGTGCTGACCGATGTGCAGTTTTTCCAGGGTGCCGATGATTACCTGCGCGAGGCGCGCGCTGCCTGCTCCATCCCAGTCCTGCGCAAAGACTTTATTGTCGATCCGTACCAGATCGTTGCCGCGCGCGCGATGGGTGCAGACTGTATTTTGCTGATTGTTGCAGCCCTCAGTCAGGCTCAGCTGCTGGATTTTGAAGCCTGCGCCTCTGAACTGGGGATGGATGTACTGGTTGAAGTACACGATGCCAGGGAGCTTGAGCTTGCACTCGGCATGCAGACCGCATTACTCGGCATCAACAATCGCAACCTGCGCACCTTTGAAACATCACTACAGAACACCATTGATCTGTTGCCTGGCATCCCTGCAGGCAAGCGTGTCGTGACCGAAAGCGGCATCCTGCAGATCGAAGATGTGCAGCGCATGCGCCAGCATGGCGTCAATGCCTTTCTGGTTGGCGAGGCCTTCATGCGCGCGGACGAACCCGGACAAGCGCTCGCCACACTGTTCGCCTGAGTACCGCCGCAAAAAACTAGCTGCGTCGCTGCGCCATGCGCTCAAGGATGGTAAAAATCGCCATCCCAGCCACCATTGCAGCAACAAAGATCCAGGCCTTGGAATAACCTGCTGCAGCACTCACAATGGCAGGTCCTGGGCAAAATCCTGCCAGGCCCCAGCCCACACCGAACGCCACGCTGCCAAAGAATAATCTTTTGGTTAGGGCGGTACTCGCTGGGAACTGCATCGGTGCGCCAAGCAGGCTGCGGCGCCGGTTGCGCGCCAGGATAAAGACAACACTCCCCACCCCGATAGCGCCTCCCATGACAAAGGCGAGCGAAGGATCCCAGGCCCCGGCCAGATCCAGGAATCCCAGCACCTTTGCCGGATTGGCCATACCCGAAACAATCAGACCGAGCCCGAACACCAGACCCGCCAGCAATGCAGTAAGAATCAGCATGTCAATCCTCGCCTTAAGGGATGAAGTACGTTAGAACGTGACGCACGATATAGACCGTTGCAAAACCTGCGCCCATGAACGTGAGGGTTGCCACCAGAGATCGCACCGAACCGCGTGACAAGCCACAGACGCCATGACCACTCGTACACCCCGACGCATAACGTGTGCCAAGACCCACAAGCAGGCCTGCAACGATCAGAGTGCTCGTGTCTGCCCCGATCTCCACCCTGGGCAATACCGCGAAGAGCCCATACACAAGGGGCGCAAGCACCATCCCCAGTACAAATGCCACACGCCACAGACGGTCACCGCGGTCTGCCGACCAGACCCCGCCCAGAATCCCGCTGATGCCCGCGATCCGGCCATTACCCAGCAGCAATATTGCTGCGGCGACTCCAATTAGCAAGCCCCCGGCAAAAGAGGACCACGGTGTAAAGGCTTCCCAGTGAATCATTGTTTTTTCTCCAGAACTGGTTTGCAAAACACCTGATAGAGTGCATGCATCAACTCCGCAACCATCGGATTTGCCAGCTTGTAATAAATATTCTTGCCCTCTCGCCGCGTCTCGACAAGCGACTCTGTGCGCAAGATCCCGAGCTGCTGCGACAGGGTGGGCTGCCTCACACCTGTCAGCGTCTCAAGCTCACTGACATTGCGTTCGTCCTCCATCATCTGGCAGAGCAGCAGCAACCGGTCAGGGTTGCCCATGATCTTGAGCATATTGCAGGCATCGACTGCACTTGCGCGGAGCTGTTCGAGAGCATCACCGGGCAGACTGACGGTTTTCGTACGTGTCATTATTTTGTTCAATTAGCGCCCGAAGGCGATGACTCAGAATGCAGGCGGATACCCTGTAATGCTACCCCCCACGGTTTCCCATTATAGCCTTACATATAATATAAATAAATATATCGTTCGTTCATCTATCTGTTCGTCTATCAATACAGACTATGCTTATCCTTGACATGTTCTGAATTGAGCCCATATGTTTCAAGAAGCCGAATCCGATCCCAAGCTCTCGCAAGAAGAATTCAAAAAAATCGAGACAAAACTGCGTGTCCAGCTCGTCAATGAGCAATACCGGCATATTCATTTGCAGGATCGTGCACTGCTTATTCTGGTTGCAGGCATCGATGGCGCCGGCAAGGGAGAAACCATCAACCTGCTCAATGAGTGGCTTGATCCACGCCATGTCCACACCATTGCATTTCCTCCCCCTGCAGATTCGGACCAGTCCTTTCCGACCGCACGACGCTTCTGGCTGAACCTGCCACGCAAAGGTGAAATCGGTATCGTTTTTGGTTCAAGTTACTTGCAGCTTTTTAATGAGGCCGCCAAAAAGAAACTCAATGCAGATACGCTTGAGCGCAACATTCAGTTCATTCGCCGACTCGAATCAAACCTTGTTGCAAATGGTGTGCAGGTGGTCAAACTGTGGTTTCACATGTCCAGAGCGGCACAGCACCAGCGTACCGAAGAGCTGCTTGCGAATCCTTCGACCGCCTGGCAAGTAGACAAGCACGACCTGAAGGCTCAAAAAAAATTCAAATCCATCCGCCGCTCGGGTCAGCTCATTATCGAAGCCACCGATGCACCACATTCGCCCTGGGTCATCATTCCGAGCGCCGATCCGCAGCTACGTGCCGTACGCACGGCCCAGGCCGTGCTGCAGGCGCTCAAGGCACCCTCCATCAAAGTGCCACCTTTTCATGATCCCGCTTCGGCCCCTCCGGTTCGCAAGCCCGTCAACCCGCTCGAGAAACTTGATTACACCGCAACGTTAAGCAAGGCAGAATACGACGAGCACATGCTGAATCTGCAAAATCGGCTGGCTCTTGCCGTACGAAACAAAAAATTCAAAAGCAAGGCACTGGCCATTGTGTTCGAGGGCGCAGATGCTGCCGGCAAGGGTGGCGCCATCAGGCGGGTCACGCACGCCATTGATGCCCGGCAGTTCAATATCATGCCGGTTGCTGCGCCAAAAGACTCAGAGCTTGCGCGCCCCTACTTGTGGCGCTTCTGGCGACATGTACCGGGTCGGGGACGTGTCGCGATTTTCGACCGGTCCTGGTATGGCCGCGTGCTCGTTGAGCGTGTTGAAAAACTCGTGACCCGGGCGACCTGGATACGCGCCTACGAAGAGATCAACGACTTTGAACAGCAACTGTCGCAGCACAACATCATCGTTTTGAAATTCTGGCTGTCCATCACGCCCGACGAGCAGCTTAAACGCTTCAAGGAGCGAGAGCACTCGCCCTACAAGCAGTTTAAAATCACTGCCGAGGACTGGCGCAACCGGCGCAAGACAAAGGCCTATAGCGTGGCAGCAAAAGACATGTTCACGCACACAAACATGCCTTGCGCGCCCTGGCATGTGATCTCTGCAAATGACAAGCGTCACGCACGTGTAGAGGTCCTCAAACAAATCGTACTGGCTCTTGAACATGATCAAACCTGACTGTCCGCTTTGCCTGACCACCGGTGGCGATCTCGTCTGGCAGCATCCGCGTTTGCGCGTGATTGATGCGCGCGATCCGCTGTACCCGGGATTCACCCGCGTCGTGTGGAAGGACCATGTCGAAGAAATGACCGATCTTTCACCACTGGATCAGCAGATGCTCATGCAAGTGGTGCTTCAGGTCGAAACCGCACAACGCACCGTACTCAAACCCGACAAAATCAATCTGGCCGCCTTTGGCAATATGGTGCCCCATCTGCACTGGCACATTATTCCAAGATGGACGGATGACCCGCACTTTCCGCAGCCGGTCTGGGCAAACCTGCCCGAGGCCGACGTCCTCGCCCAACAAAAGCAGGCGCTGCGTCGCACAGATATCCTCGCTCACCTCGATGCCTATCACGCTGCTCTCATCCTGCAGCTCGATACGGCCTTCAAGCCCTGACCGAGTTCTTCTCGCCGGCAAAGATTGCATGGAATTGCTGATCTGCAATAATCTTTTTTTTATTCAATATTTTTTTGGAAAAGACCCCCTGACATGGCTACTTCAACTCCGTTTAGCTGGCGCTCGATGCTGTTTGTCCCCGCTAGCAGCGAGCGTTTTCTCGAAAGCGCGCTGCGTCGCCCGACCGACGCCATCCAGCTCGACCTTGAAGACAGCGTCGCCCCCAACCTGAAAGACGCAGCCCGTGCACACATAGGCGAGCTGGCAGATCGGGCTGCTGCGGCCGGTTACGACGTCATTGTGCGGATCAACCGCCCCTGGCGCATGATGGTGCGCGACATCGAAGGATCGGTACGCCAATCCGTCCGGGCGCTCACGCTCCCCAAAGTGCCAGACGGCTCGTTCGTGCGTGCGGTGGCCGAAATACTCGACGAGTGCGAGCTCGAAGCAGGCTTGCCCAATGGCCACACCCGCCTGATTGCCATGGTCGAAGACGCTGAGGGACTGCACAACATGGATGGCATCGCCCAGGCACATCCCCGTTTATGCGCCATGATTGTCGGCGCAGAAGACCTTGCCGTCTCGATGCGCATGGCGGTCGAGCCAGATGGCCTGTACGTCCCGAACATCATGGCCGTTGCAGCCTGCCGTCGCGCTGGCATTGCACCGATTGGCTTTGTGGGTTCGGTTGCGGATTTTGCAGACGCAGACAAATTCCGTGCCACCGTGCAACGCGCAGCCAGGCTCGGCTTTGAGGGGGCATTCTGCATTCACCCGTCGCAGGTCGAAGCGGCAAACGAAGCCTTCAGCCCACCCGAGGCCAGTGTGACCCGTGCCCGGGCACTGCTCGAGACCTACGAGGCAGAATGCAAGGCCGGCCGTGCCGCCTGCACCTTTGAAGGCCGCATGGTTGATGCCCCCGTCGCCATGCAGGCACGCCAGATCTTGCAGCGACACGAAGCGCTTGTGGCCATGCTGGAACGCCGTCAGGCCACAAAAGCCTGACTCAGGCAGGGTCAGGCGGTACTGGCAAGCAGGCCATGCCACAATGCGGGCATGCATTCAAACCAACTGACCCAGCCTGACCTGCAGCAACACATTGCCGCCCTCCCCGAAACCTGGCAACAGGTATTGCAAGCCCCCCCTGTCGCGCAGGCGACCGGGCAGCTTACCCGGCATCTGACAGAGCGCTTGCAAGAGGGCGCGATCATTTATCCCGCGCGCCCTTTTCGTGCGCTTGAGGATCTGTCCCAGCAAGAGATCAAGGTCGTCATTCTCGGGCAAGACCCATATCACGGCCCCGGTCAGGCCCAGGGGCTTGCCTTCTCGGTACCAGACGATCTCAAGCGCCCGCCCAGCCTGCGCAATATCTTTCTGGAAATTGACCGCACGTTTCCCCTGAGTCGTGAGGATGCAGACGACGCCAACATTGTGAGCTATCGCTTTGATCCGTCCAAGATGGGCAGTCCGGCACAAGGACGACTCGATATCGGACCTGCCGCGCCGGGCAATGACCTGTCGCGCTGGGCCCGCCAGGGTGTCTTGCTGCTCAATACCGTTCTGACAGTTGAGGATGGTCATCCCGCCTCGCACGCAAAACAAGGCTGGGAAACCATCACCGATGCACTTATTACCAGTGTGGCCAGCGACCCGTGTCCAAAAGTGTTCATGCTCTGGGGCGCACACGCGCAAGCCAAAGCCCCCCTCATTGCCGCTCATCCAGGTCATTTGATCCTCACGGCCAATCACCCTTCGCCACTTTCTGCCAGACGCGGGCCTTCGCCTTTTCTCGGTTGCGGACATTTTGAAGCCGCCAACGTGTGGTTATTGCAACAAAATCGTTCAATTATTCGCTGGCAGAAGTAAATAATTGAAATAAAGGGTTTACCCCAAGCGAAAAACAGGTTATATTTCTGGCACTGCATTCATACGTACGGCACCGCGCTTCTCTACCAGTATTCGGCGCAAGCAGTCTCTGACAGGCAATGACCTGATTAGGTGCCACTCACATCATCGATTCCTGACCTCCTTTCCTTTCGTGGGCAGCAAGTTTGATCCAGATAGATGGATCATCTAGCCCAGACGTTCGGTTGATTCGGTCGGCACGATGCTCGATTCAACCGACTACCGCCGGTCAACAAAAACTCCGGGCTGCGTCATATGGCTACTATCTAGCCTAAGGAAAGTCATGTCCTTCGATTCGTTGGGGCTCGTCCCCGCATTGTTATCCTCCATTGAAAGAACCGGTTTCACGACCCCAACAGCTGTACAGCTGGCTGCGATTCCTGCTGCCCTGGCTGGTGCTGATCTGATGGTTTCGTCGCAAACAGGTTCCGGCAAAACCGCCGCCTTCATGTTGCCAGCCCTGAACCGCATCGCCAAGATGGGTGCCAACAAAGGCAAGGGCGTTCAAGTCCTCGTCCTGACCCCAACCCGCGAACTCGCGCTGCAAGTCAGCGAAGCCACTGCCATGTACGGCAGCGAGCTTGATGACCTGCGTGTAGCAACTGTTGTCGGCGGCATGCCTTACGGCGCGCAGCTCAAAGCACTGTCACGTCGTGTCGACGTGCTGGTCGCGACACCTGGCCGTCTGCTCGATCACCTGCAGGCACGCCGCGTTGACCTCTCATCGGTGCACACACTTGTGCTTGATGAAGCCGACCGCATGCTTGACATGGGCTTTATCGACGACATCAACACCATCGTGGATCGCTGCCCCGAGTCACGCCAGACACTGCTGTTCTCAGCAACACTGGACGGCACGGTTGGCAAGCTTGCGGCCCGCATGATGCGCGATGCACAAACCATTGAAATGGCCGGACAGTCAGACCGTCACGCCAACATTACACAAAGCCTGCTGTATGCAGACAACGCCGGCCACAAACTGCGTTTGCTCGATCACATCCTGCGTGATGCAGCCATGGACCAGGCGATTGTCTTTACCGCTACCAAGCGCGGCGCAGATGATCTGGCCGAGCACCTGGCTGACCAGGGCTTCTCCTGCATGGCACTGCATGGCGACATGAACCAGCGCCAGCGTTCACGCACGCTGTCAGAAGTGCAAGACGGTCGCGTTCGCATTCTGGTTGCAACCGATGTGGCTGCCCGCGGAATCGACGTCCAGGCCATCAGCCATGCCATTAATTATGATCTGCCAATGCAGCCCGAAGATTACGTTCACCGTATCGGCCGTACCGGCCGTGCCGGACGTGATGGCCAGGCCTTCACACTGGCAATCCATGGTGAGCGTCATAAAGTGCGCCGTATCGAGCACTTTATTGGCTACACCATCAAAGCAGAAGTGATCGCCGGCCTTGAGCCACAAGTCACACCTCGCGCACGCCCAGAGGGTTCTTCCTCACGCGGCGCGGGCGGCAAGGGTGGACGTTGGGACAACGGCCGTAGTAACGATCGTTCTTTCGCTCCGCGCGAAGATCGTTCTTCATCATTTGCTCCACGCGGTGATCGTCCTTACGCTGACCGTGGTGACAAGCCTGCATTTGCGCCTCGTGGTGACCGTCCTGCTTTTGCTCCACGCGGCGACAAGCCTGCGTTTGCACCGCGCGGTGACCGTCCTGCCTTTGCGCCACGTGGCGACAAGCCTTATGGCGATCGTGACCGCAGCTTTGCACCTCGCGGTGACAAGCCTTATGCACCACGTGGCGACAAGCCACAAGGCGCACGCAGCGACAATCCATTTGCGAGCAACCGCGGTGGCGAATCGCGTCCTCCTTACGAGCACCGTGCAGACCGTGCACCATCAGACCGTCCAGCGTATGCAGGCAAGCCAGCTGCACGCCCAGGTCGTGATTTTGCACCACGCGCAGCAGCACCTGCAGGCAAAACCTTCGCCCCACGTGGTGATGGTCCAGCTCGCACAGGCGCTCCACGTCCAGGTGCACCACGCGCAGCAACAGGTGCTCGCCGTGGTTTCACCTTTGACGGCGGTCGCCGTTAATTAGGGCTGACGCAGTGCCCGCCGAGACTTCTATCCCGGTGAGCGCTGACGCGCTGGCGCACAGCCAGCGGGTCAGCGCTTTTTTACGTGCGCGTCTTGAGCAGGCAGGT
Source organism: Alcaligenaceae bacterium (assembly GCA_947379755.1). Lineage (GTDB taxonomy): Bacteria > Pseudomonadota > Gammaproteobacteria > Burkholderiales > Burkholderiaceae_B > Zwartia. The sequence continues at coordinate 23,690 of CANCOC010000034.1, read as the reverse complement.
GGCTGGATTTCCTTCAGTGACTGGATGCATGACGCACTCTACGCACCCGGCTTAGGGTATTACGCAGCGGGCAGTATCAAATTTGCCGACCCGGCGCTTGACGATCCCAAACAACTCAAAGGTGACTTTGTCACCGCCCCCCAGCTCACGCCTCTCTTTGGCTGGACACTTGCGAAGCAGGTTGCCGAGATTCTGCGGCAAAGCGACTCCCTGAATATCCTGGAGTTCGGCGCAGGCAGTGGTGCGCTTGCACACGACATTCTGACGGCTCTGGATGCACAAGGAATTGCTGCGCACTACCAGATTCTCGAAGTCTCAGCCGACCTGAAAGCCCGCCAGCAGATGCGACTCGGCGCGTGGGCCGATCGTGTCACCTGGCTCGATCAGGCACCAACCAGTTTTTCAGGCTGCGTGATGGCCAATGAAGTTCTCGATGCGATGCCCGTCGAGTTTTTTGCCTGGTCCGACGATGCGCAGCTCATGCAGCGTGGCGTCATCTGGGATGGTGATCAGTTTCAGTATGAAGACCGTCCTGCACCAGATACGTTGGCGCATCTGGTGGCGCAACGCATGCCCGCCCTGCCCGACTACCGCTCTGAAATCAACCTGCAAGCCGAAAGCTGGGTGCGTGGCATGGGGCAATGGCTGACTTGTGGTGCTGCATTATTGATTGACTATGGATTTCCCCGCCACGAGTACTACCACCCCCAAAGGCATCGCGGCACCTTGATGTGCCACATCCAGCATCTGGCACATGACAATGCACTGATGGCACCTGGCCTGCAGGACATCACCGCACACGTGGACTTTACTGCCATGGCCGATGCCGCGCTGACAGGTGGGCTCGAAGTCCTAGGCTACACCGCGCAGGCAAGGTTCCTGCTCAATGCAGGCCTGGCAGAGGTCATGATGCAACAAGGCGAGCTCGGCGCACGCAGCAATGCACAGATGCGCGTTGCCATCCAGAAGCTCACCTCCGAAGCTGAAATGGGCGAACTATTTAAAGTGATTGCACTGGGTCGAGGGATTGAAGGCGACTTGCTCGGCTTCAGACGCGGCGATCGGCGCGACAGCCTGTAGTCAACAGCGGTCGGCACACCTCAAGTCCTGGAGTCAAATCCTGCAAGCAGGGCTTGCAGCCTGGCCTGCCGCACAACCGCTTTGATCTGCTGGGGCGTACTCGCTGTCCGAGCTGCCGCACCCGCATCAATCGACATCACTGCGTTGAGCCAGCCTTGCCAGGCCGGGAGCGGGACTGCCCGCACGATATGGGCGGCCTGCAACAGGGTGACAAAACGTTCAGGCTTTCTGAGGGCATCACACGACTCAAACACACCAAGCACATGTTCAGCATGCAAGCCCCCCACCTGCCCGGCAGCCTTGAGCACCTCAAGCACCTTCGGCAATAATCTTGCCATGTCCGCGCACTCTGTCGGCGCCCGCAAGTGTTTGGCGAATGCCTGTGCATCTGGCGTATCCAGGCACAGCAAGGCAAAGCGTGCCGGCAAGGGCAGACCCGCAACACCTGCCTGATCAACAGCTTCGCGCACGCGAGCACTATCCACCCACTGAGGCATCACACGCGGACTCGCACCGGTATTGACCAGCACTGACAGCATATTTGAAGGTTTGGCACACATCAGGCCACGCGACAGTTCCTGCCAGACGCGCTCGGGCACCAGCGCATCGACCTCACCCTGCGCCACCATTTTCTGGCATAAGGCAAGTGTCTCGGGTGCGATGGAAAAATCTGTAAAGCGCGCGGTAAAACGTGCGAGTCGTAACATCCGCACGGGATCTTCTTCAAATGCCGGTCCGACATGACGCAACACTTTATCGTGCAGGTCACGCACGCCATTCAGGGGATCAAACAACTCACCCGTCGACATCGAGCGTGCAATCGCATTGACCGTCAGGTCACGACGCTGTAAATCCTCAGCCAGCGTGACATCGTTGCCCGTATAGAACGTAAAGCCCTTGTAGCCACGGCCCGATTTGCGCTCTGTCCGCGCCAGCGCATATTCCTCTTTGGTCACGGGATGTAAAAACACAGGAAAATCGCCGCCGACCGGAATAAACCCTCTCGCGACCATGTCTTCAGGTGTCGCACCCACGACCACCCAGTCGCGATCGCCCGCCTCCAGTTGCAGCAAGGCGTCACGCACGGCGCCCCCAACAACAAAGACCTGTAAACCCTCGACGACTGGATCAGTAATCACGGCAATGGCGAACGTCCATAGGCCTGCGGCACGATCTGACCCAGGCGCTGCTTGAGTGACTGTGGCTGTCCGCTAAACAGGGCTGCGTAATAGGTGGCGTTGGACATCACATTTTTAACGTAATCACGTGTTTCATTAAACGGGATGGTTTCAGCAAAAATAGCACCCTCTACCGGGCCATCCAGTTTGGAGCGCCACAGCATGGGTCGACCCGGGCCGGCGTTATATCCCGCGCTTGCAAGCACCTGAGAGCCGCCAAGATCCGACAAGACCATGCTCAGATAATTCGTCCCCAGCTTGGTATTGGTATCAAAGTCGTTTACGTGATGCGGTTTGAAATCCGTCATGCCGATTTTGCCCGCGACCCAGCGTGCAGTGGCCGGCATCAACTGCATCAGGCCTGAAGCACCCACAACAGACTTGGCATCCATAATAAAGCGCGATTCCTGACGGATCAGACCATAGACCCAGGCCGGATCAACATCGATCTGGCGGGCCTGCGCTGTCACGCGCCCCTCAAACGGAGCAATGTAGCGCTGGGAAAAATCAAACTCCTTGAGCGTGCGATCCGAGGTATTCACCACGCGGTCATAGATGCCTTCGTGACGCGCAAGCTCTGCTGCGGCCATCAGCTGACGATCGCTCATCCCGCGCAGTGCAAAGTTCCACTCTGGCACGGCATCGCCACGCCAGCCGCGCTTGAACAACGTCACGGCGCGCTGCAAGCCAATATTGGCACGTGCCTGTGCAATTTCCTGTTCGGTCACCGGCGCTGGCCTGTTAGGCGCCACGATTGAGCGCCCCAGTTCTTCGACCGCCAGCTGTCCATAAAAGTTGAACTGATCTGAAATTTTGGCAAACAGCGCTTGCGCCTCGTTGGTCTGTCCCATCGCCGAGAGGGCACGGGCACGCCAGTACATCCAGGCCGCCTCATTACGCTGTGCAGGCCCCATTTTTCCAATAGACTGACTGACCCACGGCCAGTCAATTTTGGCCTGACGGATCGAGGCACGCACCCGCCAGGCATGATTGTTTTCCGACAAACGCACATCACCTGTTTCGCGATACCAGCCATACGCGCGACTATCAAAGGCGAATACTGCCAGCAAGGCCATCTGCCCGTAGACCCATTGCAAATTCTGCCTGGGCAGTTTGTCCGCCCAATCGCTACGCACCAGGCTTTCAGCAGCATTGAGATCCGCACGCGCCAGACGCGAAAGTCCGAGCGCGATGATTTCGTTGCGTGCAGCAGACCCGGCAAGTGGTTTTGCTGCCAACCATTTCTGGGGCTCACGCATCATTGCATCGTAGGCAGCCAGATCAGGTGCATCAAAGGCATAGGCTGCAAAGCGACGCGCATCCGTTACCTTGTTATTTTCGAGTGCATCCTGAATAAAAGGAACCAGCGTCGCAGTCGTCAACACGCGGTCGGCAACGAGCTGGTCAAAGAGCTTCCAGCAAGCAGCAACAGGTGCAAATATTTTTGTGGCCTGAGCAGCGGTGGCACGCTGCCCACTCATGTGTTGAGCTTCAAGCTGGGCGCAGAGAATCTGATTGTTACTGTTCTGAATGGCGCCCAGCTCACGAACGGTTGCAAAGTCTCCGCCACGCGCAGCTGCCAGCAACCATTCGCCTTTGAGTTTGTCCGCGAGATAGCTGCCTGAATTGGTGTGTAAAAACTCCGTGAGTGCCTGCTGTGTCCCTGGCATATTTGTCGAACCGATCTGCGTGCGCAAAGACCAGTACTCAGGGTAGATACCCAGGATATCCCCTCGTGCCTGCGGGACCAGATTGGCCAGCTGTACCCACTGCTTATTGTTCATCGCATCGCGTGCAACAGCGACTGCACGCGCAGCGGGGGTGGCCTCCGGTGCGGCAATCGAGGCTCCAGGCACCACCGAAGTATTGGGCCGGGTTGAGGCAGCATTGCTCGCACGTGACGAGATGACTGGTGTTGCCACATCAGGCATACCATCGGGCAGGCGCTTGGGCGCTGCCTGTGGCTCACCGCCTGCAGCCTGCTGCAAGGTCCCGTCGGCCTGTATGACAAAACGTGCAGGACCGTTTGCGTTGGGGTTCTCTGCATTAGGATTGACGGAGCTGGGATTCACGGCAATTGTCTGGGCGGACACGCCAGACAGTGAGGTCCAGGCAGAGACCGCAACCGTACAGATCAGCACAAAGCCGGCCTTTGCACAGGCGTCAGACCAGGCGCGGGACATAAAATTCTGATACTTTGTAATTCCGTGCATGAAACGCCTCACCCTACTTCTGTCAGCACCGTTGCGACATATGTCAAAGAATAACGCAGACCTGCTCCGAATGCGCTTGCGCGCCGAACGCAAGACCATGTCCGTTGACCTACGTCAACGGCAAAGTCAGCGGATGTGTGAGACGTTAAAGACCTGGTTCGCCACGTTGCGTGACACGCCTCGCATCGTTGCCGCCTTCTGGCCCATGGCAGACGAACCCGACCTCAGACCGCTGCTTGAGCATCTTGATCAGAGTGGAGTCATCGTTGTCCTGCCTGTTGTCGTGAAACGACATGCGCCACTCGAGTTTTACCGCTGGACGCCAGACACTGCGCTCACCCCCGGGAATTTTGGTGTGATGGAGCCGCCCTGCACGCAGGCCTTCACGCCAGACCTCCTGCTCGTACCAACGCTTGGTTTTACATCCGCCTCGGACAGACTAGGTTATGGCGGCGGCTATTACGACCGCACCCTTGCTGCCCTGCATGCACAACACGCACAGATCATGACGATCGGAATCGCGTGGGCGGAGGCACAACTCGACTCCCCGTCCCATGCGTACCAGCCCCAGTCCCATGATGTGCGTCTGGATGCGATGCTGACGGGGCAAGGCTGGTGCCCTGCTGCGCCGAATTTTCAGCAGAAGTTAGGGTTTTCAGCCTAGCGCGCGCAGACATTTTCAGTCACACTTTGTAACTTGACGCGAATGACGCCCAAAAGCAGACTTTCTGCAGCGTTCTCGTCACTATATTCGTCAAAACCTATTTTTATGTTCGAACGTTGTTTCGGACTGACGACGCATTCGATTATTTTTTGGAGATGTTATGAACTTTACCCAGACTTTACGGGGCGCACTGATCGCGGCCGGACTCGTAACGGCGTTGATGTCAGGCTCAATTGCAACTGCAGCCGACGCATATCCCACCCGTCCCATCTCACTGATTGTGCCTTTTGCTGCGGGCGGCCCGACGGACGTCCTGGCCCGTGTACTCGCAGCCTCAATGACTAAGAATCTTGGCCAGACCGTTGTTGTTGAAAACCGTCTGGGTGCAGGCGGTACGGTTGCTGCAGGCGTTGTGGCCAAAGCGGCACCCGATGGCTATACCTTCCTGATTCATCACAATGGTATGGCGACGGCTCCCACCCTCTATCGCAAACTGCCCTTTGATGTGCTGACAGACTTCAGCTATGTCACTTTGCTGGCAGATGTGCCTATGACACTGCTAGGCAGCAAAAAATTCCCCCCTAACACCATGGTCGAATTCATCAAGTACGCCAAAGAAAACGGCGACAAGATCAACCTCGCCAATGCAGGTCTTGGTGCGGTCTCCCAGCTCTGTGGCACATTGTTGCAGCAGGCCCTTGGGACTGGCTTTACCTCGATCCCTTACTCAGGCACAGGCCCTGCCATGACCGCACTGCTGGGCGGACAGCTCGACGTCCTCTGTGACCAGACGACCCAGACATTGCCACAAATCAAGGCAGACAAGGTCAAGCTCTATGGAGTCACCACCGCAGAACGCCTGGCCTCACTGCCCGATGCACCCACCCTGCGTGAAAGTGGCCTGAAGGACTTCGAAATCGTGGTCTGGCATGGCATCTACGGCCCAAAAGGCATCCCGCCTGCAATCCTTGCCCGCTTTAATGAAGCAGTCAAAGCGGCCCTGAAAGATCCTGCAGTGACGCAAAAAATCGAAGAGCTTGGTGCGGTGATTGTTCCTGAATCCAAACAGAACCCTGCTGCACTGCAAGCCTGGCTGACAGCTGAAATTGCAAAATGGGGTCCTTTGCTCAAAGCAGCCAACCAGTACGCGGATTAATCTATGCCAACATGCCTTATGCGACGGCCAGACCATCCCAGATGGCAAGCGTTGCATCGGCATTGTTGAGCGTATAGAAGTGCAAGCCAGGCACGTCGTTGTCCAGCAGGGTCTGGCACATCTCGGTCACGACGTCGGCACCAAACGCCCGGATGGATTCTTTATCATCGCCCATCTCTGCCAGGCGCAGACGAATCCAGCGCGGCACCTCGGCACCACACATTTCTGAAAACCGCATCAGTTGCGTGTGATTGGTAATTGGCATGATGCCCGGCACAATCGGAATATTGACCCCTTTGGCCTGTGCCCGATCGACAAAGTCAAAGTAAGCATCCGCATTAAAGAAATACTGCGTGATCGCACTATTCGCACCTGCACGCACCTTGCGCACAAAATGCTCGAGATCCTGTGCCGGACCTGCAGCCTGTGGATGCATCTCAGGATAGGCCGCCACCTCGATATGAAACCAATCGCCGGTTTCTTTGCGGATGAACTCGACCAGGTCGCTCGCATAACGCAACGCACCGGCCGCATCCGCGCCCATACCAGACGGCATATCACCACGCAGCGCGACAATCCGGCGTACACCTTCCTGACGATAGCGTTGCAACAGTCCCCTCAGGTCTTCTTGCGAAGCACCGATACATGACAAATGTGGTGCAGCATCACACCCCATGTCACGCAGTGCACGCACGGTGTCAAGCGTGCCTTCGCGGGTCGATCCACCCGCACCGAACGTGACACTCACGTAGTGGGGCTGGATCACCAGCATTTGTTTGGCCCCATCGACCAGCCGCGCCTGGGCGGCCGCATCGCGGGGTGGGAAAAACTCAAGACTAAAAGCAGGGCCAGCGTGAGAGGTCATTTGTTAATCAGATTCGTCAAAAAGCCAGAAATCAGGCTATATACCAGCGCACCGATGACGGCCCACCAGAAACCATTGACTTTAAAGCCAGTCAACACCGAACCCACAAACCAGAACAACAAGGCATTAATAACAAACAGGAATAAGCCAAGCGTGACGATCGTGATCGGCAAGGTCAGCAAAATCAGCACTGGCTTGACCAGCATATTGACCAGTCCCAGTATCAAGGCCGCCCACAGTGCCGAACCAAAACTTGCCACCACAATACCTGGCAACAGATAAGCAACGGCCAACAACGCCACGGCATTCAAAATCCAGACAAGAATCAAAGTCATGCTGATCTCCAGAAAAAAAGTGTGGTGACTCGCCAGAAGACCCGGCAAGTTCACCACCTCACAATAGCCGATCCCGGACAGAAGGTGAAGTCACGCAGTGGCGAGCACCACAGACCACACCTTGTCCTATATCAAACGATCAACTTAATAACGGTACTGTTCTGACTTGTAAGGACCTTCTTGCTTGACGCTGATGTAGGCTGCCTGTTGTGGCGTCAGGGTCGAGAGCTTGGCACCAATCTTGTCCAGATGCAGACGCGCGACTTTCTCGTCCAGATGCTTGGGCAACACATAGACCTGACCGGAGGTGTACTCTTGATTGCGAGAGAACAGTTCGATCTGAGCCATGGTCTGGTTGGTGAACGAAGACGACATCACGAATGATGGGTGACCTGTGCCGCAGCCCAGGTTAACCAGACGGCCTTTAGCCAGCAGGATGATGCGTTTGCCATCTGGGAAAATCACGTGATCGACTTGTGGCTTGATTTCTTCCCACTGCAGATCTTCGATGCCGGCGACGTCGATTTCGTTATCGAAGTGACCGATATTGCAAACGATCGCCTGGTCTTTCATGCGGTTCATGTGCTCGCGCGTGATGACGTTGTAGTTGCCCGTTGCGGTGACAAAAATGTCAGCCTTGTCGACAGCTTCTTCCATGGTCACAACTTTGTAGCCTTCCATTGCAGCCTGAAGCGCGCAAATCGGGTCGATTTCTGTGACCCAGACTTGGGCACGCAGAGCAGCCATGGCCTGTGCAGAACCCTTGCCCACATCGCCATAACCTGCAATCACAGCGACCTTGCCTGCGATCATGACATCGGTTGCACGCTTGACCGCGTCAACCAGTGATTCACGGCAGCCATACAGATTGTCGAATTTCGACTTGGTGACCGAGTCATTGACGTTGATCGCAGCAAACGCGAGTTCGCCTTTTTTGGACATGTTGTACAGACGCAGCACGCCAGTGGTGGTTTCCTCTGTCACGCCCTTGATCTGGGCCAGACGGGTGGAGTACCACTTTGGATCGCGCTTGAGTGTGCTTTTGATTGAGGAGAAGAGAATGATTTCTTCTTCTGAACTTGGCTTGTCCAGCACCGAAAGATCGCTCTCGGCCTGTGTACCCAGATGCAGCAGGAGTGTGGCGTCGCCACCGTCATCCAGAATCATGTTGGCCTGATGCTCGCCTGGCCATTCAAAAATCTTGTGGGTGTAATCCCAGTAATCTGTCAGCGATTCGCCTTTGACAGCGAACACAGGTGTGCCCGTGGCAGCAATTGCTGCAGCAGCGTGATCCTGTGTCGAAAAGATATTGCATGACGCCCAGCGGACTTCAGCGCCGAGTGCCTGCAAGGTTTCGATCAGCACAGCGGTCTGGATCGTCATGTGCAGGCTGCCTGTAATGCGGGCGCCTTTGAGCGGTTTGGTTTTGGAGAACTCTTCACGCGTAGCCATCAGGCCAGGCATTTCGGTTTCGGCGATTTGAATTTCGCGACGGCCCCAGGGAGCGAGTGCGATATCGGCAATGACGTAATCAGCGAATTTTTCAGTTACAGCGTTCATGTCTTTTAGGCTCCGTAAGGCCTGCAAAGCAATGGTATCGGCTGTGTATGAGCACCACCGCAACCTCTGCCTGTGCAGGATTGGGTGAGCGCCGTTAAGGCCGGGGGATACCGGCGGTAACGTTGAAGCTTTTGAGCCTGGCAACAGAATCCCGTAGGGCAGACTGTCGTCGCAACGCTCCTCAAAAGCGAAGATATTGTAACGCGTAATGCGCCCTTATGCCTACTAGCGGGGTTTGGGCGCCTGATGCAAGGCCATAATGTCATTGGCCGGATCGCCCCAGAACGGATACAGCTCACGCACCAGGGGATCATGGCCAGGCACAAGATGCCCGGGCGAGTCGGCAAGCGCTCTGAGCGTGTCATATCCCGCCAGCATCTCACCCAGATGAAACACAATTGGGAAAGGCGAAGGTTTTTCCATATTCTCGTAGTAGTGACTGGCATCCGAAGTCAGCACCACCCAGCCACGCGCCGTATGCACCCGCACAGATTGCAGGCCTTTGGTATGGCCGCCGATCTTGACCAGCTCGATGCCCGGCGCAAGTGTGTGGGCCCCATCATGAAAGGACACACGGTCGGCGTAGACGCGCCGCACCAGATCGACCACATCCTCTACATCATAGGCATGACGAAACAATCCCTGGCACATATGGCGTCCACAGGCGTAATTGACCTCGTCTTCCTGAATATGAAAGCGCGCATTGGGCACCAGATCGATATTGCCCGCGTGGTCGTAATGCAGATGTGTCAGCACGACATCATCGATCTGTTCGGGCGCAATTCCCAGCAACGCCAGCGAACCAATCGGACAACGTATCAGCGTCCTGCCACGCTCGGCGGCCTGTCGCGCATTAAAACCCGTGTCGACCAGCACCACACGGTCCGCATTGCGTATCACCCAGACAAAATAATCCATCGGCATCAGGTCATCGTGGGGGTCATGCGTAATGAAATTATCGCGACGCGTGCGCTGTTGCATGGTGGCGTAGCGCAAGGCAAATACTTCGTATTCAGGCAGTTTCATTTTTGTCTCCGTTCTTATTTTGACAAACCGATGCTGCGTACATGCAAAACATGGCCTGATGGTATGAGGCCATTTTGGTGTTTCTCAAAGCAAGCTGTCAAGCCATATCGCGTGAATCAACTTGACACAAGGAAAGCCGAGCGCAGACAATCAGCGATTGATCCGGCAAAACCACACTATTAAAAGCACTTGTCGCATTCATCCGGTTTTTAGTACAAAACGCATCTCACTTCTAAATCAAAATCTTTATTCAAACAATATCTGGAGCAAGACATGGCTGCAAAAAACGAACTGGCTAAGCTGTACAAAGAGGGTCTTGAGGTTCGCCGCGAAGTGCTTGGCACCGAGTATGTCGACGGTTCGATCGCCAGGGCAAACGACTTCACCATGGCTTTTCAGCACATCACAACAGAGATGTGCTGGGGCTACGCCTGGACACGTCCAGGCCTGTCACGCAAGACGCGCAGCATGCTCAATCTGGCCATGCTGACTGCGCTGAACCGCTCGGCTGAAATCAAGCTGCATGTCAAAGGCGCACTGACAAACGGCGTGACCGTCGAAGAAATCAAAGAGGTCCTGTTGCACGCCACTGTTTACTGCGGCATCCCCGCAGGTCTGGACGCATTCAAAGCCGCCAACCAGGTGCTCGAAGAACAAGGCGCTTACGACAAGGCACCAGCCAAAAAAGCTGCTAAAAAAGCCCCTGCAAAGAAAGCTGCCGTCAAGAAGGCCCCAGTGAAAGCTGCTGCAAAAAAGGCAGCTAAATCATGAGCACCCATCAAACTATTGGCTTTATCGGCCTGGGCAGCATGGGCTGGCCCATGGCCTCCTTGCTGCATAAGGCGGGCTACCCACTGGTCGTGATTGACGCATCGACTGAGCGCGCACAAAAATTCGCCACCGAAATTGGCGGCACGGTTGCAACGTCGAATCGCGCACTGGCCCAGGCCTCGGACATCATTGTGACGATCCTGCCAACCAGCGCCATCGTCGATGCCGTGCTGAACGGCCCCGAGGGCGTGATAGCAGGCTTGCGTGCCGGGAGCATCGTGGTCGAAATGAGCTCGGGCGTGCCCACCACCACACGCACCCTTGCCGAACAAGTCGCAGCGGCCGGTGGCCATCTGGTCGATGCACCTGTGTCAGGCGGCGTGCCACGCGCCATCACGGGCGAACTCGCCATCATGTTTGGCGGCAGCGCAGACCTGCTTGAACGCGTGCGCCCTGTTCTGGCCTGCATGGGCACCGCCATCACCCATACCGGTGACGTCGGCTCTGCCCACGCCATGAAAGCCCTGAACAATCTGGTTTCGGCAGGCGGCTTTCTGATCGGGGTCGAAGCACTCCTGATCGGCAAACGTTTTGGCCTTGATCCAGCCGCCATGGTGGATGTACTCAATGCTTCGACAGGCATGAACAACTCGACACAAAAGAAGTTCAAGCAATTTGTGCTGTCAGGCAAGTACAACGCTGGCTTTGGCCTGGACCTGATGGTCAAGGACCTGAGCATCGCGCTGGGTATGGGCAAAGACACCAATACTCCCACGCCATTCGCCTCACTCTGCCGCGAAATGTGGGCAGCCTCTGCAGCCATGCTCGGACCAGGCCAGGATCACACCGCAGTGACCAAAATGTCCGAAAAACTGGCGGGCACCACACTGTCAGACAACTAAGCACAACCAGGTAGCAGGGCAGGAGACAAAAAAAATGAAAAAAACAATCAGCATGGCATTACTGGGTACGGCACTTCTGTGCACAGCCAGCTTTGCACAAAACTTTCCCACGCGAACGATCTCAATGATCGTGCCCTATGCGCCTGGTGGTTCAAGTGATGGTCTCGCGCGCATTATCGGCCAGGCCATGTCAAAGGACCTGGGACAACAGATCATTGTTGAGAACGTCAGTGGCGGAGGCGGCACCATCGGTACGCAGCGCGTCCTGAAATCCAACCCTGATGGCTACACCATCTCATTTGGCAACATGGGTTCGATGGCAATTGCCGCCCCCCTCTATCCGAATATCAAATTCGATCCAGTCAAGGACTTCGCTCCGATTGGCGTGGTGGCAGACGTCCCCATGGTGATTTCAGTCAGTAAAAAAAGCGGCATCAAGACGCTTGGCGAGTTGATGACCAGACTGAAAAAAGATGGAGATGGCGTCAACTTTGGCACGGCAGGCCCGGGTTCGACCGGCCACATTGCCGCCGCGATGTTTTTGTACGTGACGCAAACCAATGCCACGCTGGTGAACTATCGCGGTGCAGGCCCTGCCATTGCCGATCTGATTGCAGGCACGGTCGATGCAGTGATTGACCAGACCGTCACAATGATCCCGATTCACAAAGGTAATCGCGTCACCGCGCTTGCCGTAACAGGCAAACAACGCGTGGCGCAAATCCCGGACGTTCCGACCTTTGCCGAAGCGGGCGTGCCAGCTTTTGATTTAAGTGTCTGGAATGCCATTGCAGCACCGGCAGGCACACCGCTCGCAGTCGTCGAGCGCCTGGCGCTGGCGCTGAGCAATGCGCTCAAGGACCCGGAGGTCGTCGATCGTTTTGAAAAGATGGCTGCAGTGATTCCACCCCTGGCCGAACAAGGTCCAAAACCGTTTGCGGCCCTCATTGCCAAAGACGTGCCCCGCTTTACCACTCTGATTCGTGCGGCAAAGATCTCAGCCGGGGATTGAGCTAAGGGCGGCGTGGATAACCCTGCGAAAGGATTCTCATCCACACCGTCTTTTTTTCGGCCTCGTCCATAAACACCCAGTTTGAAACTTCCATGACGGTACGTCCGCAACCGCGGCAGATATCGTCGAACAGCGTCGAGCACACCGCCACGCAGGGGGAGTCTGCGCCGTCGGGAATAGTATATGGAGCGGGATTCGTAACAGTCATGCCGCCAGCATAGCATCGGGACCTCAGCAAAAAGCCCCTACACACAATGTGCGAGGGGCTTTTTGTTCGTGCTGTCTTTCTTGGAACTTAAATGGAACTTAAGCGGAGCTTAAACCTTAGACGGCCTTTTTCAGTGCAGCCGCTTTGTCTGTAGCTTCCCAGGTGAACTCGGGCTCTGAACGGCCAAAGTGACCATAGGCAGCTGTCTTGCTGTAGATCGGACGCAACAGATCCAGCATGTTGACGATACCTTTTGGACGCAAGTCAAAATGCTCGCGCACAATCAGGGACAATTTCTCGTCAGGCACAACGCCTGTACCAAAGGTGTTGACCGTGATGTTGATCGGCTCTGCCACACCAATCGCGTAGCTCACCTGCACTTCGCAATGCGAAGCCAGACCAGCTGCCACGATGTTTTTGGCTACGTAGCGTGCAGCGTAGGCCGCTGAACGATCAACTTTGCTGGGGTCTTTGCCTGAAAACGCACCGCCGCCATGACGGCAGGCGCCACCGTAGGTATCAACAATGATCTTGCGACCGGTCAGGCCGCAATCGCCCTGTGGTCCGCCAATCACAAAACGACCGGTCGGATTGATCAGGAATTTGGTCTGGGGTGTCAGCAGGCCAGCGGGGAAACTTGGGCGAATGATGTCTTCGATCACGGCCTCATGAATCGCTGTCTGTGAAATTTCAGGCGCATGCTGGGTCGAGAGCACCACGGTGTCGACTTCAACAGGCTTGCCATCCACATAGCGGAAAGTAACCTGTGACTTGGCATCGGGACGCAACCAGGGCAGACGGCCGTCTTTACGCAATTCACTCTGACGCTGCACCAGACGGTGCGCATACCAGATCGGAGCGGGCATCAGGTCGGGGGTTTCGTTACATGCATAACCAAACATCAGACCCTGATCACCTGCACCCTGGTTCAGGTAGTCTTCTGACGAGCGATCCACGCCCTGTGCAATATCAGGCGACTGTTTGTCGTAGGCCACCAGGACTGCGCAACCTTTGTAATCAATGCCATATTCCGTGTTGTCGTATCCGATGCGCTTGATGGTGTCGCGCGCAACCTGGATGTAATCAACGTTGGCTGTGGTGGTGATTTCGCCAGCGAGTACGACCAGGCCGGTGTTGCAAAGTGTCTCTGCAGCAACGCGTGAGTGCGGATCCTGTACAAAGATGGCATCGAGAATGGCATCCGAAATCTGGTCGGCGACCTTGTCCGGATGACCTTCGGAAACTGATTCCGAAGTAAAGAGATAGTCTGATTTAATCATGATGATCACGTCCTATTCTGGCAACAAGCCAAAGGTAAGTTAAGGAGGTGCGTTGCACCCCGTACCTTCACCTGTAATAGACGCTGGAATGGGCGCGACGCTTTAGCGGAATTATTTTTTTTGTTGGCTAAGAATTTAATCTTTAGCCCAACTCAGTCGCCCCGCAAGTTGTCGGTTAACTCAGCGACTGCCGTTATTTTAAGCGAAAATGTCAAAATAAAGCGAATCCCCCATGATTTGTAAGCACAATACGGCATGAAGGACGCCTGTTTTTCTCCCAACTGACCTATGAATCCATCCTTTTGATGTCACCGACGCCCGGTTCAACGACCCAGCACGAGTCTATCTCCTCACCCACCTGGGCGCAGGGCATTGAGCAGTTGCGTCGCCGATCCTTCAAAATGCGCGCCTTCATCGGGTTGTTTGAAGGCCTGGCCCGGCTCTCACCGCCCAACAGACTCAGGATCGGCGCTTTGCTGGCACGGCTATCACCCTGGCTCATCCCCAGGCGCGTCAAAATCGTCGTGCGCAACCTCGAACTCAGTTTTCCAGAGCTCACACCTGCCGCCCGGGATATCCTGTTGCGCGAACACCTGCGGGCACTCACCCAAAGTTTTATTGACCGCAGCGTGTTCTGGTTTGGCTCGCCAGAGGCAATTCGCGCCATGGTGAGCGTGAGCGGCCATGAGCAGGTCGCAGGCCTGGTTGCACAGCACGGCTCAGTCATGTTGCTCGCCCCCCACTTTGTCGGACTCGATGCTGCGGCAACCCGACTCACCATGGAGGGTCCGGAGGGTGCCACCATGTACTCGCCCCAAAACAATCCAGACATCGACGCCCTCGTCAGACTGAGTCGCGCACGATTTAATACTGTACATCTGGTGAGCCGTCGCGAGGGCATCCGGCCGCTGATTCGTTACATCGACCAGCACATGCCGATCTATTACCTGCCGGACATGGATTTTGGCCGTAAAGGTGCGGTATTTGTACCGTTCTTTGGACGGATGGCAGCCACCCAGACGGCGACAGCACAAATCGCGCGCAAATGGCAGCTGCCCGTCCTGCCTGTGACATGCTACTGGGATCCGGCCTGCGGACACTATCAGGTCAGGGTGCACCCGCCGCTCGCAGACTTTCCCGCAGACGACTCCCTCGAAGAGGCCACCGCACGTCTGAACCGGCATATCGAATCCTGGGTCAGGGAGTGCCCCAGCCAGTATTACTGGGTGCATCGTCGTTTTAAAACACGCCCACCGGGTGAACACAAGCTTTATTGAGCGTTTAAGGGGATCATTGCGTTTAATGACCTGCAAATTGGGGATAATGACGAGATGAACTGGAATTTCACAAAAATGCACGGGGCAGGCAATGACTTTGTCGTGCTCGATGGGGTGCGTCAGCCAATAGACATGACGCCCGAACGCGCGCGCGCGCTGGCCCACAGACAGTTTGGCATCGGTTGCGATCAGATTTTGCTGGTCGATACGCCTCTGCATCCTGAGGCCGACTTCCGCTACCGCGTGTTTAACGCCGACGGCAGCGAAGTCGAACACTGCGGCAATGGGGCGCGATGCTTTGTCCGGTTTGTCCACGAACAAAAACTGTCTTCCCGCAATCCCTTGCGGGCAGAAATCTCAACTGGCCTGATTACCCTTGAGTCTTTGCCCAATGGTGATGTGGTGGTCGAAATGGGCCAGACACGCTTCACACCCGCCGATTTACCGTTTGATGTCACCGGTCTTGCCACGCGCACCGAAGGCCAGGACACGCTATATGGCTTGCCGATCGGATCCGATACGGTCTGGCTGTCTGCCGTCGCGATTTCCAACCCGCACGCCGTGCAAATCGTCGATGACGTTGATCTCGCACCCGTCGCTTCGATGGGTCCTGTGATCGAGTCCCATCCGCGCTTTGCCCGTCGCGTCAACGCCGGATTTCTTCAGATTGTCGATCGCCATACCGCCCACCTGCGCGTGTATGAGCGTGGCGCCGGTGAAACCCTCGCCTGCGGCACGGGCGCGTGTGCCGCGGTCGCTGCCGGAATTCGCCGGGGCCTGCTGGACTCACCCGTGCGTGTGCGCACGCGCGGCGGCTGGCTCAGCATCGCCTGGGATGGCAAACAACTGCGCATGACGGGGCCCGCCACCACGGTTTTTTCAGGCACGATTGATATTGACAAACTGGTAGCATCGATTCCGACTTGAGTTGAAGTTTCGTGAGCTAAGCTATTTACAGTCCTTCGTACAGATTCCTACTTAAAAGAGTCCCCAGACATGCCTGATCCAATGAACGCCCAGAACGTGGCCAAGTTTTTACAGGAAAATCCAGATTTTTTTATAGAAAATTCCGACCTGTTCTCCACGCTTGAGGTCCCTCACCCGCACCAGTCACGTGCCATTTCGCTGGGCGAGCGGCAGATTCTGACGCTGCGTGACCGCCTGCGTGACTTCGAGTTCCGGCAAGCGGATCTGGTACGCAACGCAGCCTTTAACGAATCCACCACCGAGCGCCTGAATCAATGGTGTGCGCGCATGCTGGCTGAGGCCTCACCCATTCGCCTGCCCGGCGAAGTCGCACTCGGACTGGCCGAACATTTCAATCTGCAGGAAGTCGCCCTGCGCGTATGGGGTCTGGATTTGCCAGCAGAGGGCGTAGGCGCCC
Source organism: Alcaligenaceae bacterium (assembly GCA_947379755.1). Classification (GTDB taxonomy): domain Bacteria; phylum Pseudomonadota; class Gammaproteobacteria; order Burkholderiales; family Burkholderiaceae_B; genus Zwartia. The sequence goes on along the minus strand of CANCOC010000034.1, from coordinate 6,779 downwards.
CAGTTGATCCAACGGTGCATGCTTATGCCGACAGCCTGACCACACCTTACTGTGGCAATGACATCACGCTCGTGCCCGCCAGCTGGCTCAACGCCACGCCCGCCTCGCTCGCCATCATTGCCCTGCGCGCCTCCGTCCACGAACCCGCTTTCGGTTTACTGGTGCTAGGTTCTGATGACGCAGAGCGTTTTAGCCCCGAGATGGGTACGACCTTTCTTGAAACCGTCAGCCGACTAGCCAGCGCAGCACTCTCCAGACTCAAACCACAGAGTCCGGTGACCAGTGCCTGAATGTCCAGATGACCGAGCGTATGTCAGCCCCCCTGCCTGAGCCGGTCAGCCAATGGCTCAGGCATCTGGAGCTCAATCGCCGCTACTCCCCTCATACCCTGTCTGCATACCAGCGTGATCTGCAGCAACTCATTGTCATCGCGGATGGCAAACCTCTCGACCAGCTCGTAAACGGCAATATCCGTCATTTTCTGGCCCGTCTGCATGGGCAGGGGCACGGGCCGCGCAGCCTGGCGCGCATGCTGGCAGCCTGGCGCGGATTTTTTAAATGGTGGGCGCCCCTGTCAGGCATGCCCGCCAACCCTGCCGCCGATGTCCGCGCACCCAAAGCCTCACGCGCACTGCCCAAAGCCCTGTCCGTCGACCAGACCCAGGCCTTGCTTGAGGCGCCCGTTCTCGTGGCGCAGCAAGATCCCATCTCATTACGTGATCGCGCCATTTTTGAACTGTTTTACTCAAGTGGTCTGCGCCTGAGCGAACTGGTCAGCCTCGATTTTGAATATACACAGACCAAAGCACACACTTCTGCGAGCTGGGTCAACCTGCCCGACCACGATGTGCACGTGCTGGGTAAGGGTGGCAAGCGCCGCAGCGTGCCCATCGGTGCCCAAGCCCTCAACGCAATCCATCAATGGCTAGGCGTGCGCCAGCAGCTTGCCTTACCCGGGGCCACAGGCAGCGATGGCGTCGCCCTGTTTATCGGCGCACGGGGTCGCAGGATCAGTCCGCGTGTCATTCAGGCGCAACTGGCCAAACTCGCCATCCTTGCAGGTCTGCCCACCCACGTGCACCCTCACGTCCTGCGCCATAGCTTTGCCAGCCACGTGCTGCAGTCGGCCCAAGACCTGCGTGCCGTGCAGGAAATGCTCGGGCACGCCAACATCTCCACCACCCAGCTCTATACCAAACTGGATTTTCAGCATCTGGCCAAGGCCTATGACTCGGCACACCCGCGTGCGGGTCGAAAAAGCGAATAATTCACGCAGAATTCTTACAATTTCGTTACAAAACAAGCGGTTATTCGTAAAAAACCAATAAAAAGCATTCGAATATCCTCTTGAAATTTGGACAAGTGCCCCTACTTATAGAAATTGTTGTCTGTACCTCTGCGTTCACAAGTAAATACTCAATAAAAGTGTTTGCCGCCTGACGTAGGCTGTGCTGTAATCCGGCGTTCGCCTTGTTGCGAGTGCTGTGATCCCGGTGCGTTGCACCCTTACCTGTTTCAGAAGTTGATTGGCTCATGAATTCCCCTCGCAATCCGGACGAAATGGTCCCCGTCACGATCCTCACCGGCTTTCTCGGTGCTGGCAAAACCACGTTGCTCAAACGCATCCTGACTGAATATCACGGCAAGCGCATCGCTGTGATTGAAAACGAATTCGGACCAGAAAGCATCGATAACGACTTGCTGGTCACGGATCAGGAAGAAGAAATCATCGAGCTGTCCAATGGCTGTGTCTGTTGCACCGTCCGTGGCGACCTGATGCGCACACTCAATGACCTGCGCGTTCGCCGCCAGGCTGGCGAGTTGAATTTTGAGCGTGTCATCATCGAGACTACCGGCATGGCCAACCCAGGCCCGGTATGCCAGACGTTCTTTATGGACGATGACATTGCGGATTACTACCGCCTGGATGCTGTGGTCACTGTGGTCGATGCCAAGCACGGCATGGCCACACTCGACGAGCAGGAAGAAGCACAAAAACAGATTGGCTTTGCCGACCGGATTCTTGTCTCTAAAAAAGACCTTGTAACCGAAGCTGAATTTGCCGCACTGCGCCGTCGCATTGTGCATATGAATCCGCGCGCCTCGATCGAGGCGGTACATTTTGGCGAAACAGACCTAAAGCAACTGATTGACATCAGCGGCTTTAATCTCAATACGATTCTGGATATCGACCCAGCCTTCCTGGCCGACGAGCATCCGGATGCTGCCCACGATCACGACCACGATCACGCCACCTGCGGCCACGACCATAGTCATGATCATGAGCATGGACATGACCATGGTCACGACCACGACCACGCGCATTGTGACAACCCTGAACACAATCATGCCCCGCACAAACCCGTTCACAACGACGAGATTGGCGCGTTTGTATTCAAGTCCAACAAAGCCTTTGATCCCGAGCGCCTCGAAGAATTCCTCGGTGGTGTGGTTCAAGTCTACGGACCAGACCTCATGCGCTACAAGGGCATTCTGTACATGAAGGGCATCAACCGTCGGATGCTTTTTCAGGGCGTACACATGATGATGGGCGCCGAACCAGGCAAGCCCTGGCTGGCCAACGAAAAGAAGTCCACCAAAATGGTCTTCATCGGACGCAAACTGCCGCAAGAAATCTTTACCAAAGGCCTTGAGCAGTGCCTGGCTAAGTAACACCTCTGCGCACATTGCGCAGAATTAAAAATTTTTTGGAGTGTTTGCATGGCGACCAAGGCAGCAAAGAAAAAAACTGAACTGGAAGGTGACTTGTCCGAGAACAATCTACCCACAGAAGCTGAACTGCTTCAGATGCCAGAAGCGGACTACATGAACGAGCGCCAGCTTGGATTTTTTCGTGACCGTCTGAGGCAGATGGAGCAGGAAATTCTGAACAATGCCGGCACCACCACTGAGCATTTGCGTGAGACCCAGTTTGTACCGGATCCAGCCGATCGCGCCACCATCGAAGAAGAACACGCGCTTGAACTGCGCACACGCGACCGCGAACGCAAACTGCTGAAAAAAGTTCAGCAGTCGATTGTCCGTATTGATGCTGGCGACTACGGCTGGTGCGAAGAAACAGGCGAGCCAATTGGTCTGCGCCGTTTGCTGGCACGTCCGACCGCGACACTTTCGCTCGAAGCACAAGAGCGTCGTGAAATGCGTCAGAAGATGTTCGGAGACTAATCGACCGCCTGTGATCACACCAGCGCCCATTGTCACCAGACATGCGCACGATGTTCACAACAGGTCCCAGGGACACACTTTATTTGCAACGTGATTGCAAGGGGTGTGTCCTTTTTTCATGCACAATGTGTATTCACTTTGAAACTTAAAGTCAGATCATGGAACAATTTCACGGCACTACCATTATCAGTGTGAGACGCGGCAATCATGTCGCCCTGGGCGGAGACGGGCAGGTCACACTGGGTAACATCATCATCAAGGGCACTGCACGCAAAATCCGCAGGCTTTATCACGACAAAATACTGGCGGGTTTTGCTGGGGCCACTGCCGATGCATTTACTTTGCAGGAACGCTTTGAGGCCAAGCTTGAAAAACATCAGGGGCACCTGATGCGTGCGGCTGTTGAGCTCACGCGCGACTGGCGCACCGATCGTGTGCTGCGTCGACTCGAAGCCATGCTGATCGTGGCCGACCGCGACCATACGCTCGTGCTGACCGGCAACGGTGACGTACTTGAACCCGAAAACGGCGTAGCGGCGATCGGTTCAGGTGGTCCCTATGCTCAGTCTGCGGCGCTCGCACTCTTGCGCAACACAGAGCTTTCTGCAGAGGTCATCGTCAAGCAGTCCCTTGAAATTGCGGGCGACCTCTGCATCTATACCAATCAGCAACACTTGATCGAAACACTGAGCTAACTATGTCTGCATCCACCATGACACCCGGAGAAATTGTCTCCGAACTCGACAAACACATTGTCGGCCAGCACCGTGCCAAACGCTCGGTTGCCGTGGCGCTGCGCAACCGCTGGCGCCGTCAGCAGGTCGCAGAGCCCTTGCGCACAGAAATTCACCCTAAAAATATCCTGATGATCGGACCGACAGGCGTCGGCAAAACAGAAATTGCACGCCGTCTGGCCAAACTGGCAGACGCACCGTTCATCAAGATCGAAGCAACAAAATTTACTGAAGTTGGCTATGTCGGTCGCGATGTCGACACCATCATTCGCGACCTCGCCGAAATCTCGATCAAGCAGACGCGTGAACAAGAGATGAAACGGGTGCGGATGCAGGCCGAAGAGGCTGCCGAAGACCGGATTCTGGATACGCTGGTCGCACCGCCTCGCGCCGCAGACGGCTCTCCCCTGCGGGAAGAAAACGCTGCACGCCAGACCTTTCGCAAACGACTACGTGAAGGCCAGCTGGACGCAACCGAAATTGAAATCGAAGTCGCCCAACCCGTGCCCCAGATGGACATCATGGGACCACCCGGCATGGAAGACATGGCCGAGCAGCTCAAGGGCATGTTTGCCGGCTTGTCACGCGACAAAACAAAAACACGCAAGATGACCGTCAAAGAAGCCTTCAAGATCCTCACGGACGAAGAAGCCTCCAAACGCGTCAACGAAGAAGAACTGCGCTCCATTGCCATCACCAAAGTCGAACAGCACGGTATTGTGTTCCTGGACGAAATCGACAAGATCGCCACACGCTCCGAAACGGGTGGTGCAGATGTCTCACGCCAGGGTGTACAGCGCGATCTGTTGCCGCTGGTCGAAGGCACGACGGTCACCACAAAATATGGCATGATCCGCACCGATCACATCCTGTTTATTGCCTCCGGGGCCTTTCACCTGTCACGCCCCTCTGACCTGATTCCTGAACTGCAGGGACGTTTTCCGATCCGGGTCGAGCTCGACTCACTGACTGCCGAAGACTTCGTGCGCATCCTGTGCGATACCGATGCCTCACTGACCAAGCAATATACGGCCCTGCTCGCAACCGAAGATGTGCATCTTGAATTTACCGAAGAAGGCATTGCGCGACTGGCAGAGCTGGCGTTCGAGGTCAATGAACGCAACGAAAACATCGGTGCGCGCAGGCTCTACACCGTGATGGAAAAGCTGCTTGAAGACTTGTCCTTTGACGCGACCGCCAGCAGCGGGCAGACCATCCGGATTGATACAACCTACGTCAACGACAAACTTGCTGAAGTCGCAGGCAGTCAGGATCTTGCACGTTACGTGCTGTAAGAGACCGCTCAGGTGCTACTCAGGCCGCACCTGAGCGGTGCACAAGCAAGTACAAAAACGGTGCAAAGCTAAGGAAAAATCAGCTCTTCGCACCGTCATGGTTCGTAACACATGCAACACTAGGGAATTCCCTTCCGGCGGCGTAAAAACACGCAATTTTTCGTCAAGAGCCTGTAATATTGGCACGCGATATTCGCTACATGCCTCTGACGGAGAATCAATATGCAAAACAAATTTTTTAAAGCCTTGCCTCTTGTGGCAGCGATGGCTTTTTTCGCAGCCGGCAATAATGCCAGCGCGCAAGATGCTGTTGTCAAGATTGGACACGTCGGACCACTGACAGGCGCCATTGCCCACCTGGGTAAAGACAACGAAAACGGCGCACGCCTGGCTGTTGAAGAAATCAACAAAGCCGGCCTGATGATCAACGGCAAAAAAGTCACCCTTGAACTCATCGCAGAAGACGACGCAGGCGATCCAAAAACCGGTACAGCCGTTGCACAAAAACTCGTCGACAGCAAAGTCGTCGCAGTCGTTGGTCACCTGAATTCAGGCGTATCGATTCCAGCTGCCAAGATCTACAGCGATGCCGGCATCACACAGATTTCTCCTTCCTCGACCAATCCTGCCTACACGCAACAGGGTTTCAAGACCACCTATCGCGTCGTCGCGACCGATGCCCAGCAAGGTCCGGCACTGGCCAACTACGCCTCCAAAACACTCAAGGCTAAAACTGTTGCCATCATTGATGATGCAACCGCCTACGGTAAAGGCCTGGCTGACGAATTCGAAAAAACAGCCAAGGCTGACGGCCTGAAAGTGGTCGCACGCGAAGCCACCAACGACAAGGCAACAGATTTCAAAGCCATCCTGACCAAGATCAAAGGCACCAAGCCTGACGTCATCATGTATGGCGGCATGGATGCAACCGGCGGTCCACTGGCTAAACAGGCACGCGAACTTGGCATCAAGTCCAAGATCGTTGGCGGCGATGGCATGTGTACCGACAAAGTCGCTGAGCTCTCAGGTGTTGCGGTCGAAAACATCATCTGTTCAGAGGCCGGTATGGCACTTTCAAAAATGGCCAAAGGCGCCGACTTTGAAAAGAACTACAAAGCCCGCTTCAATGCAGGCGTGCAGATCTATGCACCGTTCACCTATGATGCGGTCTACGTCATTGCTGATGCAATGAAACGCGCCAACTCAACCGCTTCTGCTGACATTCTGGCAAAAATGCCCACCACAGACTACAACGGTCTGATCGGCAATATTGCGTTTGATCCAAAAGGCGACATGAAAGTCGGCATCATCACACTGTACGAATTCAAAGACAAAAAGAAATCCGTTCTTGATATCGTCAAGATGTAATTCAGCATCACCAATGCTGACCACACGGCACCGCAGCTGCATCGCGGTGCCGTGTTTTTTAGAGAGAGTTCATGGATATTTTCATCCAGCAGGTGATGAATGGTTTGGTACTCGGTAGCATTTATGCGCTGATTGCCCTCGGGTACACCATGGTGTACGGAATTTTAGGCATTATCAACTTTGCCCATGGCGAGGT
>CANCOC010000033.1 GCA_947379755.1 Alcaligenaceae bacterium | reverse complement strand
CACGAGCGTTGCGGACGTCGCGTTGGCTGCAACTTCTGGCATGCGCAGGATAGTCGCCATGATCAATTCCTTTATTTGCGACCGCTGTCACGCATGACACGTTGTAGACCGGAGATGACTTCTTCAGTACGTGCACAGGCGGCACGCTCAAGCACTTTTGAAATACTGGGTGAGGCTTCACCGCCCGTGACCCGCTGAACAGGCTGGTCGAGCCAGTCAAAAAACCGTCGCTGAATTTCGTCAGACAGCCAGCCTCCATAAGAAGGCCCGAGTGATCCTTGTTCAACAATCAGCACAGCATTGGTTTTCTGGATACTCTGACCGATCGTTGCCCAGTCAATACTGGCACGATCCAGCCAGCGCAAATCAATCACTTCTGCATCGATTCCGCTTTGCTCACAGGCCTCCAAGCTATGACCGACCATGGAGAGATAGGTCAGCACGGTCATGTCTTTACCAGCGCGACGCACAGCGGCACTACCGGGAGCGATCACAAAATCCAGATCGTCCACGGGTGCCTGACCCGAACTGTTATACAAATCCACATGTTCGATCACCAGGACCGGATCCTCGCAGAGCAATGCTGCATTCATCAGTCCAACGTAGTCAAACGGCGTAGAGGGTGCAACGATCCTCCATCCCGCACTGGTCGCAAAGATCCCTGCCGGATCCATCGAGTGCTGCGAGCCGTATCCTGTTCCCATCGCCACCTTGGTACGCAGGACGAACGGGACGGCATGATCACCGCCAAACATATGCCGGGCTTTACCGATCTGATTAAAAATCTGATCACCCGCCACCCACATGAAATCAGGGTACATGAATTCAACGACTGGTTTATAACGACGATCCATTGCCAGACCTCCCCCCAGCCCCGAAAAGGCACACTCGCTGATCGGTGTACCCAGGACTCGATCAGGGAATTCATCTTTCAAGCCACGCGTCGCTCCATTCGTACCACCTTTCAGGCGATGGACGTCTTCGCCCATGACAACAATCGAAGGGTCGGTTTGCATTCTGCGTTGCATCACATCTGCAACGACATCAATAAACTTGCGCACTTCGCATGCACCTTTGAATGTGGCGACATCTTCGACGCGAGCACTCTTGAACTCACTCAAGTCACCACGAATACCAACGTCCCTGAAGTCCGGACTGGGCCAGAGCTCTGGTCTGATGCGGCGTTTGCCCTGACGCTCTCCTGTGTCTGCCTCAAGCAAGGCCCCAACAGCCTGTTTCATGACAGACTGAATATTGCTGCGCAGGCTGGTTAACTGCTTTGCACTGATCAGTTTGCGTTCCTGCATTTTGCGGGCAAGCAGATCCAAAGGATCGCGCTTGCGCCACAGCGTTTCTTCTTCCTTTGTCCGGTAGCCAAACGCACTCCCGGGAAAGGGACCATTCTGATGAAAGAAGCGATAGACCTTTGCTTCGATGATGGTCGGCCCCTTGCCTGCGCGCATGTGCTTGAGGGCCTGCCCCATCGCCAGATGGACCGCCAGCGGATCCATCCCGTCGACCGTCCAGCTCGGAATGTTGAACGCCTGTCCGCGTGCGGCCAGTCTGGTCTCACCTGTGGCCTCTGACACTGTCGTCGACACAGCGTAACCGTTGTTTTCAACAAAAAAACAGAGTGGCAATTTCCAGGCTGAGGCCAGATTCATGGTCTCAAGCACAGATCCAATGTTGATTGCGCCGTCTCCAAAATAGGTGACCGCGACGGCATCGGTCCCGGCATGGCGATTTGCCCAGGCAGAACCAGCTGCCAGCGGCACACCACCACCTACGATTGCGTTGGTGCCCAGCGCTCCGGCCTCGAGCCACTGCAGATGCATGGAGCCGCCACGCCCCTTGCAAAACCCTTGCGCCAGGCCCAGGATCTCGGCGAGCGTGCGTTCAAGCATGGCCGCAATATCGCTGGCAATCGGGGCAACAGGATCAATGCCGTTGGGCGCGAGATAGGCAAGCGCTTTAGCCACGAACTGATGATGGCCACGGTGCGATCCATTGACCTGATCCAGGGCAGTCAAGCCAACGATTGATCCGGCCGCGCCACCTTCCTGTCCAATACTCGAGTGTGCGGGTCCGTGCACCAGACCCTCGCCTGCCAACTCAAGCACGGTCTCCTCGAAGGCACGAATAATGTGCATGGTCGACAACAGGGTTCCAAGCAGCGCAGGATCGGCTCGCTTCCAGTCGTGCTCACTGGTCTGCAATTCGACCCAGGGGGCCGCTGAACTCAAAGATATTGATTTAGGCATTACGCTCTCATTTCAGTCAATTCTGCTATTTCAATGAATCAAAAACCGTTCGCAGTAAAGCCACCGTCCGCAACCATTGCGTGTCCGGTGATAAAGGCGGCAGCATCCGAGGCCAGGAACAAGGCCATCTCGGCGATTTCGTCCGGACTGCCAAGCCGGTTCAGTGGCGTGCGCTGAGTAATGCGCTGCGCGTCGAGCGCACCGCGCTCAATCAGGTCCTGAACAAGTGCAGTCTGGATGTAACCCGGACATATTGCATTCACACGAATATTATGTGGAGCCCATTCAACAGCGAGCGTCTTGCACAACGACACGACAGCTGCCTTGGAGGCACAGTAGGCTGCACGGCGTGCTGCCGAGATCAGGCCGAACATCGAAGCCGTGCTGAGAATGACGCCACCGCCCTGCTCAACCATGCGTTTGGCAGCCGCCTGTGAGCAGAAAAACACACCTGAAAGATCAATATCGATCGTACGTCGCCACTCCTGCGCCGTGACCTCAAGCGAAGGCTTATTCATGGAGATGCCGGCATTATTAAGCAGGACATCGACTTGGCCAAAACGCTCAATCGTCTGTGCCATCGCTCGCTCAACCGCCACATCATCGGTGATGGATGCCATGACAATATCCACCTCAAGATCGGGATACTGTTCCAGTAACTCAGCACGCGCCTGATGCAAACCGGCCTCATCGAGATCGAGCAACATCAGCCTGGCGCCGTGGCGTGCAAAGGCATGCGACATGGCCCGGCCAATGCCTTTTGCAGCGCCTGTATTAAAGACCACCTGCCTGTTGAGGCCAGGGTAGCTTGCCTGTGAAAAGGCCTGCGCGCCGGGGTGTCCCTTTGATATCACTGGTTGCATCATGACTCGCTTTTTTAAATCCGTGCGTCTTGAAGGATCAGATCGGCACCGCGTTCAGCGACCATCATGACCGCACACTGCGTATTGCCAGACACCATGGCAGGCATCACCGAGGCATCAACAATACGCAGCCCTTGCAGGCCATTGAATTTCAGACGCGTATCGACGACTGCATCAGCATCGCTGCCCATCCGGCAGGTTCCAATCGGATGGTAAATGGTCTGACCATTTTCACGGGCGAAATCCAGCCACTGCGCATCTGTGTGAACATCAGGACCTGGACTCATTTCGTAATCAATGAAATGACTCAGTGCATGACGACCCACAATCCTTCTGGCGATCTTCATGCCATCAATCAGCGTTTGCTGGTCCTCAACCGTGGCAAGAAAATTCGGCCGGATTGCGGGCCCTTCAAGCGGATTCGCAGATTGAATATGAATACTGCCTTGTGAAGTCGGCCGCAGTCCCGTCACGCCAATGGTCATGCCGGGTGCATTGTCGAGCTTACGAATTGCGGCATTGGCATAGCTCGCATGCATGAAGAAATACTGCACATCAGGTGTTGCAATCGTGTCACGGGTTTTGACAAAGCCATGCACCAGGCCTGTTCCCAGTGTCAGTATTCCTGTGCGACGCGTGAAGTATTCCAATACAGCCAGACCAACCCGCCACCCTTGTGCCAGTTCATTCAGTGTCTGTGTATTTTTGACGCGCCAGTTCATGCGCGTCGCAAAATGATCGATATAGTTCTCACCCACGCGCCTGGATGGGTGCACAACAGGAATCCCGAATTTGTTCAGTACCTCAGGATTCCCGATACCTGATAACTCGAGAATCTGGGGGGTCTGCACGGCACCGGCGGCCATGATGACTTCGCGCCTGGCCGCGACACTCTGTAACTCGCTCTTCTGACGATAGGTCACACCCGTGCAACGACCATTCTGGACGTTGATGCGCGTCACGTGCGCACCCGTGCGTATGGTCAGATTCTTGCGCTGCCTGACAGGATTGAGATAACCGTCAACTGCGCTCCACCTCTGGCCACCTTTCTGCGCCACCTGGTAATACCCAAAGCCGTCCTGACGTTCACCGTTATAGTCATCATTGATTGGCTGACCATCTTGCTGAGCGGCCTGGATCAGCGCATGTGCAACAGGATAGCGTTCTGCGACCTGTGCAATATGCATGGGCCCTGACTGACCGCGCGCGCCCTTGCCGGGAAGATAGGTCTCTAGCTTTGTGAAATAAGGTGCCACGTCACTGGCCGACCATCCTGTTGCGCCAAGCGCTGCCCAGTGATCGTAATCTTCGGGCTGGCCATGCACATAAATCATGCCATTGATCAGGCTCGAACCACCCAGACCTTTACCTCGTGGCACGGCGATCGTTCTGCCGTGCACATTATCTTCTGGTTGCGTCTGAAACCGCCAGTTGTAGACCGGGTCATTCAAAAGCTTGGTAAAACCAGCCGGGATATTGATCCACATGCTCTTGGGTTCACCACCCGCCTCAAGCATCAAGACGGTATACCGACCATCCTCAGTCAGCCGGTTGGCGAGGACGCATGCCGCCGTGCCTCCCCCGACGATTACGAAATCAAAGGTTTCCATTATTTTCCGATGCCCATGAAGTCAGCCATCAATCCAATCTGACACTGCAACATGGGCAATCCATATTGAATTCGACAGCCTTTTTTCTGCGCAGCTTCGAGCAAAGGCGTCAGCTCAGGCTTCATGATGATCTCTGCGACCGTCTGATCCGGTGTGAGGTGCTCAACAGCAAACGGCAAGGCATCGGTAGGGACCATGCCAAGGGACGTGGCATTGACCACCAGATCATGCCCTGCAGGATTACCAGAGCCCACCTCCATTCTTACGTCCGGATATACCTTGGCAATCCGCGCGATCATGTCCTGCGCCTTTGCAGGTGTACGGTTATAAATTGTGAGTCTGGATACGCCAGAACCTGCCAGGGCAAAAGCAATGGCATTGGCCGCACCACCCGCACCCGCCAGGAATACCGATTGACCACGCGGCTCAATCCCTTTGCTTTGCAGACCCGCCACAAACCCCTTGCCATCGAGAATGTCACCGATCAGGCGACCGTCTGCTTCGCGACGAATCACATTGACTGCACCGACTGTCGCAGCAGCGGGCGTGACCTCATCACACATCGCGACAATACTGGTCTTGTGCGGGACCGTGACAACAATGCCACCCAGATTCAGCACGCCACGCATACCCGTCATGAATGCCTGCAAGCCGGCTGATGGCACATGAGTCGGTACAAGGATACCGTCAACGGCACGCTCTGCAAGCAGCTTATTCATTGTCTGCGGCGTCTTCACCTGCAAAATCGGATCAGCAACGATGCAATAAAGTTTAGTTTGACCTGTAATTTCAATCATGGTGCTCTCTTGGCGTAAAGGCAATGCGTTAGCGCAGCTAACAATAAATTTACAACTCAGGCTAGTGGTATTACCAGTATATATTGTGGACTTACCAGAACAACAAAACGCAGCTTGGGACTTACCCTTAATTCACCTAAATTATGAATAATTGCTTATCATGGCACCATCTCTTTATTTGTTGATCTCTTGCGCACATGCTTACCCGTTCATCCGTGTCAGTCCATCTACCAGATGAAATCGCCAATCAGCTCAGCCATCTGATTCAAACCAAACAACTCGCATCGGGTGACCGCCTGCCCAGCGAGCGCGACCTGTGCGAACAATTCTCTGTCAGCCGGCCTGTCATTCGCGAAGCCCTTTCGCGACTGAAGTCCGAAGGCCTGATTTCCATCAAACGAGGTGTCGGCGTTTTTGTAACCCAGCGAGACCCACGTGAGGCGTTCAAGATTCAGGACGTCGACATCGACGAAAAAATATCCGTGACCCAGGTGATGGAACTGATTTCAACGATAGAGGTTGCCGCAACGCGACTGGCGGCAGCGCGGCGCACAGCAGACGATCTGAAAAAAATCCGGAAATGTCTCATTGGAATGGAATATGCCATTGCAAGTGATCGTCTGGGCGACGAAGAAGACTTCGAATTTCATCAGGCCATCATGGTTGCCACACACAACCCTTACTTCGAAACCTTAAGCCAACACCTTGAACACACTGCCCGCAGAATGATTCGTCATCTGCGCAGCCATACCAAAACCCGACATACCAACCTGATCGAAGCCGTCCAGACGGAACATCAGAATATTTTCAATGCAATTGCTGCAGGCGATCCGGCTGCAGCTGAACGTGCCGCCAGAGATCATCTGGACAATGCAGAAAAACGGCTGATCAAGTATATGAAGACCTGAGTCAGCCGAAGACCTGAGTCAGCCTCAGGTCATTAGCCAGCCTCCCGCAACATCCACGACCTGTCCTGTCACGAACCTGCTTTCGGCCGATGTCAGAAAACATGCCATTTCTGCAACCTCGGAGGGCTCGCCCAGCCGACGCAATGCCGTCTCATCGATCACCGCCTGATTGGTTGCCTGCGACGCAGTCCGCATCAAGGGTGTATTGATACGTCCCGGAGCAATCGCATTGACGGTGATGCCGTGTGGTCCGAGCTCACCGGCCAGATCACGCGTCAGACCAATCAACGCGGCTTTGGTTGTGCCGTAATGTGCCGCGGTAAAGGCGACGAAAAACTTTGCGGCGACCGATGACATGTTTACGATGCTGCCAGACTGATGCTCGACCATCGAAGGGGTCACCAGCCTGGACCAGTTGAATGCGCCATGCAGGTTCACCCCCACCACGCGCATCCATTCAGAAGGATCCATTTCCCAGAAATTTGCAGGTTTCCCATTTGTCTTGGGAGAAATGCCCGCATTGTTGATCAACGTATCGATGGTTGCGCCCAGCTCTGCAACGACCTGTTGGTGCGCACGCGTGCATTGATCAAAGTCGGCAACATCCGCAACAGCCCAGACGACTCGGCCGGGCAGACCCGCCAGGCTTTCTGCACAAGCGGACAAGGTCTCGGCATTGACATCAATCAGTGCAACGCTTGCACCTTCTTGCACGTATTGCCGGGCAATCGCGGCACCGATCCCGCTTGCGGCGCCGGTTACCAGCACGATTCGACCTGCATGGCGTTGTGGAGTCATGAAATTAAATTCCCAGGTAAGCTTTTTTAATATGTGGGTTTTCCAGCAGCTCACGGCCAGTACCTGTCATGGTGATCTCACCATTTTCTAGTACATAGCCTCGGTCTGCAATCTTGAGGGTGTGAACAATATTCTGTTCAACAATCAGGACGGTCATGCCCAGCCTGACAATCTGATCAATCACGTCAAAAACCTGAGAGACAAGTAAAGGCGAGAGTCCCAGCGAAGGCTCATCAAACATCAGCAACGACGGATTCGACATCAGACCGCGTCCAATCGCCACCATCTGCTGCTCGCCCCCTGAAAGACTGCCTGCCATCTGTGTCATCCGTTCCCTGACGCGCGGAAAAATCTCCAGCACCTCTTCCATGCGCTGCGCAGCATTGGCCCGCGCACTGGGCTTGTAGGCTCCCATCAGCAGATTGTCTTTGACAGAAATATGAGGAAACAGTTGCCGGCCCTCAGGCACCATAGTGATGCCAGCAGCCACGATGGCGTCAGATCCCTGACCATCCAGACGACGCCCTTCAAACTCTATTGAACCCGCAGTGGGTTTGACAATGCCACAAATTGTGCGCAGTGTCGTAGTTTTTCCAGCACCATTGGCTCCCACAATGGTCACGACTTCCCCTTTTCGCACCTCAAGGGAAACGTTACGGATAATTTCAGTGCCACCATAACCGGCAGATATTCCTTGCAACTTAAGCATTTGCATATTCCTTGCCCAGATAGGCTTCAATCACGCGAGGATCACTCACCACTTCGTTCGGAGACCCTTCGCACAACACGCTACCTGAGTTAATCACGACCACTCTGTCAGACAACTGCATGACGGCTTGCATGATGTGTTCAATCATCAGGACCGAGACACCCGCATCACGTACGCGACGAATAATCTCGATCGCCTTTGCAACGTCAGCTGGATTCAAACCGGCAAGCACCTCATCGAGTAAAAGCACGCGTGGCTGCGTTGCCAGTGCACGTGCCATTTCCAGACGTTTCATCCCACCGACTGTCAGATTGCGCGCACGGGTATCCAGTAAACCAGTCAAATCAGTAAGTGCGGCCACTTTACGTGCGAGTGCACTCGCTTCAGAGGGCGCGCGCGTATGCATGAATGCACCAATCATGATGTTTTCGAGCACGCTTAAATCTGCAAACGGCTGGGCAATCTGGAATGTGCGCCCAATTCCAGCACGTGCGAACTCCTCGGGCGTATGAGGTGTCGCCCAGTTACCGTCGGGCAGCAATACTTTGATCGTTCCACTGTGTGGGCGAAGAAAACCGGAGAGCTGGTTGAATACAGTCGTTTTACCAGCTCCGTTTGGTCCAATCACACCCAGGATCTCACCCTGCTTTAACTCTAGCGAGACATTATTGGTGGCATGCAAACCACCAAAATACAGATTCAGACCGGTTGCGACCAGGATCGGTTGAGCAGTTTGCCGCGCATCCCGCATAACAGGAGTCGATGCTGCCGCACGCTCCACCGGGGCGAGTGAGTGATCGACATTGGCGCGAGCACCACCGGGCAGACGATCCACCCATTTTGTAAACGAGAGACCGAATCTTCCGACCAGCCCCTTTGGAATCGTTAGTACGACAACAACAAGCACAACGCCATACACCAGACCATGAAAGCCATTACCAAAGTCACTCAACCAGCCACGCGCAAGTTCGGCGATCGGCAATACCAGCACGGTCCCAACCAACGGACCAAAGACGGTTCCCAGGCCACCAATCAGGGCAAACATCGCGACCTGAATCGACAGTTCGAGGGAGAAAGCTGAACTTGGATCAATATAGGTCAGGTACATCGCCTGAAAGCTGCCCACCAGGCTAGTCAGAAAAGCTGACACCATGACGGCGATCAGCTTGACTTGCACAGAATTGATGCCTACCGCACGTGCAGCATCCTCTCGCTCACGCACGGCAATCAGGTAGTAACCCAGTCTGGATTGCTTGATATATGCCGAGACACCCAGGGTCAGTAGCAAGAATCCGAACGCGATTACCAGATAGACCCACTTTTCGCGGAACATCATCCATTTCCAGCCGATGTTCAGCGGTGCAGCCAGTCCAGCGGCTCCGCCTGTCAGGCCTGTTTGATGAATCGCGACCAGCCGGACCACTTCAAGCACTGCGATTGTCGCAAGGGCAAAGAATGGACCACGCAGGCGAAAACAGGGGTAGCTGATTGCAACGGAAACAAGCGTGGAAATCATTGCGCCGACCAGCATCCCGAGCCAGGGTGAAATCTGGAACCGCATCATCAGCAATACCGCAGCGTAAGAGCCAATCCCGTAAAACACCGCATGGCCCAGCGAGAGCTGACCCGCAAAACCTCCCACGATATTCCATGCAGTCGCCAGTGCCGCAAAACTGCAAAGCAAAACAAAAATATGATAGAAAAAAGGCGATCCGGACAAGAGCGGAATCACAATCAATAGCGAAAGGGCAATCGCTGTTACATAGGCCCTTGGATTCAACATATTCACAAGTGCCTCCTTATTCAGAACCACGACCCAGACCCAGCAGACCCGTTGGCCGCAAAATCAGGATGCCGATAAAAATCAGAAAATAGACGACTTCTTTCAAATCAGGTGCAATGTAGTAGCCTGACAGACTGTCGATCAGGCCAATAATCATTGAGCCAAGAAAAGCACCGCCCAGGCTACCCAGCCCACCCAGCACCACGATCACGAAAGTGGTCAGGACAAAAAATGATCCCACCGTCGGAAATACCGGATATTGTGGCAACAGCAGTCCAGATGCAAGACCCAGGCAGGCACAGCCCAGGCCGAAGGCAAAAATATAGATGCGCTCAACATTGACTCCCATCAACTGAGCCGCATAGCGATGCTGAGCCGTTGCACGTACTGCCCTGCCCAGAAAGGTATTTTGTAAAAACCAGTGCAATCCCCCCATCAAAGCCAGAGAGACGAAAAAGGTGATGAGCTGTCCGCTGACCAGATTGATAGGGCCGAGCTTGATCGTGGCCGAAGTAAAGTCATTGAGTTTGACCGGAAACACATCCGCACCAAATACCAGCAGAGCAAGGTTCAATAAGGCGGTCGAGACGCCCACTGTTGCAAAGATCTGAATGTGAGGATCCGCATTGAGCAACGGCTGTATCACAAAGCGCTGCATCAAGGCACCGCCTGCGAACAGAATCACGACCGCAACGAGCGCTGCAAGATAGGGATGCAGGCCAAAGTGGGCATACATCAGATAGACGGCATACATGCCGACCATGAGGAATTCACCGTGCGCAAAGTTGACGACCCGCACAATTCCGAAAATAAGTGTCAGACCAATACTGATGATGGCAAGGGTGCCGCCCAGCAGCAGGCCATTGACGACCAGTTGAATAAAGATTTCCATGACAGCCTATATACAAAACAAAATCATGCAGGGGCTTTCGCCCCCGCATCGGTACAACGAGGGTTTGTTTACTTACCGACTGTGCCGACCAAAGGCGTAGCCACTGCGGCTTCTTTTGGATAAACAGTTGTCAGCTTGCCGTCGAGCCACTGCATGACGGAAGGCAGACCGCGCGTGTTCTGACCTGACTCGTCAAATTTTGCACCCCAGCCGCTGGGTGTCGTCCCGACTGCAACATCCGTTGCAAGCACAGCTGCGCGGATTTTGTCCTTGTCCATCGAGCCGGCACGTGCGATTACATCAAAGAAAATGTTGGCGC
This sequence comes from Alcaligenaceae bacterium, assembly GCA_947379755.1. GTDB lineage: Bacteria > Pseudomonadota > Gammaproteobacteria > Burkholderiales > Burkholderiaceae_B > Zwartia. Next base: position 24,443 of record CANCOC010000033.1, on the reverse strand, counting down.
CGGTAAAGTTCGCCAGACTATGGCCCGATCGTGGTTCTGTACCGTATTTCTTTTTGTAAGCTTCGACAAAACTCTTGATGCCAGGAGCACCCGCTTCGTTGGTCAGATATTGGGTGAAATCGATATCGAACACGCCATGCATATTGTCAGCACCCGCAGCATTCACGGTATCCTGGGTCGAATAACCACCACCAGCCCCAATCACAGCTTTAGGACTGAAACCCGCTTCTTTGATCTGGCGAAAGAACAGCACGGTATCGTTCTGGTAAGAGGTTTGCAGCACCACATCTACTTTGGCACCTTTCAGACGCAAAATCAGCGAAGACAGATCAACTGCTTTGGCCGAGTAGGGCAAGGTTTCAACAATATTCAAGCCCGCTTGCTTGGCAGCTTCAGTCTGATATTTGGCTACAGTCGTGCCATACAAGCCATCTTCATGAATGATTGCAATGCGCAGATCCCCAGGTTTGACATTCAGACCAGGAGCAATGACATCCTTGATGGCATCAACTGAGCGCGTCGCAAAGTTTTTAGCCGTCGGATTAGTACGGAACACATACTTGTAACCACGTTCGGTAATCGGATCAGAAATAGCACCCAATTCAAAATAAGGCACACCTGCCAGTTCACTGATCTGCGTGGCCGCGAAGGCGATTGGCGAGGCATAGCTGCCAAAAATTGCCTGAACGTTCTCAACCGAGGTCAGTTTGCGTGCAGTCCCTACGGCCTGCGTCGCGTCGACCGCATCGCCTTTGATGATCTGAATTTTTTTACCCAGCAGTCCACCGGTACCGTTGCGAGCCTCGACAGCCAGTTCAAAACCGCGATAGCTCTCGTCACCGAGTAGTGCCAGACCACCGCTGAAAGGATAAAGCGCGCCAAATTTCAGGTCTTGCGCCTGTGCTGCACCGGTTGCTCCAACAAGCGCTAGCACCAATGCTCCGAGTGTATGTTTAAGTCTCATGATGTCTCCTATTAAAAACTGATGAATTCAACCCGCATCAGCAATTTTGTCAATCAGACAAAATTGCGCAGTGGTCTTACCAGTATAAGGAGAAGTCAGACCATTACTTATAGGGAAATACCCTCAAGCCTGATCCGTTATGCTTACTGCAATCCATACACTTTTATTCGTCCTATGAAAAAAATGCCTCGGTTACTAGGGATGCTGCTTGCCTGGTATATTGCATGCGCGATGCCAGCCCTCGGGCAGCCCCTCACGCACCATCACTTTAAAACCTCTGATGGCGTACGCCTGCATTACCTTGAGGCAGGTTCTGGTTCACAAACAATTGTCTGGATTCCCGGCTGGATCATGCCGGCAGCTGTGTTTGAAAAACAACTTACCGCACTGTCGAGCCATTTTCGCGTGCTCGCCTTTGACCCGCGTTCGCAAGGTCAGTCCGATGTCACTGCGCTGGCACACGACCCCAAAAGACGCACACTGGACATGGACGAATTTTTAAAAGCTGCCCAAGTGCAGGACTTTATCCTGGCAGGCTGGTCACTCGGTGTGCTGGAGTCGCTCGACTACATTGCACGCTACCAACCCGCGCACCTCAAGGGACTGATCCTGATCGACAATTCAATTGGCATGGCCAAGCCACCCAGCGGTGGAGGCACATCGAATTTTCAGCAAACCATGAATGATCCGGTCAAGCGTGAAGCATACTTGCGCAAGTTCAGCAAAGACTTGTTTCATCGTCCAGCACCGACTGAAATGTCACGGGCGATTGTCGACTCAGCGCTGCGTGCACCACCGAAAGCTGCCATGCAGCTACTCAACCAGCCCTACCCTCGCACGTATTGGCGTGAAACCGTTGAAGCACAAAAAATTCCTGTGATGTATGTCGTCACGCCCCGGCTAAAGGCTCAGGCTGAAGAGTTGATGACAAAAAAAACACCAGAGCTGGTTGAGGTGATGATTTTTACCGATGCAGGCCATGCTTTATTCGTTGACCAGGCAGAAAAGTTCAATGCTGCAGTACTACATTTCAGTCAGGCAGTGTTTACGCACGGAACTGCGCGTTAACGCGGCACCGTCATGGGCGAAGGCCTGGGTCCTGCAAGCGGCCGGCACCCAGTACCCAGCATGCTGTCAGTTGGATGTTTTGCGTACGATCTGCAAACTACGACGCTCTGAGGTTTTGTTATAGCTAAAAGCAAAAGGCAAAGGTTTTACGTTTTTGGATTCTTTATATGCCCGGGCGAGTGACTCTTGCTTTTTGCGGTTGAACAACTCATGCGGATATAAAAATCCACCGTACAGATCAACGGTGCCGATTTTCGACAGTTCGGTGTAATTCAGTCCCGTCTCATCCTGCACAACCATCGTGGCATTTGCCACCAGCATGTCGCGCAGCACTGAAAAATATGACTCCTGCAACAAATGGGAAGCTGCTTTAAGAAGGATGGGATGATGCGATTGCTGGTCGAGCCAGGTTCGCATGGCGGCATCCTGATTCAGATAAGAATCTGACAGGTTGACGCTGACATAATCCAGCGTCACAGGCTTGCCGTCTTTGCTGAGCATCAGCCGGACAGACTTCCAGCCACCTTCTGTCTTGACGTATTGTCCCGACTGCGAATCCAGAGCAATGGGATAGACCTCATTGACGTCATAACCGGAATACAGGGCAAACGTAATCAGAATCGTTGTGACACCGATCTTGGCCTGCTGATCAGTCAGGTCCTGATTTAAATCATCGGTGCGAAAGAACCCTAACCGACTGAACTTCATCCATTCACGCAAAAATTTTGTCTGGAAGCTCTGCGCGCGGGCTGCAGACATTTTGGCCAGCGAGGCCGGCTCACCCGCCTGTTGCATGGCAACCATCACGTATCGATCTGCATGGGGATAGAGTTGCGAAACGGTCACAAAATCTGGCCCGGAGAATGGGTAAAACACGGCACCCTTGCCACCGAAATGGATTTCAGCCTTCGACCATTTAGACATGGGCTGACCCATGTTTTTTTGATAGAAATGCCAGGCTGCATCAGCCTGCTCCTTATTTGCACCCTGCAAAAATGGAAATACGGGTGTGGTTTGTCCGGCCTGCGGCAAATACCGGCCCGGTTTTTCCTGTGCAATACCTGAAGCAGAAAAAGAAAATACGGCTGCAGCCAGCAGCACTTTTGCACTGATATTCAACATATACCGCATCAACATACGCATCCTAAAAAACAGTTGCATTCGCTCAGATTTTTTTACCAGAGCGATTCGCCAGACCAATACCAAGAACAATTAATGCCAACCCGATCACGTGATAAGTCTCCGGGAACTCACCCAACAGTAACACCGACATCAGCGCCGCAAAGACAGGCGTCAGATTCAAAAAAAACATCGGCAACTGTGAACCTGTCCGTGCAACAGCCTGCTGCCAGCAGAGGTAGCCTAGCAGAGCAGGTCCAAGTGCGACGTACAAAATGATACTGATGACTGTCGGAGTCCAGACAATCGGGGCATAGCCGCCCCAGAGCATTTCTGCCAGCACCATCGGCATTGCCAGCAAGATCCCCCAGATAATTTGCACTGCGAGGACACTGTGGCCTGACATGGCCGCAGGGCGGTCACGTAACAACCAGGTATAGAGACTCCAGAGGCCAATCGCCAGGAGCATGAACAGATCACCCGACACAAAAGAAATCCGTACAAAATTATCGAGATCCCCCCGCAGGAGCACCCAGGCAACACCTAACAGTGAAACCAAGGCGCCCAGAGCGGCTGCACGACCAATCGGGGCCTTGAAAAATGCACGACCGACCAATAGTGTGAAAATCGGACCCGAGGCCGTGATCAGGGAGATATTGATCGGACTCGAAGTGTTCAATGCGAGATACTGCAGTGCGTTGTAGCAAGTCGTACTCAAAAACCCAGTGACCGCAAACAATACCCAGTGTTTTTTAATCAGATCCCAATCCTGCCTGAGCCGGCCCGCAACAAAAGGCAACAAAATCAGTATGGCAACGACCCAGCGCAGGAAGTTCAGCGTAATCGGAGGGATTGCACCCGCAGCCAGTCGTCCGACAATAGCGTTGCTCGCCCACAGAAGGGGCGGCAACATGAGAAAACCCAGGGTTGAGCTGCGCATCAGGAACACTTGAAATGATCAGCTTGGACTATAAATGAAATCTATTGAAATCTGTTGAAACAGCTTACGCATGTGAGGCTTAACTATTCGGTCGATGATGCACTTAGAATAAAAGTCATGGGAGAACGTCATCTTGACGCACCCCCACCGGAGAATGACATGAGAAAACTTCTGATCACTGCATCTGCTCTTATTGGACTGACGCTCACTGCCAGCGCAAACGCCTGGGTCGTAGGAGCAGGTTACCCCGTTGTCGTTGCACCTGCCCCAGTTTATGTGCAGCAACAGCCTGTTTACGCAGCTCCCCCGCCCGTCTATGTTCAACAACCAGCTTATGTTGCTCAGCCAGCTTATGTTGCGCAGACTGACTACACGCCCGCAATCGTCGCGGCCGGCGTCATTCTGGGTGGCGCAGCGTTGATCGCGGCCGGCAGCGGTGGCCGTGGTTACGGCGGACGCGGCTATTACGGCGGCCATGGTGGCTATTACGGCGGTCACGGCGGCTACTACAACGGTTACGCCAATGGCTACAGGCAGGGCAACCACAACGGCCACAACCGCGGTGGCTATTACGGTCATTAATCTGACCGCAAGTCAGCCCGCTCTGACTCAGCCCAGCTGGGTCAGACCGCCCATATAAGGGCACAAAACCTCTGGAATCAGGATGCTGCCATCTGCTTGCTGGCAGTTTTCCAATACCGCGACTAGCGCGCGCCCCACGGCAAGACCCGAGCCATTAAGTGTATGAACGAATTCAGGCTTGCCGCCGTCGGCGCGGCTGCGCGCCTGCATACGACGGGCTTGGAAGGTTTCGCAATTGGAAACAGAGGAAATTTCGCGCCAGGTATTCTGAGCTGGCAACCAGACCTCAAGGTCATAGGTTTTGGTTGCACCAAAGCCCATATCGCCTGTGCACAACAACATCACCCGGTAGGGCAAACCCAGCAATTCCAGAACCTTGCCTGCATGTCCGGCCATGTCTTCGAGCGTGTCGTTGGAGGTCTGTGGCGCGACGATCTGCACCATTTCAACTTTATCGAACTGATGCTGACGGATCAAACCACGAGTATCACGCCCGCCACTGCCAGCTTCGGAACGGAAGCAAGGCGTATGCGCGGTCAGCCGGATAGGCAGATCGGCTGCGGGGACGATGGTGTCGCGCACCAGACTGGTGAGCGTGATCTCTGAGGTGGAAATCAGATACTGGTCTTCGCGTGCAACAGGATTGCCTTGCTCATCAAGCGAAGGCTCGTCACCGCCGCGCGTCACCCAGAACATATCGTTTTTAAACTTGGGCAATTGTCCCGTACCCATGAGGGTCGAGGCGTTGACGATATAGGGTGTGTAGCACTCGGTATAGCCATGACTGCCCGTTTGCAAGTCAAGCATGAACTGCGCCAGGGCACGATGCAATCGAGCAATGGGTCCGCGCATGAAACTGAAACGCGCCCCTGACAGCTTGGCCGCCGTATCAAAATCCAGGCCGATCGCCTCGCCAAGCGTGACATGATCACGCGGCTCAAAACCCAGACCAGCCGGATCACCCGTGGCCGGATCCGGATGCGGCACCCAGCGACGCACTTCGACGTTATCGTCCGCACTGGCGCCAACAGGAACACTTTCGTGCGGCAGGTTAGGAATCGCCATCAGCATATCGTTGAGCTGCGCCAGGATATCCGCAAGTTCTTGTTCCAGTGCCTTGAGTCGTACAGGGATTGCCTGTGACTCGGTCAACAGGGCCGAAGCATCTTCGCCACGCGATTTCATGCCACCAATCTGCTTGGCCAGGGCATTGCGCTGGGCCTGCAGGGCTTCCGTTTCTGTCTGGACGTTCTTGCGGCGTGACTCCAGGCCATTGAACTGGTCAACGGCAAAAGTGAACCCTCGGCTCGCCAGACGGCTCACGACGGCATCGAGATCTTTACGTAACAAAGCAGGGTCAAGCATGATGGATTCAGTTCGCAGGGCTTATGGAAGTAAATATTGTAGCCGCCAGCCCAACTAAGAACGAATCAGCCAGCGCAGCAGCCACGCAACCACACCCAGAGCGGCAACACTGGCCAGCCAGATTGCGCCCAGCCAAAGCACGGCCTTGAGTCGTGCGCCAGATTGTGGCGGTGTCACGAAGGGTCACCGTCGCGCTTGGAGCGCTTGCGCGCCTGGCGATCCAGCTCACGCAGATGCGACAGTTTTTCAGAGATTTTAGTTTCCAGACCCCGTTGCACTGGCTGATACCAGTCGGGTTCGCGCATGCCCTCTGGCAAGTAGGTTTCACCTGCTGCATACGCCTCAGGTTCATCATGAGCATAACGATAGGCATGCCCATACCCGAGTTCTTTCATCAGTTTGGTCGGGGCATTGCGCAGATGCACTGGTACCGGACGTGACCGATCCTGTTTGATGAAAGCCACTGCCTGGTTATACGCCATGTAGCCAGCATTACTTTTAGCGGCAATCGCCAGATAAATGGTTGCCTGCGCCAATGCGAGCTCACCCTCGGGCGAGCCCAGACGCTCATAGGTCAGGGCTGCATCGTTGGCAATTTGCATGGCGCGCGGATCCGCCAGGCCAATGTCTTCCCAGGCCATGCGCACAATGCGCCGGGCCAGATACTTTGGATCGGCGCCACCATCGAGCATACGCGTCAGCCAGTACAACGCAGCATCAGGGTTCGATCCGCGCACCGATTTGTGCAATGCCGAGATCTGATCATAAAAATTATCGCCGCCCTTATCAAACCGGCGCGCGTTCATGCTCAATGCATTTTCAACCAGTGCTGTATCAACATGCTGTGTATGGGAAGCCTGCGCCGCGGTACCCGCTTGTTCGAGCAAGTTCAAAAAGCGTCGTGCATCGCCATCGGCATAACCGATCAGGGTGTCGAGCGCGGCCTCTTCGAACGTCAGCTCAGACAACACCTTGCGCTGAGCCCGGACCAGCAACTCACGCATCTCATCTTCGTTGAGCGACTCGAGCACATACACCTGCGCACGGGACAACAGTGCGGAGTTGACTTCGAAAGAAGGGTTTTCTGTCGTCGCACCGATAAAGGTGACCAGGCCAGACTCCACAAAAGGCAGTAATGCATCTTGCTGCGCTTTGTTGAACCGGTGAATTTCGTCCACGAACAACAACGTTCTTCGCTGATGCTGGTTCAGCGTATGCTGAGCTTCTTCCATGGCGGCACGGATTTCTTTGACACCGGCAAATACAGCAGAGATGGCAATGAAAGCACAGTCAAAAGCATGGGCGGTTAATCGTGCCAGCGTCGTCTTGCCAACACCGGGCGGTCCCCACAGGATCATCGAGTGCGGCCGACCGGACTCAAACGCTACGCGCAGGGGCTTGCCGGGACCCAGAAGGTGGCGCTGCCCGATCACATCGTCAAGCGTATCCGGCCTGAGCAACTCGGCAAGAGGTGGAATGGGTGAGGTTTTAAACAGGTCTGACATAAACGGTTATTGCATGCGGACAACGTCGGCACCGGTGGGCGCGACAAACACAAAGGTCGCGGCAGGCAGCGGAGGGTTACGCACCATATCCGACAATTCAACCCGCGTCGTCTGACCAAAGGCATCAAGCAACACGATGCGCACAGGCAAACTATCACGCATTCCCAATTCAAGATGCGTAAAGCCTGCCTCGCCTGCGCGAGGCTTTGCACGCAGCCAGGACATGCCATCGCGTTCAGGCATCGGCGTCACGGTGAAAGCCTGCTCCAGCGAAACTGAACCAAACAGGATGGCTGCAGGAGAGGCACCAATCGCCTGATCCACATTGCGCACGGTGACCTGATTCAAATCCGGATCCAGCTGAAAAACCTGCTTGCCATCAGAAACAATCTGCTGAGCGTAAGGTTTAACGACATCCCATTTGAATCGACCGGGGCGCTGGAAGGAAAACTGCCCACTTTGTGGCGGCCGTGTCTGTCCTTGCGGGCCAACCGTGTACTGGACAAAAGTACCGGTCGCAGTTTTGACTTGCTCGACAAAGCTGCGCAACTGCTCCTGTGCGCTTGCTGCACGGGCAAAACCTGGCCCACCCAGCATGCAGACAACGCTCAACGCCAGCATGGACAGGCTGCGGGCAACGGGAAAAGCAGTCAGATATTTTTTCAGCATAGGGATCACTCTTCGAGCTGCACATTCGGGGCAAGGATTTCGCGGTTGCCATTTGATTGCATCTTTGAGACCAGCCCGGAGTTTTCCATTTGCTCCAGCAGGCGCGCAGCACGGTTGTACCCAATGCGCAAATGACGCTGCACAAGTGAGATCGAGGCGCGACGGTGTTTGAGCACAATTTCTACAGCCTGGTCATACATCGGATCCGACTCAGCGTCCGCCATGCCGGTCACGCTACTGACCCCCTCTCCGGTCTCGCCTTCAGAATTGCCCTCAAGCAAACCGTCAATGTAATCGGGCTCGCCTTGTGATTTCAATGATTCCACCACGCGGTGGACCTCTTCGTCAGATACAAAGGCACCATGGACACGCACGGGCAAACCTGTGCCCGGTGGCATATAGAGCATATCGCCCATACCCAGCAGGGCTTCAGCGCCCATCTGATCCAGAATCGTCCTTGAGTCAATCTTGGATGACACCTGAAATGCAATCCGTGTGGGAATATTGGCCTTGATCAGACCGGTAATCACATCCACGCTCGGACGCTGGGTAGCCAGAATCAGGTGGATACCCGCCGCCCGTGCTTTTTGTGCCAGACGCGCGATGAGTTCTTCGATCTTTTTACCGACAACCATCATCAGGTCGGCCAGCTCGTCGATGACCACCACAATCGTCGGCAACTCCTTAAGCGGTTCAGGGGCATCCGGTGTGAGCGAAAACGGATTGGGAATGGGTTCCTCGCGTTTGATTGCATCGCGGATCTTAGTGTTAAAGCCTGTCAGGTTACGCACCCCCATCTTGCTCATCAGGCGATAGCGCTTTTCCATTTCGCCGACACACCAGTTCAGCGCATTGGCAGCCTGACGCATATCGGTCACTACCGGAGCCAGCAGATGCGGGATGCCTTCATAGACACTCATTTCGAGCATTTTTGGATCAATCAGGATCAAGCGTGTCTGACTGGCATCCGCCTTGTAGAGGAGCGACAGAATCATTGCATTGATCCCGACTGACTTGCCTGAGCCCGTTGTACCAGCGACCAGCAAATGGGGCATCTTGGCCAGATCAGCCACAACAGGATTGCCTGCAATATCCTTGCCCAGCGCCATGGTGACAACGGAGTGACTGGAATGATAGGTTTGCGAACCAAGAATTTCGGAGAGCTTGACCATCTGGCGACGCGGGTTGGGCAATTCAAACCCCATCAGATTTTTGCCCGGGATGGTCTCAACTACCCGGATACTCACCAGACTCAGCGCACGCGCGAGGTCCTTGGCCAGATTAACGATCTGACTGCCCTTGACACCCGTAGCAGGTTCGATTTCGTATCGCGTAATCACGGGGCCTGCCTGAGCGGCGACCACTCGGACTTCGACACCAAAATCGGCGAGCTTTTTTTCAATCAGACGCGAGGTGAACTCGATGGTCTCGTCCGAAACTGTTTCGAAAGCAGGCGGCGCAGGGTCAAGCAGACTCAATTCGGGCAAACGACCTGAACTTGAGCTTGAAGGCTCGGTGAACAGCGTTTGCTGTTTTTCTTTTTGTACACGCTCAGACTTGACTACGGCAACGATCGCAGGTTCGATCCGCACGGTATGCTCATTGAGCACGATTTTCTCGTGCTTAGCCTCGACCTGTTCGTGCCGAACGGCTTTGGCGACTTCGCCCGCACGGCGATCCTGTCGGGCACCGCGGAGGTCTTTAAGCTTGAGCATGACCACTTCAAGCCAGCCACCAACGCGCTCAGCGATATCGAGCCAGGAAAAACCAAAAAACAGACTGATTCCAATGCAGATCAGACTGAGCAAAATCATACTGCTCAGGGAAAAACCGACCGCCTGACCAAGAAATGCTGACCAGGTCTGTCCGATGACCCCACCGGCGCCGCTAGAGATGTCTGTGCGGCTGGGCAACAATGTGCCAAATGAACTCAGGCGATAGGATTCCAGTCCGATTGAACCGAGTAATGCCATGAAAAAGCCAATACCTTGCTCCCATTGCACGCGTGCAAGGGTTTCAGGTTCACCCCGGGCACGAATCTGGTTGGCAAGGCGCAGATAACCTGCCCGTACGCGGTGCAGCAGCAATACGACCCACCACCAGGCTGAAAAGCCGAACAGGTATAGCAGAATATCGGCCAGATAGGCCCCAATCAGGCCGCCGCGATTATGCAGCAGCTCAGTGCGTGAGGAGTGGGACCACCCAGGATCGGTCGGGCTCCAGGTAAACAGCACCAGCGTGAGCCAGGCAGCAAGGGCGGCAAACAGTATCCAGCGGGCTTCACGCAGGAGATAGACAAGCCGGGTTTGTAACGCAGAAGGCCCGTTACGGGTGTTTCGGGTCGTGCGCGAAGGGCGCGTTGTGGCAGCAGAAAGTCGAGGCATAAGAGACATTATAATTTGGAGCTTAACCTAGAGGGTAAAACAGATGCCAACGACCAAACATGCCAAAGTTCTGATCCTGGGTTCGGGGCCGGCCGGATACACCGCAGCAGTCTACGCCGCTCGCGCTAACCTTAATCCTGTACTTGTGACGGGTCTGGCTCAGGGTGGTCAATTAATGACCACCACTGATGTAGACAACTGGCCTGCCGATGCGGATGGCGTGCAAGGCCCAGATCTGATGCAGAGATTTCAGGCACACGCCGAGCGATTTAACACTGAAATGCTATTTGATCATATCGCGAGTGTCGATTTTTCTTCGCGCCCCTTCAAACTGGTCGGCGATGGCGGCAATATTTACACTTGTGATGCACTGATTATCGCCACCGGTGCATCAGCCAAATATCTCGGACTGCCTTCCGAAGAAGCCTTTATGGGCCGCGGCGTATCAGGTTGCGCGACGTGCGATGGATTTTTCTATAAGAATCAAGATGTTGTGGTTGTCGGCGGTGGCAACACCGCAGTCGAGGAAGCCCTCTACCTGTCCAATATCTGCCGCAGCGTGACGGTGGTCCATCGTCGCGACAAGTTTCGTGCCGAACCCATCCTGATCGACAAGATGATGGACAAAGTAGCCAATGGCAACATGAAACTCGCCACCCACCGTGCACTGGATGAAGTGCTTGGTGACAGTACCGGCGTCACAGGCGTACGTTTGCGTGACACAAATACCGGTGCCACCGAAGATCTGGCTGTCACTGGTGCCTTTATTGCAATTGGTCACCAGCCGAACACCTCCATCTTTGAAGGCAAGCTCGATATGGCCAATGGTTATATCGTGACGCGCAGTGGCTTGTCCGGACTCGCGACCATGACATCAGTTCCGGGCGTGTTTGCAGCCGGCGATGTGCAGGATCATGTCTATCGTCAGGCTATTACGAGTGCGGGCACAGGCTGCATGGCAGCCCTCGACGCCCAGCGCTGGCTGGAGAATGCGGAGCAATAAGGCGGGCCTGGCCGATCTGAAAAAACTTCATCAGACGGCTCAGGCAAACCGCCTCGCCGCAGCAGCTCAGGCGGACAAGCTGGAGTCGACCCGCTTGTCCATCACAGCCAATCCAGCGTTGACCGAGGCTGCTGCAAAATTGTTCGCTCGCGCAACACAGTCTGCCCAACCGATCAAATCCACGGGGCGGGTGATTCACACGCGCATCCAGACGTTGCAGCCACCCGAGCTGCTTGAACAAAAACGCCAGCGCGCCATGGGGAGCGTGCAACAAGCGGCCGCCGAAAAAACGATGGCCCTCAGAACACAGGCGACTTTGCCGGGCATGCCGCTATCAGACACCGGACAGGACATCGCCTGGGCGGCACCGGGCGTTGGTCCCGATACGCTTCGCCGCCTGAAACAGGCGTACTGGCCTGTTGGCGCACAACTCGATTTACATGGGCTCAATAGCGACCAGGCGCGTGATGCACTGATGGCCTTTTTGCATACCAGCCAAGCGCATGCCACGCGTTGCGTGCGCATCATTCACGGCCAGGGCTATGGCTCAGTCAGTGGTCAGGGCGTTCTCAAAGCAGTTGTCGTGCAATGGCTCAGACAGATTCAGGATATTGTGGCCTTTGCGACGGCGCCACAGGCACATGGAGGCCGCGGGGCCATGCTGGTGTTAATCCGGTTGCCGTAAATAATCAACCAGCTCCAGCGTCGCAGCATCCGGACGAGGCGTCAGCAAAGAAACCGCCACAATCACGGCAAAAGCCATGGGCGCACCAAAAATACCCGCTGCAATCGGCTGGATCCCCCAGAGCAATTCGATGGGTATGCTACGCGGCACACCCAGGACGAGCTCCCTCAGCCAGGGTTGCGTGTTCACCATATAAGCGAAGGTCGTGCCCAGACCAGTCAACATGCCAAAGGTGGCACCCCATTTATTTGCACGCTTCCAGAAAATACCCATCACCAGCACGGGAAAGAACGCCGAAGCTGCAAAAGAAAACGCCGCGCCGACCAAAAACAGAATATCAGCAGGTGTTCGGGTTGCAACCCAGGCAGCGGCAAACGCAACGAGCAGCAGCAGGATCTTGGACAAAATCACCCGACGTCCAGGACCCATTTTGGGTGAAACGATTCTGAACAGAGTGTCATGCGACAGCGCATTGGAAAGCGTGAGCAACAGGCCATCGGCTGTAGAGAGCGCTGCGGCCAGGGCACCCGCTGCAACCAGTCCTGAAATCACGTACGGCAAGCCACCGATCTCAGGCCCAGCCAGCACAACAACATCGGCGCCGACATGAATCTCGGAGAGCTGGACAATGCCATCGTGATTAATGTCCATGATGTCGATCAGGGAGCGATCAACCGCCGTCCAGGCATGCACCCAGGTGGGCAAGTCTGCAAAGTGCATACCAACGAGATTGGTATAAATCTCATACTTCACCAGGATCGCCAGGGCAGGCGCCATCATATACAGCAGCAGAATGAACAGCAGCGACCAGAAGACAGATTTACGCGCTTCACTGACAGAGGGCGTCGTAAAGGAGCGCATGAGAATATGCGGCAGGCCTGCCGTTCCCAGCATCAGGCACAGCATCAGGGCAAGAAAATTATTCCTGACATCTGTCGAATTTTCAGCAGCTTTCGTGGTGAAAGGCTGCGCATGCGCCAGGGGGGGAGAGGCGCGCGCCTGGTACTCATCGCGCGCACTCGACCAGGCCGTACGTGCCGCTTCTACAGAAGCCGGATAGGTCGCAAGTTCTCGCTCAAGTGTCCGAACTTCAACCATTGACTCGTCATTGGCTCGTGCACGCAACAACTGCAGACGCAGACTTTTAGATTCCAGCTCAAGTGCATCAGGCAAACCATCGATACGGGCCTGCATCAGGTTTGCGCGGTCCTGCCAGACCAGTCTGACACTTCGTTCATCCGCATCATAGGTGAGTTCACGCTCGCGCTCACTCACTTGCTGCAAAACTGAACTCGCCGCAATTTGCGGAATCGGCTGCCCCGTTTGTTTGACAGACAGCCAGATCACGGGCACCAGATACGCAATCAGCAAAATAATGTATTGCGCCACCTGGGTCCAGGTCACAGCGCGCATTCCGCCCAGGAATGAACAGACAAGCATGCCGCCCAAAGCGATAAAAATGCCCAGCTCAAACGAAATGCCGGTCATGCGCGTGGTGATGATGCCCACGCCATAAATTTGCGCCACCAGATAGGTAAAGGAGCACAGGATTGCGCACAACACACCCACAAAACGCGGTAAGTTGCCCCCGAAGCGGGCGCCCAGGAAGTCAGGGATCGTAAACCGTCCAAACTTGCGCAAGTAAGGCGCCAGAAAGAGCGCCACAAGCACATACCCTCCGGTCCACCCAAGTATGTATGCAAGGCCGTTGTAGCCGCTCAGGTAAAGCGTGCCAGCCACCCCCAGAAATGATGCCACCGACATCCAGTCGGCCGCCGTCGCCATGCCGTTATAGACTGCGGGCACCCGGCGACCCGCCACGTAATACTCAAGCGGGTCAGAGGTGCGACAAAAAATTCCGATCCCGGCATACAACACGACTGTGACAAGCAAAAACACATAGCCAATCCATTGGCGAGCCAGACCCATGATTTCCAGCAAGGCCAGAACCAGGATCAGCACTACAAAACCAAACGCATACAGCACATAGCCACGCCACAGGCGGGCATTCAGGGCTGTTTGGGATGGGTTCGTCACAGAAGACATCACTTATTCCGGTTTGTTTTGACGCGCACGCATATCTTCGCGTGTCATATGCCACGCATACAAACCGATGATGACAAGAAACAGTGCCGGAGCACCAAAGGCCGCCATCCAGAAAGAAAAAGGCCAGCCAAAGATGAATATTTTTGACAAATACACCGCAAAATAAACAGGCAAAAAGGTGGCAACGAACCAGATCGCCAGCAACAAAGCAATCACAGCGAGATTGCGGTGCCAATAAGACATGGACCTGAACTTCATCAACACAACCTTATTCCAGTATATAAATAGGCACTTCAGGCAAGATACAGCAAAGCCGGCTCAAGCGACAACGGCCAGCACGTGAGTGCCAGCCGTTGCGCGATTTGCTTTTATTGATCACTGCCTGTTTTTATATTGCCGGTCATGCCAGCATGCTCTTAATGAGCATTTGTCCCCTCACCTGCTTGAAGTCCATTCTGCACGAGCCAGGCACAATTCACATCAGGGTATGCCCGTATTTGGCGCAAAAAAAATCAATTTTTCTTACAAATCGGTCAAAAAAAACAGAAATGATCAATATCAGTGCAAGAAAAGTGGCAAGTACCGCCAGATTTACATATTTTCAATCATGGCCTGCCCAAAACCAGAACATGAGACCTGTGCCGCGCCCTCTAGCAAACGGGCAAAGTCATATGTCACTCTTTTAGACAAAATCGTTTTTTCCATGCTTTGAATGATCAGGTCGGCAGCCTCTGTCCAACCCATGTGACGCAGCATCATTTCGGCAGAAAGAATGGCAGAGCCGGGATTGACATAGTCCTTGCCAGCATATTTTGGTGCAGTACCTGAGGTCGCTTCAAACATCGCGACGGAATCAGACAAATTGGCACCCGGTGCAATGCCAACACCGCCAACCTGCGCAGCCAGCGCATCGGACAAATAATCACCGTTCAGATTCAATGTCGCAATTACGCTGTATTCGGTTGGTCGCAACAAGATCTGTTGCATGAAGGCATCCGCAATGACGTCCTTCACGATAATGTCCCGGCCCGTCCTGGGGTGTTTGAATTTGCACCATGGCCCGCCATCGATCGGCTGTGCACCGAACTCATCACGCGCAAGCTCGTAGGCCCAGTCACGAAAAGCACCTTCGGTAAACTTCATGATATTGCCCTTGTGCACAATCGTGCAGGAAGGCAGGTTATTGTCAATTGTGTATTGCAACGCACGGCGGACCAGACGCTTGGTTCCCTCGCTCGAAACAGGCTTGATGGCGATGCCCGAAGTCTCGGGAAAACGGATTTTGGTCACCCCCAGCGTATGCTGCAGAAAGTCGATCAGTTGCCTCGATGCATCGGTATGTGCCGCAAACTCAATTCCAGCGTAAATATCTTCGGAGTTTTCACGAAAAATAACCATGTTGGTTTTTTCGGGTTCACGCAGAGGAGAAGGAACGCCTTTGTAATAACGCACCGGCCGCAGGCAGACATACAAGTCAAGCTGCTGGCGCAGCGTTACATTTAGTGACCGGATGCCGCCACCGACCGGGGTGCTCAGGGGACCCTTGATCGACACGACATACTCTTTAACGGCGCGCAAGGTTTCTTCTGGCAGACGCACGTCGGGGCCATAGAGTCGTATGGACTTTTCACCGGCAAAAATTTCCATCCAGTGGATGTTGCGTTCCCCTGCGTAAGCCTTTGCGACTGCGGCGTCCACCACACGGATCATGACCGGGGTGATATCCACACCCGTACCGTCACCTTCGATGAAGGGGATAATCGGTTGATCGGGCACGTTGAGCGAAAAGTCCGCATTCAGAGTGATTTTTTTGCCTGCAGAAGGGATCTTGATGTGCTGATAGGACATGCTGACTCCGGTTGCGCCTTAAAATAGTCAATCATCTTATCCTGCATTGCGTCTGAGCATCGCAGCCCTCCAGATTTAATCACTTCAGATTCACAGGCATTGCCGCATGTTTAACCCTTCGCGCGATCAGGTCAGGCAGTTTTTTATTGAAACGTGGCGCAAGCATCGCGCACTGGAGGTTCTCACACCTCTGGAGGCCATGGCTCTCGGCTGGATAGAAAAACATCCCGAATACCATGATGACATGGAACAAGCAGACTCCATGACCAGGGAATTCAACGTAGAAGAAGGAAGGACCAACCCTTTTCTTCACTTATCCATGCATTTGGCAATTGCCGAACAGCTTTCGATTGATCATCCTCGCGGGATTCGCCAGGCTTTCGAAGGTCTGGCCTCCCGCACGGATCCCCACCATGCTGCGCATGAAATCATGGAGTGTCTGGGAAAGGTGGTCTGGGAATCCCAACGCCTGGGTACACCTCTGGACAGCGATGCCTATATCGAGCTGATCCGTCAGCGTGTCAGCCGCGACTAAAAAGTCCACTTCAAATAAAAAAAACCGCAAATTTAAATTTGCGGTTTTTTTAGGTCTGCCGTAGGACTACATTCTGTCTGCCAGCCTCCAGCCATTGAAGGATGAATTACTTGCGCACAGCCAGTGGGCCTGGCTGAGCAGCGAGCCAGGCGGCTACGTTTTCGATATCCTGCTTGGATAACTGACTTGCAAAGGCACCCATGATGGCATTTTTGCGAACGTTTGCCGAGGCAGGCGCACCTGCAGCGCCACGCTGATAAGCTTTCAGTGCATGCACCAGAAAGTCAGCATGCTGACCTGCCAGAACAGGATATGCGGGGTCGACTGCAGATTTGGCATCTGCACCGTGACAGGACGCGCAATTGACTTTTTCCCATACGGCTTTACCCGCAGCGAGATCAGCAGCCTGACTCAGTCCGGCCGTTGCGATCAACAGTGTGCCTGCGAGGGCGAGCGAAAATTGTTTCAAAGTGGCCCCCTGATTATTTAAGATTGGAATAGTAGGCAGCCAGATCAGCAATATCCTGATCTGACAGGCTTGCAGCAATCGCGTCCATCGTGGGATGGGTACGGTCGCCTTTTGCGTAGGCATGCAAAGCCGCCTGGATGTATTTGTCATTCTGGCCGGCAATCATCGGCACCGAGTACACCTCGGGAAAGCTTGCCCGATAGCCCGGAATGCCGTGACATCCGATACACATCGACACCTTGGCTTTTGCAGCATCGGCGTGACCTGTGACGGGCGCATCGGCTGCAAAGGCAGGCGAAACCGTTAAACAGGATGCAGCGATGGCCAGGCTGGCCACCAGCTGACTGGCTAAATTAGTCTTGAAGCGATACATTGTGTTCGACAACTTCATGTGAGGGCTCTTGCTCAAGCAGAGAAAACCCGGGCATATTCCCGGCCGCAAAACGTTAGGATTGTACGATAATTGGAGCAACAAGAATTAAACAATCCATATTTACCATCCGTGACTCTTACTTTTAGCGACAAATGACCTCAACTTCCTCGACCCAAGCCCCCAATCTGCGTTTCGACGGTACTGAACGCTATGTTGCAACCGACGACCTCAAACTTGCTGTCAACGCGGCGCTCACGCTCGAGCGTCCCCTGCTGATTAAAGGCGAGCCCGGCACGGGCAAAACGATGCTGGCCGAAGAGGTTGCCAAGGCGCTGGGACGCCCGCTGATGCAATGGCACATCAAATCCACCACCAAGGCACATCAGGGCCTGTATGAATATGATGCCGTGTCGCGCCTGCGTGACTCGCAGCTGGGTGACGAAAAGGTCAAGGATATCCGTAACTACATCATGCAGGGCGTCCTGTGGCAAGCCTTCCAGTCTCCCGAGCCAGTGGTCTTGCTCATTGATGAGATCGACAAGGCGGACATCGAGTTTCCAAATGATTTGTTGCGTGAACTCGACCAGATGGAATTCCACGTCTACGAAACACGCAGTACGATCAAGGCCATCCACCGCCCACTCGTCATCATCACTTCTAATAATGAAAAAGATCTGCCTGATGCATTCCTGCGTCGCTGTTTCTTTCATTACATCCGCTTTCCCGATCGCGACACGCTGCGCAGCATTGTCGATGTGCACTTTCCCAACTTGCACGCTGATGTCCTGCGCGCAGCACTGGATACGTTTTTTGCACTGCGCGAGGCACCTGGCCTGAAGAAAAAGCCTTCGACGTCCGAGTTTCTGGACTGGCTGCGTCTGCTGATTGCAGAAGATGTCAGCGCGGCTCAGATTGATGCGCATGCCGCCACTGCCATCCCAATGATGGCAGGTGCCTTGCTTAAAAACGAACAGGACCTGCAGCTGCTTGAGCGTCTGGCCGCAATGACCCGCGGCACAACACGCCGCACATAAGGAAGACTGCGACATGACAAAGAATCAAGGTTTCCTCAACACTCCGGCACCCTGCACCCTGACGGGTCATGGCGTACGCCTTGAGCCTCTCAGCCTCATGCATGACGCAGGTCTGTCCGAGGCCGCACGCGATGGCGAACTGTGGAATCTGCGCGTGACCTCCGTCCCCGAACCCGGACAGGCAGGCGCCTATATCCAGACAGCTCTGGACGGTCTGGCTGCAGGACATATGCTGCCCTTTGTGGTGATTGACCAGGCCTCTGGCAAGATCATGGGGACCACCCGCTATCACGATATCATTGCACCGGTCGCGCGTCTGGAGATCGGCTACACCTGGTATGCCAAGAGCCATCACCGCAGCCATGTGAACACCGCCTGCAAGCTCCTGCTGCTGACCCACGCGTTTGATTCACTTGGTGCAGCAGTCGTAGGCTGGCGCACCGACAATTTCAACTTTGCCTCACAGCGCGCGATTGAGCGCCTGGGTGCCAAAAAGGACGGCATCATCCGTCACAGTGCCCTGCGTCGCGACGGCACTGTGCGAGACACGGTGATGTATAGCGTGATCGCAGGCGAATGGCCCGAAATCCGCGACCATCTCCTTTACCAGCTCAAACGCCATGCTTGTTGATTTCTTTTATCACCTGCGCACCCAGAAACTGCTGGTATCCGTCAAGGAATACCTGACGCTGCTTGAGGCGCTGTCTACGCCGCTGATGCCACCGACGCTCGAAGACTTTTATTATCTTGCGCGCACCACACTGATCAAGGACGAAACCCTCTTCGACCGGTTTGACCGGGCGTTTGCGACCTATTACCGCAGCCTGGAACAAAAACTGCCCGCAGGCAAAAAAATCCCGCTCGACTGGCTCGTCAAGGAATTCGAAAAAAACCTGACACCCGAGCAAAAAGCTGAGCTCGAGAAGCATGGCTGGGACAAGCTCATGGAAATGTTCAAAGAGCGTCAGGAAGAACAAAAAGAGCGTCATGCCGGCGGCAGCAAGTGGATCGGAACGGGTGGCACCTCTCCATTTGGCAATGGTGGCTACCACCCTGAAGGCGTGCGCGTCGGTGGCGCCTCGGCAGGCAATCGCACAGCTGTCAAGGTCTGGGATGAACGGCAGTTCCGCGACTACGACGATACGATCGAACTGGGGACACGCAATTTTAAAGTTGCACTCAGACGGCTGCGTCGTTTTGCGCGTCAGGGTGCCGATTTTGAACTGGATCTGGATGACACGATTGCAAGCACGGCACGCAATGCGGGCTATCTGGATATCAAACTCGTCCCGGAGCGTCACAACAACGTCAAAGTATTGATGCTGCTCGATGTGGGCGGCAGCATGGACGACCATATCGCGCGCGTCGAGGAGTTGTTTTCGGCCGCCAGCAGTGAGTTTCGCAATCTCGAGGTGTATTACTTCCACAACTGCCCGTATGAGCACCTGTGGAAATCGAATCGTCGTCGTCAGATGGAAAGATTTGAAACCTGGGATGTGCTGCGTAAATTCAATGCAGACTGGCGACTGATTTTTGTCGGCGACGCAACAATGAGTCCCTATGAAATTCTGCAACCGGGGGGATCTGTCGAGCATTACAACAAAGAGTCAGGTGCCGACTGGTTACAGCGCATGGTCACGACCTGGCCCAAAGCGGTATGGCTCAATCCAGAGCCCCAGGCTTCCTGGCAGTACCGCCAGTCCATCGCACTGATCCGCAATATCGTTCAGGACAAGATGTTTCCTGTCACTGTTGCAGGACTTGAACAGGCAATGCGACTGTTATCGAAATGAACCAATCCGGCCGAAGTTGTTCCAACAGCTTCGGCCCACTCTTTCAAAATGGAAATATCCTATGCGTTTGCTGACTGACGCCTTTAAACGCGCCCTGCTGGGCCTCACGCTCTCATTTGTTGCGTTACAGGGATGGGCTCTGACCCTGCCTGCAGGCATGAATGAAGTGACCTCGGTTGAGGGCATCACTGAATACCGTATTCAAAGCAATGGCTTGCGCGTGTTATTGGCACCAGACGCATCCAAACCGACCACCACTGTCAACATGACCTATCTGGTTGGCTCGCGCCATGAGAACTATGGCGAAACAGGCATGGCGCATTTACTTGAACACATGTTATTCAAAGGCACGCCTGACATTCCGAATGCACTGGGCGAGTTTTCCAAACGTGGCTTGCAGGCCAATGGCTCGACCTCGACAGATCGGACGAACTATTACGCCAGCTTTGCGGCCAATCCAGAGACACTGAACTGGTACTTGAACTGGCAGGCCGATGCCATGATTCACTCCACTGTTTCGCGTCAGGATCTGGACACAGAAATGACTGTCGTGCGTAACGAAATGGAAAGTGGCGAGAACAACCCCTTTCAGATGTTGTGGCAAAAAATGCTGGGAGTTGCCTTTCAATGGCACAACTACGGCAAGACCCCGATCGGTGCGCGCTCGGATGTCGAGAATGTCGATATCGCCCAGCTACAGGCTTTTTATCGCGCCCATTATCAGCCTGACAATGCAGTACTGATCGTGACCGGCCAATTCGACCCTGAGGCAACACTCCAGGCGATTGAGCGTTCCTTTGGCACCATTCCAAAGCCTGAACGTAAACTCCCGCCTGAATATACAGTTGAACCCCTGCAGGATGGCGAACGTGGCATCACCCTGCGCCGCAATGGTGGCTCGCCACTGGTAGCAGCCATGTATCACGTGCCCCCGGCAGCCCACCCTGACTTTGCAGCACTGGACCTTGCCAGCATGATGATGGCAGATACGCCCTCCGGCCGTCTGTACAAGGCTATGGTTCCGAGCAAGCAAGCCACGAGCGTGCTGGGCTTCACCATGGACGAGTATGCCCCGGGGATCGTGATGTTCGGTGCCACGCTTGAACACGGCGCGGACCCCAAGCGCGCGCTCAGCTTACTGACCACGACGCTTGAGTCGCTTGCCAAAAAACCATTTACAAAAGAAGAACTTGAACGCGTACGCAACCAGTGGCTCACAAACTGGGACAAAGTCTTCAGTGACGCACAGAGCGTAGCAAGCGCCCTGTCCGAATATGTCGCAATAGGGGACTGGCGGATGGTATTTGTCTCGCGAGATCGCATCCGCAAGGTCACACTGGCTGAGGCACAACGTGTAGGCGCCGAATATATGCTGGCAGCCAACCGGACGGAAGGTCAATACATCCCGACTGACAAGCCCGTGCGGGCGCCACTTGCAGCGATTCCTGACCTCAAGAGCAGTCTGGCCGACTACAAGGGAGACGTCGCCAGCAAACAGACTGAAGCGTTTGACCCCACGCCCGAAAATATTGATTCGCGCACTTTGCTTAAAACACTGAAGCTTGCCAATGGACCCGTCAAACTGGCCCTGCTCCCCAAAGAAGCGCGCGGCAATCGCGTGCGTGTCAACATTGACATTCAGTCCGGCAATGTTGAGCTGATGAAAGGTCAGCGCATGGCGTCAACCATCGCTGCCGACTTGCTGTTGAATGGAACAGACAAACTCACACGCGAACAGATCAGCGACAAAATTGATTCATTAAGGGGTGACGTGGGCATCTCTGGCTCCAGCACGGATCTTTCAATTAGCCTGAGCGCCACACGCGAGAACATCGATGCTTTGACCAGCTTTGTCCTGAGTGTCATCCAGCAAGCGAATTATCCACAGGAACAGCTCAGCGAATACACCAGCAAGCTGGTCGCGAGTATCAAAAGCGCAAAGACAGAACCGAATGCGATTGCTGCCCGAATGCTCAGCCGTCACAACAACCCCTGGGCCCGCGACGACATTCGTTACGCACCAACCTTTGATGAATCGATCGCTGCCGCACAGGCAATCAAACGTGCTGACCTTGTGAACTTTCATCGCAGGTTTCATGGCACTGGCGATATCTCTGTTTCCGCAGTAGGTGACTTTGACGCTGCCAAGTTCGAGGCCACGCTCAAAAGCAGCCTGCAAAGCTGGAAGCCAGCGGCAGCCTACCAACGCGTACCTGAGCCTTTTCGCATGGTCAAGCCAGAGCAGATGCAGGCGCTGACACCAGACAAGGCAAACGCCTTTTATCTGGCAAAACTCCCTGTCGAAATTCAGGATACTCACCCTGATTTTCCTGCGCTGACCATGGCAAACTTTTTGCTCGGCTCATCCGAGACCTCACGCCTGTGGACGCGTGTGCGTGAAAAAGAAGGCCTTTCCTACAACGTGCGAAGCAGTCTGAGCGTTTCTGCCTACCAACCGAACGCAACCTGGTCTGTCTATGCTATTTACGCACCTGAAAACCGCAACAAGGTTGAGACGGCCATCCGGGAAGAGCTTGACCGTGCGGTCAAAGATGGCTTCACAGAGCAGGAAGTCAAGGACGGTATCAACGCGCTGCTCAATCTGCGTAAGCTTTCACTGGCTCAGGACGCGACGCTCTCAACGACCTGGAGTGCCTATCTGGATCGCAACCGTACCTTTGCCTGGGCAGCGGCCATGAATCAGAAAATTGCAGCGCTGACACCTGAACAGATCCATGCTGCGATGCGCAAGTATCTCAAACCTGAGGACTTCAGTAGCGTCGCCGCCGGGGATTTTGACAAGAAAAAGTAAACCAGGAGACAGGATGAAAAAATGGGTTGCCGATTAATTATGCGGCAACCCATTTTTTTACGACCCAAGACGTTGAATAATCAGGAAAAAAACTCTTTGACCCGATCCGTCCATGATTTACTTTGTGGTGAGTGGCGCTCGCCCCCATCGCTTAATGAAGCCTCAAACTGACGCAAAATAACCTTTTGCTCTTCGCTGAGTTTGACAGGCGTCTCAACCACGACATGACAATACAGGTCACCCGGATAAGCGGCTCGCACGCCCTTGATTCCTTTGGCACGCAATCTGAAAGTCTTGCCTGATTGCGTCCCATCCGGGATGGTGATTTCAGCCTTGCCGTTGAGCGTGGGAACTTGAATATCCCCACCTAGCGCAGCAGTCGTAAAGGGGATGGTCAACTCGCAATGCAGGTCGTCATTGTCGCGCTGGAAAATCTTGTGTTCCTTGATGTTGATCTCAACGAACAGATCGCCAGAAGGGCCGCCATTAATGCCCGGCTCACCATTCCCGGTTGAGCGAATACGCATGCCATCATCAATGCCCGCAGGGATCTTGACCTGAAGGGTCTTGTTGCGGCGCTTGCGTCCCACTCCGTCACACGAAACACAAGGATCCGTGATTTCCTTGCCATTGCCATGGCATGTCGGACATGTCTGCTGGACGCTGAAAAAACCTTGCTGCATGCGCACCGCACCCGCACCACCGCAGGTACGGCAGGTTTTGGGAGACGTGCCAGGCTTGGCGCCACTGCCTTTACAAATCTCGCAGTTCTCCCAGCTCGGGACTCGGATTTCAGTATCGAATCCATTGGCTGCCTGCTCGAGCGTGATTTCCATCGCGTACTTCAGATCGGCACCGCGATAAACCTGAGGTCCGCCACCACCACCGCCGCCGCGACGCTGCTGACCGCCAAAGATCTCACCAAAGAGATCGCCGAACGAATCGCTGAAACCAGCACCACCGCCCATCCCCGCTGCGTTAGGATCTACGCCGGCATGACCATATCGATCATAAGCCGCACGCTTATTTCCGTCAGAAAGCATCTCATAGGCTTCTTTGGCCTGCTTGAATTTTTCTTCGGCTTCCTTACTGTCCGGATTGCGATCCGGATGGTATTTCATCGCCAGCTTGCGGTAGGCTTTTTTTAAATCTTCATCTGATGCGTTTTTGGCAACGCCAAGAATGTCGTAAAAGTCGCGTTTTGTTGCCATGATCTCAGGCTCAGTAATTTGAACAAAAAAACTCGCCC
>CANCOC010000032.1 GCA_947379755.1 Alcaligenaceae bacterium | reverse complement strand
CTTCACCGACCGACTTCATCTGAGTGGTCAGACGCGCATCGGCAGTCGGAAATTTTTCGAAAGCAAAACGTGGCACTTTGGTGACAACGTAATCGATCGTGGGTTCAAACGAAGCAGGGGTTGCGCCTCCTGTGATTTCGTTTTTAAGTTCATCCAGCGTATAACCAACCGCCAGACGTGCAGCAACCTTGGCAATCGGGAAACCAGTCGCCTTAGAGGCCAAGGCCGAAGAACGCGAAACGCGTGGATTCATCTCGATCACGATCATGCGACCATTGAGCGGATTCAGCGCAAACTGCACGTTCGAACCACCCGTATCAACGCCGATTTCACGCAATACAGCGATCGATGCATTGCGCATGATCTGATACTCTTTATCGGTCAGCGTCTGCGCAGGCGCGACGGTAATCGAGTCACCAGTATGCACGCCCATTGGATCGAGGTTTTCGATCGAGCACACAATAATGCAATTGTCAGCCGTATCACGCACGACCTCCATCTCAAACTCTTTCCAGCCAAGCAGCGACTCTTCGATCAGTAACTCATTGGTCGGTGAGGCCTCGAGGCCACGGCGACAGATGGTTTCGAATTCTTCAGCGTTGTAGGCAATACCACCACCACTGCCGCCCAGCGTAAAGCTCGGACGGATCACAGAAGGAAACCCTGAGGTGCCTAATTCGATTGCGATACGCTTATGGACTTCCCAGGCTTCTTCGAGCGTGTGTGCCACACCGGACTTGGCCGACTCCAGCCCAATCGCTGTCATGGCGACTTTGAATTTCTGGCGATCTTCTGCTTTTTCGATGGCGTGAGCATTGGCACCAATCAGCTCAACGCCATATTTTGCAAGTACACCGTGCTTGTCCAGATCAAGCGCGCAATTGAGCGCAGTCTGCCCACCCATGGTTGGCAAAACAGCATCAGGGCGTTCTTTCTCGATGATTTTTTCGACGACTTGCCAGGTAATGGGTTCGATGTAGGTCACATCGGCCGTTTCGGGGTCGGTCATGATGGTCGCAGGGTTGCTATTGACCAGAATGGTGCGATAACCCTCGGCTTTCAAAGCCTTGCAGGCTTGAGCGCCGGAGTAGTCGAACTCGCAAGCCTGCCCGATAATGATGGGACCTGCTCCGATAATCAGAATGCTTTTTAGGTCTGTACGTTTAGGCATGGGGACTCTTTATTTTTGACCGGCCATCTGGCTCATGAATTTATCGAACAACACGACAATGTCGTGAGGGCCAGGACTGGCTTCGGGATGTCCTTGAAAACAGAACGCGGGTCGATCCGTCAGTTCAAACCCCTGCAATGTGCCATCAAACAGCGAGACGTGCGTGACGCGTGCGTTGGCAGGCAGACTTGCAGCATCCACAGCAAAACCATGATTCTGGGCAGTGATGAACACGCGACCTGTCGCCAGCTCCTGCACAGGATGGTTCGAGCCATGATGGCCTGTTTTCATCTTGACTGTTTTTGCACCAACCGCCAGGCCCATGATCTGGTGACCCAGGCAAATACCGAATACAGGCAACTTGCGCTCAAGGAATACTTTTGTCGCTGCGATCGCATAGTCACAAGCGTCCGGATCACCCGGACCATTTGACAGGAACACACCGTCGGGATTGAGTTTGAGCACGTCTTCAGCCGTCGTCTGCGCAGGGACCACTGTGATATTGCAACCACGTTCGGCCAGCAGACGCAGGATGTTTGATTTCACACCGAAGTCATACGCAACCACCGTTGGCAGCTTGCTGTCTGTTTTGCCATACCCTTCGCCCAGTGTCCAGGTCGACTCCGTCCAGGTACTGGACTGCTTGGCAGAAACAACTTTTGCCAGATCCAGGCCAGCCATACCGGGGAAGCTGCGGGCAAGCTTGAGCGCCTGCTCGGCATCCTCACCCACCAGGATGCATCCACCCTGTGCACCACCCTCACGCAAAATGCGTGTAAGCATGCGGGTATCAATATCGGCGATGGCAACAATTCCCTGGGACTTCAGGTAGTCGGGCAAGGACTGGGTCGAGCGAAAATTCGACACTCTCGCGGGACAATCACGAACAATCAGACCGGCCGCATGGATTTTGAAGGATTCGACATCCTCGACGTTAATGCCCGTATTCCCAATATGGGGGTAGGTTAGCGTGACGATTTGTCCGCTGTAACTTGGATCGGTCAGGATTTCCTGGTAACCGGTCATGGCAGTGTTAAAAACCACTTCGGCGACGGCGTGTCCGTCAGCCCCGATCGAAATGCCCTTAAAAATGGTCCCGTCGGCCAAGGCTAAAATAGCTGTTTTAGGCCGTGCTTGTCCGGAAACCTTATTTGTCATGCTATTTGTGGCATTCTCTGGAAATATATTCGGCAGCACAATCAACCCCGGCATCTGTATCAATAAGCAAACCTTGGAAGTATAACCCGATGGCAACCCTTCTCGAATCCCTTCGTGCATTTACCACTGTAGTCGCCGATACGGGCGACTTCGAAAGCATACGGAGCTTCCGGCCGACCGATGCCACCACCAATCCCTCGCTGATCCTCAAAGCTGTTCAGCAGGAAGCCTACCGCCCCCTGCTCGAACGATGCGTCAAAGCACATCCCAACGCCACAGCGGACGAGCTGGTTGACCTGCTGCTGGTGTCTTTTGGACGCGAAATTCTCAAAATCGTCCCCGGACGGGTCTCCACCGAAGTGGATGCACGCCTGTCCTTTGATGTACGCGCGACAGTCGATCGGGCGAGACGGATCATGGCGCTCTAC
This sequence comes from Alcaligenaceae bacterium, assembly GCA_947379755.1. Taxonomy (GTDB): domain Bacteria; phylum Pseudomonadota; class Gammaproteobacteria; order Burkholderiales; family Burkholderiaceae_B; genus Zwartia. The sequence goes on along the minus strand of CANCOC010000032.1, from coordinate 32,694 downwards.
GAACAGGAAGGTTTTGGGCGCGAGCGGATCCTGATCAAGATTGCCTCGACCTGGGAAGGCATCCAGGCCGCCCGCATTCTTGAATCCGAGGGAATTCGCTGCAATCTGACGTTACTGTTTTCGCTCGTCCAGGCGGTTGCCTGTGCCGATGCACGCGTCCAGCTGATTTCGCCTTTCGTGGGCCGGATTTATGACTGGCACAAAAAACAACAAGGCGCCTCATGGGACGAGGTCGCCTCAAGTGGTCCAAATGACCCCGGCGTCATCTCTGTTTCAGGCATTTACCGCTATTACAAAGCCTTTGGTATTGCGACTGAAATCATGGGCGCAAGTTTCAGGAATACCGGCCAGATTCTGGCGCTCGCCGGCTGCGACCTGCTGACGATCAGCCCTGACTTGCTGGCAAAACTCTCTGACTCCGAGAGCGACCTCATTGCTGCGCTGACCCCGGAGATGTCTGACTCAGCGGTCCGCATCCCTGCTGACGAGCGCCATTTCAGGTTCATGCTCAATGAAGATGCAATGGCCACTGAAAAACTCTCGGAAGGTATTCGGGCGTTTGTGGCTGATGCACGCAAACTCGACGCACTGATTGCGGCGCAACGCAACGCTTGAACTCAATGCAAAAAGCCCGGCGACTGGGAGTCGGCGGGCTTCAAAACAGGCAGAAGATCAAGCCTTCTGCCTGACTTACAACTTTTCGGTCTCGCCCGACTGAGGCTGCCATTTCATCAAACGTTTTTCAGCAATGGCCACAAGCGTATCGAGACCAAGCGCAAAAACTGTCAGTACAACAATCCCTGCATACACCGTGTTGACGTCAAAGGTACCTTCTGCCTGCAGGATCAGATAACCCACCCCGGCAGCTGACCCCAGGTATTCACCTACGACCGCACCCACAAAAGCCAGGCCAACAGAAGTATGCAGACTGGAGAACACCCAGCTGGTCGCCGAGGGCAAATACACCTGCCGCAATAACTGACGCCGGTCTGCGCCCAGCATGCGGGCGTTATCAAGCAGCGTAGGGCTGACTTCACGCACACCCTGATACACGTTAAAAAAGACGATGAAAAAAACCAGCGTCACAGCAAGTGCAACCTTGGACCATATGCCCAAACCGAACCACATAGCAAAAATTGGTGCAAGGATGACGCGAGGCATTGAATTAGCAGCCTTGATATAAGGATCAAGGATAGCGCTGGCCATGGGCGACAGACCCAGCCACAGTCCAGCTCCCAGCCCTGATGCGGTACCGATCACAAAAGCCAGTGCGGTTTCGGTCAAAGTAATGGACAGATGCTGATAGATATCACCATTGACAACAAACCAGTCCCAAATCCTGGCCCAGACACCTAGCGGACGTCCAAAAAAGAAGGCGACCTTGGGGTCACTCGAGGCGATCTGCCAGACGGCCAGCATGATGACCAGCAAACTGAGTTGCCAGATACGCAAGGAGAGTCGGGAGGTCGGTTTGATCAGATTCCACATGATTTCAGGCTCGCTTTTGTTGGGCGTAGCCCTTCAGGACTTCGTCACGCAAAACGGCCCAGATTGCCGCATGCAATTCAATAAACCTTGGCTGCACACGGACTTCGGCCACATCACGCGGTCGGGGCAAGTCAATTTCAAACTCACCGATCGGGTGGGTACCGGGGCCAGCAGACAAGACAATCACGCGATCACTCATCGCAATCGCCTCATCCAGATCGTGTGTAATGAACAATACAGCCTTGCGCTTGGCCATCCATAATTCAAGGACTTCATTCTCCATCAGCTGACGCGTCTGGATATCCAGCGCTGAAAACGGCTCATCCATCAGAATGATGTCCGGATCACGGATCAGAGTCTGGGCCAGCATCGCACGCTTGCGCATCCCACCCGACATCTGATGCGGATAACGGTCCTCAAAACCACCCAGGCCCACGCGGCGCATCCAGTCGCGCCCCTGATCCAGGGCTTGCGCCCGCGGCACGCCTGCAAACTCCAGCCCTGCCACCACATTGTCGAGCGCACTGCGCCAGGGCAGCAGCGCTTCGCCCTGAAACATATAGCCGGCTCGCTTGTTGATGCCCGCCAGTGGTTCGCCAAATACACGAATCACCCCCGAGGATGGGGACAGCAAGCCCGCACCAACATTCAGCAGCGTCGATTTGCCGCACCCGGTCGGCCCCACCACGGAGACGAACTCTCCCGCGGCAATCGAGAGCGTGGTGTCGCTGACCGCGGTATAGCGCTGGGTCGGGTCATCGCGCGACACAAAGGTGCAGGAAATATTCTCAAGCGAGAGCGCAGCAGCTTCGTGCTTGAGCGTCTCGGGGATCGATGCTTCAGACATGGGTATTTCGGATTTCCGTATCAGAGACTGACTTCAGGGAATTTCTGGTTGGCTCGCTTGGCGAAGTCGTTTGTCCAGGTTTTAGAGAGGTCGACCTTTGTATCCTTGAGCTCGGAGCTGTAAGCTTCAAGGGCTTTGAGCGCTGTCGCAGGACCATCTTCGGGCATCATGCCATCAGGTGACAGGCCTTCCATGCCCTTCTCGACCGAGAGTGCGTACACAGCAGGATCACCCAGCAAATAGCTCTCTGGCACGACTTTGGCGACACCGGCGGGACCCGCTTTCTGAATCCATTTGTTGGCACGCACGATCGCATTGGTCAATGCCTGCGTCGTGCCAGGATTTGCATCAATAAAGGATTGGGGTGCATAAAGGCTGCCCGCAGGCATGTTGCCACCAAAAATATCAACGGTATCTTTGATTTTGCGGGTATCAGAAATGATCACGATATCTTTTGAGGCTTCGAGCATCGACAACACGGGATCCAGATTCGAAATTGCATCGATTTGACCCGAACGCATCGCCGTCACGGCTCCAGCACCTGCACCCACGCCGATGATCGACACATCCGAGGGTTTCAGACCATGCTTGGCGAGAAAGAAATTAATCATCATATTGGTCGACGAGCCAGGCGCAGTCACACCAATTTTCTTGCCTTTAAGATCGGCGGGCGTTTTGTAACCAGGCATTGTCTTGGTCGAGACACCGATCGCAATCATGGGTGCGCGTCCCTGCAGGACAAAACAGCGAAAAAACTGACCTTTGGACTGCAGATTGATGTTGTGCTCAAAAGCACCTGACACCACGTCCGCGCTGCCACCCACGACCGCCTGCAGTGCCTTGGAGCCACCGGCGAAATCAGAAATCGTCACATCCAGGCCTTCATCCTTGAAATAACCCTGTCGTTCCGCAATCGTCAGCGGCAGATAGTAGGTCAGCGCCTTGCCACCCACAGCAATATGCACCTTGTTTTTTTCAAGTTTTTGCGCAAAGACAAAACCGGGAGCGATGGACAGCGCACTCGTTGCACCCGCAAGTTTGAGTAAATGACGGCGTGATATCGACATGGTGATCTCCGACTGATTTTTAAGTTGTTGGTTTGATATGGTGCAGATTAACGGATCGGGGCAGTATGTGCAGTCATCATGTGGGCTTGCGTTCCATCAGCGCCCAGGCAACGGTACCTGCATCGACATATTCAATTTCGCTACCGGCAGGCACACCGCGCGCAAGTCGTGTGACTTTGATACCACGGCTTCTGAGAGCTTCTGACAGATAGTGTGCAGTCGTCTCGCCTTCAGCGGTAAAGTTGGTTGCGAGAATGACTTCCTGCACCACGCCATCACCCGCGCGCTTGAGTACCCGGTCAAAATCCAGTTCGTCGGGGCCCATGCCTTCGAGCGGCGCAAGCCTGCCCATCAGGACGTAATACAGTCCCTGATAACCATGTGTGGCCTCAATCGAATTCTGATCCGCAGGTGTTTCGACGATACACAGCAATGTGTGATCACGCTCAGGATGATTACAGGTCGCACAGACCGGGATCTCTGTAAACCCATTGCACAGTTCACAGTGCTGCAGGCGTTGCACTGCATCGGTTAGCGCACGTCCAAGCTGTTCGGCCGCTTTGAGATCATGTTGCAGCAAGTGATACGCCATACGGCGTGCCGTGCGCACACCCACTCCAGGCAAGCGACGCAGGGCGTCAACCAGGGCCAGGAGTGGCTGAGGTTCGGACGAGGAATTTTCCATCAGAAAGGAAGCTTCATTCCTGGTGGCAATGGCATACCGGCAGTCACTGCAGACATTTTTTCTTGCGAAGTGGCCTCTGCCTTGCGCAAAGCATCATTAAAGGCTGCGGCAACCAGATCCTCAAGCATATCTTTGTCTTCGGCGAGCAGACTGGGGTCAATGGTGACACGTTTGACGTCGTGGCGACAGGTCATCGTGACCTTGACCAGGTTGCCACCGGCAGCACCTTCGACCAGGATATCGGACAAGGCATCTTGCGCCTTTTTCATGTTTTCTTGCATCTGTTGCGCCTGGCGCATCAAACCTGCTATCTGACCTTTCATCATTTTGGAGATTCCTGATTGTGATGATTCAAAAATTTAAATGGATTAATGGCGTCGGGTCCCGGCATAAAAAGACTGGCACATGGCAGAAACTTATAGTGCCGCACTTGGTTTGACCGAACCTGGTACAACCTGGGCACCAAAGTCTCTGACAAGGGCTTGAACAAAGGGGTCGTTTTGCATGGACCACTCCGCCTGCTCCTGGCGCACGACCTGAGCAGCAATATCCATCGTGTGTGCAGACTGCCCCTGTACGGCGCCAATCTCATACTGCATTTGCACGGCAAATCCAAAATATTCTGATAAAACAGTACGCAAACGATCCGCATGCGGACCTTCTGTCAGCGCCTTGGTCGGCACGCGCAATGTCAGGACACGTCCGGATACTCTCGTACACTCGGACTGACGCGCCAATTGTGCAGCAAGTCCAGACAAGGGTAGCTTGGCGGAAAAACTCTCCCAGGGCTCGGGCAGGACAAGGACTTCGGAAAGGCTTGGCAACGAAGCTGAGTATCCAGCCTCTGCAGCAATGTCCGTATCCAGATGCGGGGGCAGAGAACTGCCAGCCGAAGCCTCTGTGCCGGCCAGCTGTGCATGGGAATGCGTCGCGACATACTCTGCCGGATCATCGCTGAAATCCTGATCCAGATCGAGTATTTCAGGTGTGTCAGCAATCTCCTGCGGCTCGGACTCCCATGGAGGGGTCACTGCCCGGACAACAGGAGCCGACTGCTCCGCAACCGGCGGGACCGTGTTCAGTGGAGCCGATGCAGCAGCAACTTGCGCAGGGGTTGATGCTGCGACAGGTACGCGTGCGGCAACGACCGCGGGCGCAAGTGCGACAGGTGAAACAGCTGCGGTGCGGGCGGCAGCAATGCCGGCGGCTTGCGGAGCGGCAGGCATATCACTGACTGTCACAGCAAGGGTCTGGGGCGTTATTTTAGGCTGGTTGGCGCCACCCGAACCCGAAAACAAAGAGAGCATGCGCAGGCACGCCATCACAAACCCGGCATACTCGTCTGGAGCAATCGCCAGCTCCGAACGGCTATGCACCGCTACGGTATAAAACAGCTGTACCGCATCAGGATGCAACGTAGCGGCCAGCCGGACGATATCCTGCATCAGCGGATCAGACACATCTGCTGCCTGCGGCACACGCTGAATAATGGCAATACGGGACAACAACACGGCCAGATCAGCCAGCGCAGCGCGATAGGACAGCCCGCGTGTTGAGAGTTCATCCGCGATTTCCAGCACGGCCGGGGCATGCCCTGAGTGCAGGGCATCAAGCAAACGAATCAGGTGACGCTGGTCAATAGTACCGAGCATGCCCCGCACAGATTCTTCGGTCAGATTCCCGGCACTGTAAGCAATGGCCTGATCTGTCAGGGACAAGGCATCACGCATCGACCCTGAGGCGGCCTGTCCCAGCAAACGCAGCGCAGGCGTCTCAAACGGTATGAGTTCCTCTGCGAGCACATGCTCAAGATGTCCCACGATCGACTCGCCCGCCATCTGCTTAAGATTGAATTGCAGGCATCGCGACAGCACGGTGACGGGAATTTTTTGCGGATCTGTCGTCGCCAGAATGAACTTTACGTGCGGCGGAGGCTCTTCGAGCGTTTTGAGCATTGCATTGAAAGCGTGCCCGGTCAGCATGTGAACTTCGTCGATCATGTAGACCTTGAAGCGTCCAACGCTAGGCGAATAAACAGCCTGCTCAAGCAACTGTGTCATCTCATCGACACCGCGATTGGAGGCAGCATCGAGTTCAAGATAATCGACAAAGCGGCCTTCATCAATCGAGGTGCAGGCCTGACAAACGCCGCAAGGGGTGGCTGTGATGCCCGTCTCGCAATTAAGCGCCTTGGCGAGAATTCGTGACAAGGTGGTTTTTCCAACGCCTCGCGTGCCGGTAAACAACCAGGCATGGTGCAGGCGTTGAGTTGTCAGCGCGTGCGAGAGGGCCCGGACAACGTGATCTTGCCCAACCAGAGTCTCAAACGAGCGGGGACGCCACTTACGCGCCAGTACCAGATAAGTCATGGACGTTGATTACCACCGACAAAAATTAAGGAGGCGAGCCTGACTTCGGCACTGATTCTGCACGGCTGTGGCTGCTTCGTTCCCGACCTGACCAGATTAACCGCCGAACCATGCGAAGGGGCCCGCCAACCTCAATTCTAGCAGGGCTTGGCACTTCATTCACGAATCATCGGAATCCACAGGTCATCACGCGGAAAATACAGGGCGGCGCTCGCCTGCCGACCGTCCAGTGCCTGCAACTGCTCACAATAGCGCTGTAACTGCGGCGCGTAGCGTTCGAGCATTCGCAGACTAAACGCATCGCTGGTTTCATCTGGTCCAGGGCGGCCTGTTTTGTAATCCACCACCAGCCAGCCCTTCTCATCCTCAAGTGCCAGGTCAATAACAGACACTTTGCCTGATGCATCAAGCAAAGCCCATTCGCGATGGGACCCCGGATGACAGAGCAACCAGCGCCCACGCGCGTGCGTCAGCATCGCCACTAGGGAGTCAAGGACCTCGAGCGCGGCTGCCAGTGCCTCTGCGCGTGGGAGCCCCATCTGTGTCAACTGACGCTGAATCAACGAGATTTTGGCAAGAATACCTTCTGGATTCCAGCGCTCAAGCCCCTGATCTCCTATATGTGCCAGCCAGAGATGAACCAGGGTGCCAATTTCACGGTCAAAGCTGACACTGGTTCGCCAGGCAAACGCGGCATTGGACATACCGTCGGCCAACGCCACAGGGGGGACCGGAATGCTGGCGCGGCGACGTAAGGGCCCACCCTGGATAGCAGGCTGACTGAGCAATACGGATGAATCGAAGTGCCAGTCCGGATGAGGCTGAGCAGGCTCCACATAGGGCCACAAACGATCGAGCAAACTGCCTGCGACAGGCTTGGCAACTTGATCTGTTTTCTTATCCATCACCACTTCGGCGATCAGATGCAGCGACTCTTTTGCACGTGTTGCGGCCACATACAACAAGCGATCCACCTCATAATCTGCACGACGTTTTTCACGCTGCGCAAGATATCTGGAAAACACATCATGGTCCTCACTTGCGCGAGGCTTAACAGGCCCAAACAGTACATGCTCCTCAACCTGTTCAATACGGACCAGCGGGCTCTGATCCGGGCGGGGACCGTGATGCAGGCCGAACAGAATCACACACTCAAACTGCAATCCCTTAGACTTGTGCATGGTCATCACCTCAACCGCGCGCGCTTCAGAATCAGGTGTGGCAAACAATTTTTTTAGCCTTGTTTCAAGCGCATCTAGATCCAGCCCCCCATAGGGCGCAAGCTGCTCAATTAACTGGAACACCCGCTCGGCATCTTGCAGATCACCCTGCCCTGCGGCAAGATCCGGTCCCCCGAGTAGACGCCAGACACGCTGAATCTGACTGGCAAGCGGACGGGCGTCATCCTGTCTGAGTGCGCTGAGCAGAATCGGGGCGACGGCAGACAGGCGCGCAAAATCCTGCGCCTGCAGCTGTTGTTGCGCCAGGCATGGCTGACCCTCTGCACCCGCACGCAAGGCCTGTTCAAGCAAACTTGGCACGGCCCCTTGCGGATCACCGGCCACCAGCTGATGCAGGCTGTCGAGCGTCAATCCGCAGTAGGGTGAGCGCAGCACGGAGACCCAGGCTGCCCGGTCGCCTGGGTGAGACAGCGCCCGCACAATCTGCACCAGATCCACGACAAAGGGTCGCATATGCAGAGGCACCAGTTCGACTGCTCGGCAAGCAATTTTTGCCTGTGCCAGCATTTGTGTAACTTCTTTCAAATGCGTACGCGCCTTGACCAGGATCGCGACAGGATGTTCACTGTCGGGATAGCGCGCCATTGCGGCACGCGCCAGCTCTACAACAATGGCCTCCGGCTTTTCATCGGCCTGCACGAACACAGGATGAAAGGTCACCGCAGGCTCAATGGTTCGATCATGAAAAGCACGTGATGCGGCATAAGAAATCGCACCGGCTGCTGGCTCATCCTGGGTGGGTAATAATTTAGAAAAAACCTGATTCACCCACTCGACTACACCTGCCTGTGAACGAAAATTATCAGTCAGTCGCAGCGATTCAAGCCGTAAGTCAGCGAGACCTTCGTCGCGAATTTTCAGAAACAATGAAACATCCGCTTTGCGAAACCGGTAGATCGACTGCATCGGATCCCCCACCAGCAACAGGGTGCGGCCATCTCCGGTCTGCCATCCCGCAGTGATCTTTTTCAGCAACTCGATCTGTGACTGACTGGTGTCCTGAAACTCATCAATCAGCAGATGCCGGATATTGGCGTCGAGCCTGAGGAGCAGATCCGTTGGATCATCGGTGGATCCCAGCGCCAGATCCGCACGACGGGCGATTTCAATAAAGTCAACCTCACCCGCTTGCGCGAACTCCACGAGAAGCTGTGCCGCTGCAAGACGCAAACACTGGATCTGCGCCTTCAGGATCTGCCATTGTGCCTCAGTAAACTCAGGCTCTGGAGTGCGCATCACTTGTTGCAAACGTTCAACCCAGTCTTGCTGGATTGTGTCCTGATGGGAGCCCAGCCACTCCAAAAGAAGTTCTTTTTGTTCGGATTTTGGAGGGCAACCATTCTTGACTGTGAGAGTACGACGCAAACTGCCATCAGCCGTCAGCAACAACTCGGCCAAACCTTTCCAGCGCGACAGGTCTTCGACCAGCGGTAAAAAAGGCATGCCATCCCAGTCCAGCAGTTCGACCACGGCATGCTCTGGTTGTTCGACCGACAGCGCATCCGAGGCAAGTCGTGCGCCAGGCGCGAGCTGTTCGGCCCAGCCGGCGGGCATTGCTTCTGAAAGGCGTAACAAATCCTGTTCGATCGCCCGTTGTAAATTTTCTTCGAGCACGTCGCGATCTTTACTTTGCTCAAGTAACGGCAGCCACTGATCTCGCTGACCCAGCATATCGGCCAGCGCATTTGAGGCCACTTCAATATCAAGATCCAGATGTTTGAGCAACTGGATAACGTATTCAAACTCACCCTCGTCGGCCAGATCCAGTGTCTTGCGTGCGGCAGCAAGGTAGTGCGGTCGGGCGTCATCGACAATTTTGGGCAGCCCGCCCATTCCGGATAACCACGGCATGGTGCGCACTAGCGACGCGCAAAAAGCATCAATGGTCCGAATCGACAGGCGTGCAGGATGCTGCAGGATCTGCCAGCCCATTTCCTGATCGCGCCGCAAAGCCTGACGCGCCAGGTCCCAGCTCTTTCTCGCGTGGGTGCGAACCGGAGGCACGGCGTCCAGTCCTGCACTGAGTTTTTGCAAGACCCGTTCATGCATTTCAGCAGCCGCTTTACGCGTAAAGGTGATGGCAACAATCTCTTCGGGCCGATTGACCGTGGCAAGCAAGGCAAGGATCCGATCAGTCAGTAATTCGGTTTTCCCCGAGCCCGCCGGTGCCTGCACCAGAAACGACTGACCGGGGTCAATCGCACGGGCACGTACCGCCGCGTCCTGAGGGATTTTTTCACTCATCATCGCGCTCGTCATACACCCGTAAAATCGGCAAGACATCACAGTACTGCAAATCGTTCTTTCGCCACGATTGGTTCACGGCAACCCCCAGCAGGAACTCATCAGCCAGACCTGTAATCGAATGGTTCATGCGGTGCATCACCTGTGTCCATGTCGCATCGACAAATTTTGCTTCTTCGATATTTTTAGGACCCTTGAGATTCAGATCAGCATCCTTGTCGACAAGCCCCATCGTGGTCACACCTTTGCTATGGAGCTGCACCAGAATGAATCCTGCAAGACCCTCGGTGGCCCCATCGGCCCCCATGAGTGCCGCATAACTGGGCAATTGCAGATGAACGGGCCGGTCCTGACGCCAGTCTTTTAAAACATCAGGTAACTTTGCACCTGATTTGTAATCAATCACCAGCTGCCGGTTATCTCCCAGGGTATCGAGCCGATCCAGACGCAACTCCAGACGCAACTTGCGAGACTGTGTACCAATTTCAAGCAACCGCTTTTGTTCAATCTGCGACACGACAAAGGGCGTACGTTTTGATTCCTGCATCAACCAGGCTTGCACCAGCGTGTCTGCACGTTCAGCCTCAAGCCTTTGCCACATTTCAGGATAGTCATGCAAGGTCCTCAGTGCTTCAGTGCGAACAATCTCCTGGATCAGCGGAATCAGTGCACCACTTTCCTGCATGGCAAGGAGTCGGTCCTGGTCGCCGAGATGCTCCCATATACGCTGCATGACCGCATGCAGAAAAATACCACGCAAAGTTTTAGAGGGAAGCGTCGCATAAGGCTCAAGCCCCCTCACCCTCAAACGATGCCGCACGAACCCCCACAACGGATTGCAGGATTGTGTCTCGAGGACATTGACGCCACCCGGTGTGATGTCTGACAGAAGCACCGGTGGGCCGCGGTCATCTATCAACTCGTCAAGCAGGACTACGGGGTTGAGCGCAATGTCAGGCGTCCAGCAATCAGCGATCTCGGGGGCCCCTGCGATCAGGGGCGAGGCACGCAAACCGCGCTCACCTTCCTGCCGGGCCGCACTGACGATGATGCGAGGTGCCGTGCGGCACAATTGCAGATAGATCTGTCCTGCCCACTCGTGTTCGCGCTCAGGCGTTGCACGCGGCGCGCGTGCAACGCGCAATGCAGATAAGGGAATAAACGGATTGGGTCTTGCGGAAGCAGGCAACACATCGTCGGTTAAACCGAGCATCCAGACCGCATCCCAGCGCCCGCCCTCCGCCTCTAACAGGCCCAACACATCGAGCCTGGCACCCGGATCACGTTGCGGCTGGAACGGCGCACTGCGCGCCAGCCGACTCAGCGTTGACCACGCCTCTGAGGCTGTGACCCGGCCAAGCACGGGTGTGAGCATTGCAAAACGATCAAGCAATGCGTCCAGCGCTTCGGTAACCTGATAGGCGACCGAACTCTGCCGTGCCTGACCGGGAAACCCCAGCGTAGACAGGGTGGTGCGAAAATATTGCGCCCACTGATTCGCCTCGCACTGCCGCGGATAGGACTGCCAATCCTGCCAGGCGCGCTGCCAGGCAGGTGCCAACATTGGCAAGCCTTCAATGGCGCGTGTCCAGGCTGCAAGGTTGATACGTGTGGTCTGATAGTCGCGCCAGCGTGCATCAATCCTTGCGCGCTGGCCCATCTCGACAGCATGACCGGCACAATGCCCCGACAACAGCGCCGCACCAAAATCAATGGGCTCTGCGCCTGACTGCTCCTTCATCAGAACGAACGTTCTTAGCCAGGCCAGCATTGCCCGCCCAGCCCGCCACTGGGCCAGCGGCCTGGCCACGGCAACGTTAAAGGCATGTGGTGTCTGAGCAGAGTCACTGAGCACCTGATCAAGCACACGCCTGGCATAAGGCACCTCAGCATCCAGGCCAATCGCAACGATTGCGAATTTTCCCTCAGGGAATGTATCAAGCTGCTGGCGTGCCCAGTGCGCCGCTGCCAGCCACTCTGACTGTGCATTGGCCGACATGACGCGACTGACCTGAACGGCAGCCTCTTCTTCGTCCTGCAATGTCGAAATCTCAACACCGAGCTGCATAAGCACATCAAGCAAACGACTCATCCGTGGCGAGACTTCAGAAAACCCTGCTATCACCAATTGTGCTGGCAAAGAAAAGTCCGCTGGATCTGTCTGCTTTGCAATGATCGACAGATGAAGGATCACGCGCTCAATAAGTAAATTCGGATCCAATGCATCCAATGCATGCAAACGCGTACGGTACGCATCTCGCCATCTTTCAAAACTTAGATACTCTTGCGTGTATGCCGACTCTTCTACCGCAATATTCCACTCGTCGATCAGGGCATCGGCCTGCATCGCCGCTGAGGCTGCCTGATTGATATCCAGCAGGGGTCTGGCCTGCTCGGCCTGCTCAATGACGCGGGCCCACAACGTTTGTGCCGCAAACGCATCCAGTACATGAGCAGGTGCGGGAATATCTTCGTGAAAACTGAGCTGTGCCAGGAGGTGCGAGAGCCAGCCAGACCAGGGTGCAACCATTGGGATTTCTGAGGTCCGTACCGGGGCAGCCTTACCAGAGGTTGCGATCGTTGGGGCGGAGATCTGCGCAGCCAGCACTTGAATGACGCGACGCGCAAGTCTGTTATTGACCGTGAGCACCGCCGTACTGCGTGCGGGCAGTGCTTTGAGTTGCAGATACGTCGTGACAGGGAACTCTTCGAGCGTGCGCATACGCACAATCAAAACCCGCACATCGTCGCAATGGTTTCCCAGTTCAGCCGCATACCTGGCGTCAGGTAACCGAGAAACCCGATCCCCAGCACGACGAGCAATCCTGCACCCAGGACAATTTTTAAAAATAACGAAGGTTTGAACGCGCTATTGTTCATAATATGCACTTATGCGGGAGTCGGCATCAGCGGCAGCGCGAGTGGTTTTTCCTTGACAGGCAAACACAGTGCGCTTGCCATCAGAGCCAGTGCAATCCCCATCCACCACACCAGATCGTAACTGCCGGTCAGTGCCTGCACTTTACCGCCCAGATAAACACCACTGAAGCTGCCAAGCTGATGCCCCAGGAACACCATACCCGAGAGGGTCGCCGCATAACGCAAACCATAAATCTGTGCGATCAAACCTTGAGTCAGCGGGACGGTTCCCAGCCAGAACAAACCCATCCATCCAGCAAATACGTACACCACCCAGACCGTAGTGGGCATTACCAGAATCCACAGGATTCCAAAGGCACGCATCGCGTAGATAAATGCCAGCAAATTCTTTTTGCTATGCGTGCCTCCGAGCTTTCCTGCAGTAAAGGAACCAAATACGTTGAATAAACCAATCAAGGCAATGGCGATCGCCCCTGTACTGGCATTCAAACCGGAATCCGTTACAAAGGCAGGCAAATGAAGGGTAATGAAGGCGGTATGAAAACCGCAGACAAAATATCCCCAGAACAAAAAGTGAAAGGTTGGGTGCTTGAGTGCCTGTTTGATTGCCGAAATCATTGACTGCTGCGGACCGGTCGAGGGAGCCGGTTTGCCACGCAAAAACCAGGTCAGCGGCAACGTAGCGGCCAGTACTACCGAGAGAATCCAGAAAGCACCTGTCCACTGGTAGGTATCAATCAAGAGCTGTCCTGTGGGCACCACCAGGAACTGGCCCAGTGAACCGCCAGCACTTGCAATACCCATGGCAGTACTGCGTGAAGCGACGGGAACAGTACGCGCAATCACAGGCAGGATCACTGCAAAGGTTGTGCCCGCCTGACCCAGGCCGATCAGCACGCCTGCTGTCATATACAGATCAAATACGCTTGATGATAAACGTGTCCCCACCAGTCCGAGTGCATATAAGACCGCACACAGGGCAATGGTACGCGCTGAACCAAATCGGTCCGCCATCATGCCTGCACCAATGGCGCCGACACCCCAGACGAGGTTCTGGATGGCGAACGCCATGGAGAAGACCTCTCGTGGCCAGTTATGCTCAAGCCCCATCGGCTGCATGAACAAACCAAAGGTTGCACGTGTCCCCATTGCAAGCAGTACGATAAACGTGCCGATCAGGATCGTGCGTACTGCGTTGGAATCGTTTGGGCTGACAGTGGCTTGGGTCATGGAATCGTTTTTCAAAGCTGAATCCCGGAGTCATTAGTCCCTCGACTAATTCTAAAAGCTCCCGGAAGTTCTCTGATCATAACGAAAACCTGACGCTTAGGGTGACTCAAAAACAGACTTAGTATTATTCGGGATTGGCACGCAATTGACCCACGCGTCTGGCAATGAGCACAGACCATTTATCAAAAGCATTTTTTGCGTAGGACCACGATTGAAACGAATTCAGGTATCCGCTCGCCCAGGTCTTGGCAGCGGTCGCCGCACCTGCATCGATATCAGCGGCGTATTTCCTGCCGATTTCAGTGTCCCGGCACTCAGCGAGCACAGAACCCGTTACGCCGTCGCGAAACTGCATTTCCATGCCTGTTTCACCAAGATACGGTGTCGATCCAGCAGGACGGCCCGTCGCGGTGCCCGAGCCCGCCTCGACAATAAAAGCGTATGGAATCAGCGTACCCGCGACGCTATCGCCAACAGTTGTGGGAACAAGGTCTGTCAGCGCGACGCGCAAAACAGCCACTCCTGGGCCTGGTTGATCCACAATCTCCATATCTGCTTTTAAACTCCTGACCAGTGCAGCATGAAAGTAATCAGTCAGCACTTTAATGTCGGAGGGATCGATCGTTTGCTCTGCCGACTTATTGGAAGAAGGTGCAAAAGACACAACAATCCTTGAAACCATGATCTTGCTGTAGCGCCGTGCATCGAGGTTGGACTCTTGCCAGCACTCGAGCCCTTCGCCCCACCTGGTTGGCTTCAGACGTGCGTAGTCGGTCAGAAAGCCACTGCGTGTCAGACGCGCAGGATCGCTGACCGTGACATTCATGCCATTACCCAATAACGATGGATCTGACGCGCAGCCTGCCAGCAAAAGCGTTGCAACGGCAATCAGTCCGGCACCTGACTGGCGCATCGCGATCAGTTTTTTTGTTGTTTTGAATGCCATGGGAGCTAGGAGGTCCTTTTGGAAAGCCGCCGGACACCATTAACGCTTATGGGTAATGGCTCTGACGCTGTATATGTGGTGCCGCCGAGACGAATCGAACGTCCGACTCCCTTCTTAGGAGGAAGGTACTCTATCCACTGAGTTACGGCGGCGTGGGCGCTAGTTTAGCAAGCTTTAGCCTCGCGGATGATGCTGGGCATGCAGGCTTTTCAAGCGCTCTCTTGCAACATGGGTATAAATCTGTGTGGTTGATATGTCAGCATGCCCGAGCAGCATCTGGACCACGCGCAGATCCGCACCATGATTGAGCAAGTGGGTGGCAAAGGCGTGACGCAAGACGTGGGGCGACAAGGGAGCCCTGACGCCCGCCAGGACTGCATACTTCTTGATGAGCAGCCAGAACGACTGCCGTGTCATGGGCGCGGCACGCGCGGTCACAAATAAGGCAGGACTGGTTCGCGCACCAAGCAGTTCAGGTCGGGCAGTCTGCATGAAGGTCGAAACCCAGTGGGCGGCTTCGGCACCGAGCGGCACCAGACGATCCTTGCCACCCTTGCCCTGCACCACGCGCACCACCCCATCCGTCAGACTGATGTCGAGCACACCCACATTCACGAGCTCTGACACTCTGAGGCCCGTGGCATAAAGCACCTCAAGCATGGCGCGATCCCGCAAACCTCTTGACGTATGGACAGGTGGTTGCAGCAGCAACGCCTCGACTTGCGCCTCGGAGAGCGTTTTAGGGATGCGTAAGGGCTGGCGGGCCGTCATCATTTGCAGACACGGATCCACCGTGACGCGCTGGTGCCTGATGGCCCAAAGGTAATAGCGCCTCAACGTCGCCAGACGGCGATTGGCAGTGCTTGGTTTGGACTCTGCATGGCGGGCTGCAAACCAGGCCTCTATATCGCCTGCACCTGCAGCATCCAGGCCGATCCTGCGTTCTTGTGTCAGCCATTGCTCAAACGCAAGCAAGTCACGCCGATATGCCGAGAGCGTATTAGCGGCCAGACCATCCTCCAGCCAGACGGCGTCAATAAACTCTGTAATGCAAGCGGATTCGTCATGGGCCATAGACAACAGGATATCTCTTTGTGATCCGTTTTGTGACACCTGTCGCGCAAGCCTCATCAAAAAAAGAGGCCCGCAGGCCTCTTTTTATCGCAGGGTTGAATTAATTAAATTCAATTTTTTGCGTCTTGACTACGTCTCGCGCCCAATCGTACTGGGCTTTAATTTCTTTGGCGAACTCTTCAGGTGTATTGCCAGAAGCCAAAGAACCCTGTTCATCGAGCACACGGATGACACGCGGGTCTTTCAGTGCAATCACTGCCGCATCACGCAGCTTGTTAATAATTTCTTTTGGTGTACCGCGTGGTGCAAGCAGACCATACCAAACCGGCTGATTCAATTGAGGATAGCCGACTTCGGCAAGGGTTGGGACATCTTTCATTGAATCGATGCGCTTGTCCCAGGCAACCGCAAGGGCACGTAATTTTCCAGCCTGAATCTGCGGCATGGATGAGGGCAGATTATCAAACAGAATCTCGACCTGTCCACCTACTGCATCAGCCAGGGCAGGGCCAGAACCTTTGTAAGGGACATGCACAATATCTGTACCGGTCGCCATCTTGAATGCTTCGCCAAACAGGTGCAACACTCCACACGTGCCCGAACTGCCGTAGGAATACTTACCTGGATTCTTTTTCAGCTCCTCAACAAACGACTTGAAATCCTTGGCTGGGAATTTAGGATTGATTGCAATCACGTTAGCGGTATTTGCAAAATTCGTGACGGGTGCGAAATCCTTGATGGGATCGTAAGGCAGATCCTTGGGACGACAAGCTGGCAGTACCGCCATGGTGGATACCGTCGCAATCGACAAGGTGTAACCATCTGGTGCTGCGCGAGCGCCTTCTGCTGCGCCAATTGCACCACCTGCACCTGCTTTATTTTCAACAACAACGGGCTGCCCCAGCTCTTGCGACATGCGCTGCGTCACCAGGCGGGCAATGATATCTGTCGAGCCCCCGGGAGCAAAAGGCACAATCACACGAATCGGTTTGGTTGGAAAGGTTTGGGCAAAAGCCAGATGAGAAACTGACAAGGCCGCGATCGAAAACGCAACGGTCAGTGCATGTATTTTTTTCATAAACACCTCAGAAACAAACGCCGGTCAAGCCAAGAGCCTGGTATGTTCCGGCACAACAAAAAGCTCACCAGTGGCGAGCACCTGCAAAATGCGAAAGAATAGTAGCATTCAGGCTCGGGATCGCTCGGCGCTGTTTGTATATCTGCGCTGACCGGTGCCCAGCGTGGCGATGATTGCGGCGCAACGACTCACTTTTTCTGAATAGTCCAATGTCTATTGCGCTCCTGGTTCTGCCCGACTTTCTGCTGATTGCGTTTGGCTGGGTCCTTTGCCGCAAACTCGGCTTTTCGCGCGAGTTTTTTACTGGCCTTGAAAAGCTTGTCTATTACGTGCTTTTTCCAGCGCTTTTATTTCAATCGATCATGCGCACACCCATCAGCATGAGTGCCGCCGCAGATATATTTCTGGCAACGGCCACAACTGCCGCAGCAGGGATCGCAATTGTCTGGCTGGCCAAGCCTCTTTTGCGTCCCACGGCAATTGCCATGGCTTCGGCCGCGCAGTGTGGCTATCGTTTCAATACATATATTGCACTCGCGCTTGCGCCTGGCCTGGCTGGTGCAACCGGACAGTCAACGATGGCACTGATTGTTGGCTTTGCGGTACCAATTGTGAACTTTGCAGCGGTCTTTGCACTGGCCCGCCACCACGGCTCGAACGTGGCAGGCGCCCTGTTGCGCAATCCCTTGCTGATGTCCACCGCACTCGGCGTAGCCTGCAATCTTGCCGGATTCCAGCTCCCTGTCCCTATTGATACACTGTTTGCCCGCCTGGGGGCAGCCGCCGTAGCGCTCGGCATTCTTTGCGTCGGCGCCAGCCTCATGTGGCAACCCGGACAAACCAGATTCTCGCTGGTGGCATGGGTGCTGGCAGTCAAGCTGATTGCCCTGCCAGCCTGCGCCTGGGTGATTGCGCTCTGGTTCGGACTCGATCCAGTCAAGCGTCAGATGCTGGTGCTGTTTGCAGCCATGCCCCCTGCCAGTGCAGCCTATGTGCTAGCCGTTCGCATGGGTGGAGATGGCAAACTGGTTGGCTTGATTATTTCGATTGGTACGCCCATCGCCGCACTCACCATTCCACTCTGGCTGTTGCTGGCATCCTGACATGACAACCACACACACACTCCAGAAACTCGAACTCGACCTGCCCGACGATGCAGCGACTGATGCGCTCGGGCGCTCACTTGCCCGGCTCGCCGCGGACCTGCACACGAATCCTTCAGGCGTACTGGTACCCGGGCCTCTTGCCGGAGGTCGCATTCACTTGCAAGGAGAACTCGGAGCAGGAAAGACTTCCTTAGTTCGTGCGTTTTTACGGGAATGTGGCATTACTGGTCGAATAAAGAGTCCAAGTTACGCGCTACTTGAATCTTATGCAGTTTCTAACTTATACTTGTATCATCTTGATTTTTATAGATTTAGCGACCCCTCAGAATGGCTTGAGGCTGGATTTCGCGATATTTTGAGAGATGATGCGCTTGTTTTGATTGAGTGGCCTGAGCGCGCTGCCGAACTGCTAAGTGCCCCAGACCTGTTGATTGAGCTGGGTTATCTGCAGTCAGGCCGTCGTGCCACGCTTAGTGCTTTGACTGGAAAAGGGCTCACATGGCTCACCGCGCTGCCCCACCAAGAGACGATCAACCGCTCAACCTGAAAACGCCTAACCGCCGCCTCTTGCTGAGTGCTGCGTCGACCCTGCTCCTGCTTCCGGTCATTCCCCGAATTGCCATGGCATCGCGACTGCTCGCTGTACGCACATGGCCAGCGGACGAATACACCCGCGTCACCCTCGAACTCGACAGCGAACTCAAGGCTGAACACTTCACGCTTGAGGCTCCTCACAGGATGGTGGTGGACATTCAAGGGCTCGACATGAGCCCGGCCTTGAACGAACTGGTGCGCAAAGTTCGTACTGATGATCCCTACATCAGCTCGCTGCGTGTGGCACAGAATCGCCCCAACACGGTACGACTGGTGCTTGACCTGAAACAGGCCATTGCCCCCCAAGTCTTTACGCTCAAACCTGTCGGGGACTACAAGTACAGGCTGGTTCTAGACCTCTATCCAAAAACGGCACAAGACCCCTTAATGGCAATGCTGCAAAAGCAGCCACAGAAAAACGACGAAGACCCACTCGCACGAATTCTGGAAGACATTGGCCGCAACCCCAAGGGCACAGGCATGGCAAGCTTGCCCGTGCTTCCTGATAATGTCACCACTGCGCTGGCAAAGCCAGAGACAGAATCTCCCAAACTGGGGCGTCGTAGCCGTGTCATCACGGTTGCGCTGGATCCTGGCCATGGCGGTGAGGATCCCGGGGCGATTGGCAAGGGCGGCACACGCGAAAAAGACGTTGTCCTGCAAATCGCGCAAAAACTCAAGGCCCGCATTGATGCCACACCCGGCATGCGTGCATACCTGACGCGCGATGGCGACTATTTTGTTCCACTCCACGTCCGCGTGGAAAAAGCCCGTCGCGTCAAGGCCGACCTGTTCGTTTCCATTCACGCAGATGCGTTCGTTCGCCCTACGGCCGGTGGCAGCTCTGTCTATGTACTCTCAGCGAGTGGTGCATCGAGTTCAGCTGCGAGATGGCTGGCAGATAAAGAAAATGCAGCCGATCTGATTGGTGGCATCAACCTGAATGTGCAGGACAGGCAAGTTGCAAAAATCTTGCTCGATCTTTCTACGACCGCACAAATTAAAGATTCCGTCTCAGTGGCCGACAGCGTACTGGGTGACTTGAAAAATGTATATCGTTTACATAAGCCACAAGTCGAACAAGCTGCGTTTGCTGTGCTCAAAGCACCCGACATGCCCTCCATTTTGGTCGAAACGGCCTTTATCAGCAATCCTGACGAAGAACGGATGCTGCGCAGCGGCGCGGACCAGGACAAGTTTGCTTCTGCGATTCACGGTGGTATCCGTCGCTTTTTTGCAGCCAATCCGCACCTCGCTTCTGCAGGCTAGCCAGCTCGCTCTCCCGTTTGACAGGACAAGCCCTTAAAATAGGCGCTTCGATCCTGTTTTAGTCATCATGCCCAGTCGTCGCCCCATTGCCCAGTTACCCGATCTGCTCATCAGCCAAATTGCGGCAGGTGAAGTCATTGAACGCCCCTCCTCCGTACTCAAAGAGCTGGTCGAAAATGCTGTGGATGCAGGATCACAGACGATTGAAGTCAGGCTCGAAGCAGGTGGCATCCGACGCATTGCGGTCATTGATGATGGTGGTGGGATTGCAAGCGATGAACTCAGACTCGCGCTCACGCGTCATGCCACCAGCAAAATCAGCTCACTGATTGAGCTTGAGTCCGTTCACTCAATGGGATTCAGGGGTGAGGCGCTTGCCTCCATTGCCGCTGTCTCTCAATTGACCCTGACCTCACGCACGCGCGATGCCAGCCATGCATGGAGTCTTGAGCCGGGTGTCGCGGAACCCATCGCTGCCGCCGGAGCGCTGGGTACCACTGTCGATGTGCGCTACCTGTTTGATACCGTGCCGGCACGCCGCAAATTCCTCAGGTCTGAAGCGACAGAATTTGGCCATTGCATGGATGCAATGGACAGGATCGCACTCGCTTTCCCTGACATCGGTTTCAGGGTCTTTCATAATGATCGCGCTGTCCGCCAGTGGTTGCCTGCACCAGCGCTGCAACGTATCAGCGATGTTCTGGGAGACGACTTCAATGAACATGGCATTGAAATCAATGCGCAAGGCGGGCTGATCTCGCTCATGGGTGTGGTCACCCGTCCCACCGCCTCGCGCGCACGTGCCGACAGGCAATTCCTGTATGTAAACGGCAGACACGTGCGCGACAGAACCGTCGCGCATGCAATTCGCAGCGCCTATGCCGATGTTCTGCACGGAGATCGTCAACCTGCATTTGTCCTGTTTTTAAGGGTTGATCCCGCAGCCGTTGATGTCAATGTGCATCCCGCCAAACACGAAGTCAGATTTCGCGACAGTGGTGCCGTGCATCGTTTCGTCAACCACACCGTGACCCAGGCGCTGTCTGGCACAGCAGGCATGGCGAGCGGCACACTTGCACAGTCCTCCAGTCCATTTTTCGCAGCAACAGGCGAGGCCAGTCGTGATGCGGCTTTCGCAGGCCAGCCCGCACCATATTCCTGGCAATCCGTTGTACAACAGCCTTTGCACTTGCGCGAGCCTGGCGCGGCTCCCGGCACCTTCACGGGTGCATATACAGGTTCAGCTGGCGGCGCCTCCTCCTCCGCATCGAGCAACCCGGCACTTTGGCAGTCAGTCTACGAGCCCCTGAATGAGCAGGCACCCACATGGCCGCTTGGCCGTGCGCTGGCACAGGTTCATGGCATATATATCTTGTCGCAAACGGCCAAAGGCCTCGCACTGATCGATATGCACGCCGCGCACGAACGCGTGGTCTACGAACAGCTCAAACACGCACTGGATGCGCAAACCCTGCCTCAGCAGACACTGCTGGTTCCTGTCGTATTTCGTGTCACAGACAAAGAGCTGGCACTGGCACTTGAGTGCAACGACCAACTCCTTGAACTCGGTTTTGAAATGGCAGCTGCCGGCCCTCAATCCATGACCCTGCGCGCCGTGCCCGCCATGCTCGCCCGTGGCGATCTCGAAGCCCTGGCGCGCGGCGTACTGCGCGATCTGGATCAAATTGGAGCGAGCAGGCTGCTCACCGAGCAGCGCAACACGCTGCTCGCGACGATGGCCTGTCACGGTGCTGTGCGCGCAAACCGCCAGCTCAGCATCGAAGAGATGAATGCCCTGCTGCGACAAATGGAACAGACCGAGCGAGCCGATCAGTGCAATCATGGACGTCCGACCTGGGTGCACTGGAATGTTTCGGATCTCGATAAATTTTTTCTGCGCGGCCAATGACATCTAGCGCCTCTGCACCACTGATCTGTCTGGCAGGTCCGACAGCATCTGGCAAAAGCGCCATTGCGCGTGCGATTGCGCAACGCTGGCCAACAGAAATCATCAACGTTGACTCCGCCACGATTTATCGCGACATGGACATTGGCACAGCCAAGCCCTCTGCTTCAGAGCAACTTGCAATCCGGCATCACTTGCTTGATATTCGCGACCCCTCGCAATCCTATTCTGCAGCAGCGTTCAGACGCGATGCGTTGCAGTGCGTCGCCGAAATCCGTGCGCGTGGCAATCTGCCGATACTGGCGGGCGGCACCATGCTGTATTTCAAAGCACTGCGCGACGGACTCAACGACCTGCCCACGGCTGACGCACAGATCAGGCTCGACATCGAAGCGCGCGCAGTCAGTAACGGCTGGCCTGCCCTGCATGCCGAACTGGCAGTCATCGATCCCGTGACGGCAGCCAGACTCTCTCCAAATGACAGTCAGCGCGTCGGACGCGCGCTCGAAATATGGATGATCAGTGGCAAACCCATGTCAGAACTGATTGGTCAGGCCCACCAGACGGACGCGCCCGTTCAAACCATCACGATCAGTCTTGAGCCTGCTGAGCGTAGCGCCTTGCACGCCCGAATCGCGCAGCGTTTTGATCTGATGCTGCAAGAGGGTCTGATTGAAGAGGTCCGTGCCTTGCACGCCAGACCAGATCTCCATACTGGACTGCCATCGGTACGCTGTGTCGGCTACCGGCAACTCTGGTCGATGCTTGAAGGTGAGATCACTCAGGATCAGGCACGCGAGCAGGCCATTGCAGCAACACGTCAACTGGCCAAGCGTCAACTGACATGGTTGCGCAGCCTGCCTGGCAGACTGGTGATTGATGCCCTGTCGCCGCACGCCGTAGATGACGTGCTGGCGATTGTGTCAGGACTTCGTGCTTAGTCGGTTATCAGCTTAGACAACCACAGTCTGGGGCTGATCAGCGCCAATCGCACGAATATCCCCCAGCTGATAAACCGTCTCACCCAGGGCCCTGAACGCAGCCATAATGGCATCAGCTTTTGCTGCGGGCACAACAATCACCATGCCAATCCCGCAATTAAATACGCGATTCATTTCGGTGTCAGCAACACCGCCCTGCTGCTGCAGCCACTGAAACAACTGAGGCATTTCCCAGGCATCACGCTGCAGATGGGCTTGCAAACCGGGCTGCAGAATGCGGGGAACGTTATCGAGCAACCCACCACCAGTAATGTGTGCGAGGCCTTTGAGGTCTGCACCAAACTCGGCAAGCACGGCAAGGACTGGTTTGACATACAGACGGGTTGGCGCCATCACGACATCCCCAAGGGTACGTCCGTGAAAATCCTGCTCTGGCACCGCATTGGCGCGCTGCAAAATCTTGCGCAATAACGAGTACCCGTTTGAGTGGGCACCACTCGACGCCAGGCCCAGCACCACATCACCCGGGACGATGGACTTACCATCAATCAACCTGGATTTTTCGGCTGCGCCAACTGCAAAACCTGCCAGATCGTACTCACCATCGGGATACATTCCAGGCATTTCGGCTGTTTCGCCACCGATGAGTGCACAACCCGAGAGCTCGCAGCCCTTGGCAATTCCACCCACCACCTGAGCTGCCACATCAACAGAAAGCTTGCCACAAGCAAAATAATCAAGGAAAAACAGTGGTTCAGCACCTTGCACAAGAATGTCATTGACACTCATGGCGACCAGGTCAATCCCGACCGTATCATGGCGCTGCCATTCAAACGCGAGTCTGAGCTTGGTGCCGACGCCATCCGTTCCAGAGACCAGCACGGGCTCCTTGTAACGCTTTGGAACCTCAAATAAGGCGCCAAAACCTCCGATACCGGCCAATACTCCCTCGCGCATTGTGCGCGCGGCCAAGGGTTTGATACGGTCGACAAGTGCATCGCCTGCATCAATATCGACACCAGCATCGCGATAAGTCAGGGGAGTTTGTGATTGGGTCATTGGAAAAAGCCGTTGTTATGTGACAATTGCGGGGTTTTATAAGTGATTTTACTAATTTTACGATGAGTCGATGAGTCAGCAGTTACTTCTTGAAATCATTCCTGCTTCTGACCCCACTTTTGACAACATGGTTGTTGGGTCAAATGCAGCGGCAATCGATGCTGCACGCGGGCTTGCGCCCGGTCATGCATTGTATCTGTGGGGCCCACCAGGGTCAGGCCGCAGTCATTTTCTGCGGGCGCTCGCCTGCTCAGGTCCCAGTATTTACCTCAACACCGCCTCGACTGCCGCCGAAATGATGGATTGGGCGACGGCGCACTCCATCACGACAGATTCAGCACCTAGCGACGCACCCACACCCCATAATTACGCCCGCCTGATCGTGATTGACGATATTCAGGATATGAACGAGGCACAGCAGGCATCCGTGTTTGCCCTGTACAATCGTTGGCGTGAGTCTGCGTCCACTGAAACAGCCTTTGCATTGGCTGTTTCAGGCAACCTGGCACCCATAATGATGCCTCTGCGCGAAGATTTGCGTACCCGCCTGGGCTGGGATCTGGTTTTTCGGATTGAGCCTCTTTCTGACGATGATAAGTCTGCCGCTCTCCAGGCCTATGCCCATGGTCAGGGATTGCCTCTTTCGGCTGAAGTGCTGGATTGGATGCTGACACATTATTCGCGAGACATTCGCCAACTTTTTGCCCTGGTCGATGCGCTTGACCGGTATTCGCTGTCTAAACACAGGACTGTCACCGTGCCACTTTTACGCACGATGCTGGCCGATCGTGACTTTCTGCAATCAATATGACAACCAGACGCCTGGCACTTTTTGACCTAGACCACACGCTGCTTCCGCTGGACAGCGACCATCAATGGGCCGAATACCTGGCCAAATCCGGTCGTGCAGGCGATCCTGTCATCGCCCTGCAGCGCAACGAAGACCTGATGAATCGCTACAACGCTGGCGACCTGACCGCAGAGCAGGCCGCCGAATTCATGCTGGGCCTGCTTGCGGCGCATCCGCCACATTTTCTGGCGGCCTGGCACGAGGACTTCATGCGTCATGTGATCCGCCCCGCCATGACAGATGCGGCAGTCGAGCTGGTTCAGCGCCACCTTGCCGCTGGGGACCTCTGCGCAATGGTGACCGCTACAAACAGCTTTGTCACAGCACCAATCGCGCGTGCTTTTGGCGTGCACACACTGATTGCCACGGACCCGGAGTACATCGCAGGTCGCTACACCGGAAAGATTTTGGGTACGCCAAGCTTCAAACATGGCAAAGTGCTGCGCGTCAATGACTGGCTGGCGGGCATGAGCAAAACCTTGCAAGACTTTGACGAGTCATTTTTCTACAGCGATTCAATCAACGATTTGCCACTGCTTGAGGTTGTCACACATCCGATCGTGACCAACCCGAGTCCCAGCCTGCTCAAAATTGCCGAGCAGCGAAACTGGCCCGTCCTCAACCTGTTCTCTCAATTGGCAGACAACAAATCCTAATGATTACCGACACAATCAAACGCTTTGTTGGTCAGCTGTTCAAATCCCGCACGCAGGGTATGCAGCGTATCAGTCGCGAGAAGCACGGCATTGACCGGCGCAACGTATCACGTCATGCGATCAAGGTCTGCGAAGTCCTTCAACACGAAGGCTATCAGGCCTATATCGTGGGCGGTGCAGTCCGTGACCTGATCGTAGGCCTTGAACCAAAAGACTTTGATGTCGCAACCAACGCTACACCTGAACAAGTGCGGGCACTGTTCAGACGGGCCCGTATTATTGGCCGTCGCTTCCAGCTGGTGCACGTGGTATTTGGCCAGGAGATCATCGAAACTTCAACCTTCCGTGCGCCTGCCTCAGAATCGCAAGAGACTGATGATCACGGTCGCATTCTGCGCGACAACGAGTTTGGTACGCACGAGCAAGATGCCGTGCGCCGCGACTTTACGATCAATGCGCTGTATTACGACCCCACCAATGAGGAAGTCATTGATTTCCACCAGGGAGTCGAAGACCTCAAAAAACGCGTTGTGCGCATGATTGGCGATCCACAGACCCGGTATCGTGAAGATCCTGTCCGGATGCTGCGTGCCGTACGTTTTGCCGTCAAACTCAATGGCACCATCCACCCCGCCTCCAAAGATCCACTCAAAGGCATGGCGGATCTGATTGAAAACGTCCCGGCTTCACGCCTGTTTGATGAAATGCTCAAACTGCTGACCTGTGGGCACGCAATGGACTGCCTGCAACAGCTGCGCCAGGACGGCTTGCATCACGGCTTGCTGCCACTGCTTGATGTCGTCCTTGAGCAACCAGGCGGTGCAGCCTTCATCGAACTCGCGCTCGACCGCACAGACCATCGGGTACGCAGCGGCAAAACTGTCAGTCCAAGTTTTTTGTTTGCAGCGCTGCTCTGGCATCAGGTTGATCTGCGCTGGAGACAACTGATCCAGAAAGGCGAAACGGGTATTCCTGCACTGATGCAGGCTGCTGATTCTGTGCTCGATGAGCAGACTGAAAAGCTCGCGATTCATAAACGCTTTACTTCCGATATGCGCGAAATCTGGTTTATGCAACCCCGCTTTGAAAAGCGCTTGCCCAAATCGATCTGGCGTCTGATTGAGCAGCCTCGGCTGCGTGCTGCCGTGGATTTTTTGCAGTTGCGTGCAGCTGCGGGAGAGTTCGACAGTGTCCTGGCACAGTGGTGGATGGATCTGGCCAACGCTGATGACGCATCGCGCGCAGCCATGATTGACGATCTCAGTCGGCTGCCAAGGGAGGGCGGCGGCCAGGCTCCCCGTACACGCACCCGTCGACGTCGCACGAGCCCCAGCACCCCACCAAGCGATCACGGCAACGCGCCGACTGTTGGATAACGCTCAAAGATGAATGCCTGTGCCTATATCGGTCTGGGAGCCAATTTAGGCGAGGCACGCGAGACGGTGCTTGCCGCACTTGCTGCACTTCAAACCACTAAAGGTATTGCACATTGTGAGCACGCCAGCCTCTACGCCAGCGATCCGGTCGAGGCTACAGGGCCTGTCTTTGTCAATACAGTCGCGCGCGTAGAGACGACGCTTGCGCCTATCTGCCTACTGGATGCATTACAGGCTATCGAACTACAGCATGGTCGCGCGCGTCCTTACCGCAACGCTCCGCGCACACTGGATCTGGATCTGCTGTGGTACGACGGAATCAATCTGTCGACACCAAGATTGATCCTGCCACATCCGAGAATGCATCTGCGCGCGTTTGTGCTGCGACCACTCAAAGAGCTTGCCCCTGATCTGCAGTTGCAACAAGGCTCACTGGACTCGCTGCTGAGCGCCTGTAGTGAACAGAAGATCTGGCCACTGCAGGATAAAGCGACACCCACGCCTTAAACTTCTTGCAGGGGTATGAGGGCTTCAAACGCGTTAAATGGCCTTGTCTGCTTCCAGGACAGCGAGAGTTGCATCTGAGACACCGAGTTCTTTCAGGATGGCACGCGTGTGCTCACCGACATCAGGAATCGGATCCATGCGTGCATCAAACTGATTATTCGTCCCAGGCGGAATCAGTGCAGGCAACTTTCCGACGGGGCTGCCAACCTCGGTCCAGCGATTGCGCGCTTTGAGCTGAGGATGCGCCCAGACATCCTTCATTTCGTTGACCCGCGCATTCGCGATGCCAGCATCCTCAAGATACTGTACAACCTGGTCAATGGACATTTTTGAGAAGGCTTCGACAATCAAGCCACGCAAACGATCACGATTTGCAACGCGCAAAGAGTTGGATGAAAAATCTGCCTCACTGGCAAGTGCAGGCTGATTCAAAACCTTTTCACAAAAAATGCGCCACTCACGCTCATTCTGCAAACCGAGCATCACCTGACTGCCGTCACCCACCGGGAATGGGCCATAAGGGTAGATCGTTGCATGTGCAGCTCCAGCCCGCGGCGGGGGTGAGGCACCTTCAAATGCGTAATACATCGGAAAGCTCATCCACTCCACCATGCTCTCGAGCATCGAAACATCCAGATGGCTGCCCAGACCAGTTTTATTACGCAACAGCAGCGCGTTCAGAATTCCGGAATAGGCGTAAGACCCCGCGGCAATATCAGCAATCGAGCAGCCTGCCTTGGCCGGGGCATCAGGAGAGCCCGTCACCGACACAAAGCCACTTTCGCTCTGGATCAGCAGGTCGTAGGCTTTTTTGGTTTCGTAGGGACCACCTTCACCATAACCCGAGATATCGCAGACGATCAGTTTAGGAAAGCGTGCATGCAGTGCCTCGAAAGACAGCCCCATGCGCGCAGCGGCACCTGGTGCAAGATTCTGCACAAGCACGTCGGCTTGTTCCAGTAACGCATCAAGGATCGGGGCGGCCTGTGCATGCTTCAGATCCAGCGTCAGGCTCTCCTTGGAGCGATTGGTCCACACAAAATGCGAAGCCATGCCGCGCGTGCGTTCATCATACTTGCGGGCAAAATCACCGACGCCTGGACGCTCAACTTTAATGACGCGCGCACCCATATCGGCGAGCTGGCGTGTACAAAACGGCGCAGCAATCGCATGCTCAAGACTAACAACCGTAATGCCATCCAATGGGCGGACTGTTATGGTGCTCATGCTTCAAACCTCAATTCAGCCTGATGTGCGAGGGTGCCATCCTGCTCTGCCCACAACTGTGCCTGGCCCGGTGCGGTGATGTTGCCCGCAACAGCAAAGGGTGTCGGAGCAATCAGGGGGCGTAAACCGCGATACGTCAGCTGACGCAGCGTCGCATGCGGATTGGCATGTGCAAACGCCTGGCACATCAGCGTCGCGATCATCGGACCATGTACAACTAGTCCGGGATAGCCCTCTTTCTGTGTCACATAAGGATGGTCATAGTGAATACGATGACTGTTGAAGGTCACTGCTGAATAGCGAAACAGCAAGACAGCACTCGGATCAATCTGCTCTTTCCATTGCGCGACAGGTGCAGGCTCAGTGCCCACAAGCTTTGGCGGGCTGGGTTCACGGTACACAATGTCCTGCTCCTCACTCACCACAAGCACGCCGTTTTGTACGATGTCATGCTTGACCGTCACAAATAGCAGAGAGCCGGTGCGGCCAGTCTTTTCCTGAATGGCAGTGACTGTCGAGGTTTTTTGCGCCTCAACACCAACCTGTAACGCACCATTGAATGCAACACGCCCACCGGCCCACATACGATTGCGATTATCTGCCGGCGGCAAAAAACTGCCTCGTGCGGGATGACCGTCCGTTCCGGTCATCGCAATAGGCACTGTTTCCAGAAAGTAGGCCCAGTGCCAGAGGGGTGGGATGGCTGCACCCAGTGTGGGAACAGGCTCACCCAGCGTGACAGCAATGCAGGCTGCGTGGTTTGGATCCAGGCGATCAACCACGGTCTGGGTTTTACCCAGCCACGCACTGAGATCAGTCGTTGACATCAATATTCCTTTGTGAATTCGGCAAGTAGTTCTGTGAGCTGATTGTCCAGAGCGATCGATTTAATTACCGAGGTCCTGCATGCGCTGAAGGTGAAAATTCGTATCACCGAGCAATAAGTCTGTATAAGTCAGACGCTTGAAATAATCACCCACTTCCAGTTCATCGGTCACGCCCATGCCACCATGTAACTGCACCGCTGACTCACCTACAAAGCGGGCTGCGGCAGCCACCTCGACCTTGGCCATCGAAACCAGTCGGCTACGTTTTGCCGCGTCTGTTTCAGCAAGACCCATTGTTGCAACATAGGTCATGGACAGCCCCATTTCCTGCTGCGTCAGCATGTCACCGAGGCGATGCTGCAGCACCTGGAATGCAGCCAGTGGCTGACCAAATTGCTTGCGGGTTTTCAGATACTGAATCGTAATTTCGGTGAGGTATTCCATGGCCCCCGATGCATGCGCACACAAGGCGGTAATGCCAAAGTCGAGTGCCAGCGTTAGCAAAGCATGCGCTTGCGGGCCTTTGGCGATCAACTGATCCAAGCCAACCACTACACGTTCAAAGGTCACAGTTGAGGCGCGTGAACCATCAAAAGTCGGATAGTCTGCGACTGTCAATCCCTTGCTACCGGCAGGCACCAGAAACAATGCCATTTCTCCATCCAGAACAGCTGAGACAATCAGCGCCTGCGCACCCGCACAGTGCCAGACCAGCACTTTACGGCCTTCAAGCGAAAAGCCTTGCGTCACAAGAGTCGCTCGCATACCAAGCGGACGCAGTGAGTAACGCTCACCTTCTTCCTGCCATGCGATAGCCAGTACGGCCTCGCCTTCGGCGTGAGCGGTCAGCCAGCGTTGTTTGACGACATTATTGCCGCAATGGCTGAGCAACGTTACGGCCATCACTGCGCTCGAAATCGCGGGCTCACTCACCAGTCCACGTCCGAGCTCACGTTGCACTGCGAGCATGGTTGCAGGCGTTTCGCCAAAGCCACCATATTCTTCAGGTACGAGCAAACCTGCCACACCTAATTCAACCAGATTGCTCCAGGCGCCCTGATCCAGTACGCCAGCCTGCTGACGCGCACGACGCTCTGCGTAGGTCCAGCGATCCGACATCAGTCGGCGCAGGCTGTCTGTCAGCATGCGTTGTTCTTCTGAGTATGCAAAATCCATATTTATTCCTTAAGTGACTCAGACGCCAATGATTTGCTTGGCAATAATGCCTTTTTGCACTTCATTGGTTCCGCCATAAATGGCGGTCTTGCGCATATCAAAATATGACGCGGCAGCAGCAGGCGAATAATCTGCCCCAGGGCCATGAAAATCCGACTCTGCAAACATCCACTCTGGGTCATAGGGCCAGGCATCGGCACCGGCGACCTGCATCTGCAAGCGTCCAAGTTCCATCTGTAATTCAGAGCCGCGAATTTTTAGAATGGAGGCCTTGGGGCCCGGTTCCGAGGACTCATCGGCGGCGACGCGCAACACCATCATTTCAAGTGCCAGTACCTGGGCTTCAATGCGATTGATACTGTCACGTACCCGGCTATCCAGGCTCAAGGCTTCACCACTGGCCATTGTGCGCTCAGCCAGTGACTTGAGGATCGCCAGCTCGCGATGGCAGTGCCCAATTCCGGCGATGCCACTTCGTTCGTGTCCAAGCAGGAACTTGGCGTACGTCCAGCCATTGTTTTCCTCACCCACCAGGTTTTCAACAGGGGCCTTGACATTTTCAAGCCAGACTTCGTTGACTTCTGAGCCGCCATCAAGCGTTTTGATTGGACGCACGGTGACGCCAGGCTGCTTCATATCGATCAGGATCATCGAGATCCCGCGCTGGGCCTTGGCGCCTGCGTCCGTTCGTGCCAGGCAGAACATCCAGTCAGCATGGTGCGCGAGCGTGGTCCAGGTCTTTTGGCCGTTAATGACGTAATGGTCACCGACGCGTTCGGCACGGGTTTTCAATGAAGCAAGATCCGAGCCCGAGCCTGGTTCTGAATACCCCTGGCACCACCAGTCATCCATATGAATAATACGGGGCAAAAAATGGTCTTTCTGAGCCTGTGTGCCGTATTTAATCAGTACGGGACCAATCATGCTCAGACCGAAAGGCAGCAGTCGAGGCGTCCCCCCTTTGAAACATTCAATCTCAAAGATCAGGCGTTGCAAGGCATTCCAGCCAGTGCCACCGAACTCCTTGGGCCAGCTTGGGGCACCCCAGCCCTGCTCGGCCAAAATGCGATGCCAGCGCAGATAATCATCGCGCTTGAGACGATGGTGCGAAAAGGCCTTTGCCCGCAGGTCGGCGGGTAATTTTTCTTTTACAAATGTGCGCACTTCCTCGCGAAAGGCACGTTCCTCGGCGGTCCAGGTCAAATCCATCGCTTTTCTCCTAATGACAATATCTTAACGCCCAGCCCATGCTTATGTTTCTCGTATTTTGGAACCCGGTATTTCGCTTAAACAAATGCTTTGTTCCGGCAATTGAAAGGGTTAACCCCAGAGCTGAGCACTGGCCTCGCCCGTACAATCAAAAAAATGTTTTAAAAATTCCAAAAGGAGAACAGCATGAAAAAACTATATTCAAGTTTGCTCGTCACGTGCGCCACCCTGGCCTTGGGAAGCGTCGCCCAGGCGGCATGGCCTGAAAAACCCATCACTGTCATTGTTCCCGCTGCCCCAGGCGGCACCTCGGACATCATTGCACGCGTGCTAAGTGAAAAGTTAGGCGCGGAATTAGGCACCACCATCGTCGTTGAAAACAAAGCTGGGGCCGCAGGAATTATCGGTTCACAAGCCGTGGCACGCGCTGCGCCCGACGGCTACACGATTGACATGGGCAATGTTGGCGCGAATGCCATCAATTACAGCCTGTATAAAAAACTCCCTTACAAAGCCTCGGATTTTGCACCTATCACGATGACGATCGCGGTGCCGAACATCCTGGTGGTCCATAGCGCCTCACCATTTAAAACCGTTAAAGAGCTTGTAGACGGCATCAAAAAAGATCCGAAAGGCAATTACGCCTTTGGCTCTTCAGGCACCGGCCAGTCTCCGCATCTTTCTGGCGAGTTGTTTTTGCAACGCGCCGGACTCACCCTGCCACACATTCCCTACAAAGGCGCGGGCCCCGCAGTTTCGGCACTGCTCGGGCAACAGTTCACATTCATGATTGACAATCTGCCAAGCTCATTAGCGTTTATCAAATCCGGACAGCTGCGTGC
>CANCOC010000031.1 GCA_947379755.1 Alcaligenaceae bacterium | reverse complement strand
CAACCACCCCTGTCAGTTGCGTTTTTGCACCTGCAGCCTCTGCAACCGGCGTACGCGATGAGCTGCTACTGACTGCAAGACCCTGAAAAAATCCAGTAACCAGATTGGCGGCACCCAAAGCAAGCATTTCCTGATTCGGATCGACTCGCACGCCACACCGCAATGCGTAGGTTCTAGATAACACGCTCGTATCGGCAAAAGAGAGCATGGCGAGTGCAAAGCCCCCTACCAGAACAGGGATCAAGTCTGCCGTGGTGATCCAGGGAATGGTAAATGCTGGCAACCCCTGTGGTAATTGCCCTAAAACATCTACCTGTGCTTCGGTTGACAAGTCAAATATTCCGCATAATACGGTTGCGCAAACTACAGTAATGAGTATGCCAGGCACATGTTTAAAATTTCTGAGCAACAGGATGATTGCGAGTGTGACAGCGCCAAGCATGAAGGACATCCAGTTGGCGCTTCCACTCAGGATGTCCTCTAGCGTTGAATAGAGTGTATGAAGCGGATCATCGTGCCTGACAGAAAAGCCAAAAAGAGTAGGAAGCTGACTGATCAGAATGACAACCGCAATGCCATTCATATAACCATAACGGATCGGCTTGGAAATCAGCTCTGTGATAAATCCGAGACGGGTCAGTCCTACGGTCAGACAGATCAGCCCAGATATAACGGCCATCATTGCTGCCAAAGCGACCGCGCGCGAAGGATCTCCTGCTGCGAGCGGAAGCGTCACGGCGAGGATCACTGCGGTCAGGGATGAGTCTGGACCAAGAATCAGTATGCGGCTCGGACCAAAGACTGCGTAAACAAGGAGCGACGTTATGGTTGCGTAGAGACCATAAATACCCGGCAGTCCCGAGGCGGTTGCGTAGGCAATACCGACCGGTATCAGCATCGTAGCGAGCACAAGTCCTGCCGGAATGTCATGCAGCAGCCAGCGCGACTTGTAAGTTCTCAGAGTTTTGAGCCCTGGAACCCATCTAGCCCAGCGGCCTGGACTATTCAGTTTAGATACTTGTTTTGACACAAGGGTATCTCCACAATGCATTTCTAATCGTCAGTATACGACCGGGCCAATCCACAATATGGCGGCCATGTACCCCAACTGATTCCGAACAACTATTCTTGTGCCTGAAGTTCAGCCATTTCTGCAGCCGTAAATACTCTTGAACGGGTATGAAAGGCTTTGCCCTCCGGGCCTTCGAGTGAGAATGTGCCGCCATGGCCTTCTATGACATCAATAATGAGCTGGGTATGCTTCCAGTACTCGTATTGCGCCTTACCAATATAAAAACCGCAGCCTCCGATATCACCAAGATACACATCTCCGGCACCCATGGTGATCTCTCCCGGCAGATAGCAATTTGCTGCACTGTTATCGCAGCAGCCACCAGATTGATGAAACATCACAACCCCGTGTTTTTGTTTCAGGGACGCAATCAGTTCAAGCGCGGCAGGTGTTGCAATGACTTTTTCAATCATGTCTTGCTCCAGATGGAACAAAAGGCACTCGCGTGCCTCTTGTTCAATGCACAAAAATACTCGCTGAATTAAAAGAAGCCGAGTTTGTTTTCACTGTAGCTCACCAACAGATTCTTGGTCTGTTGATAATGATTCAACATCATCTTGTGATTTTCACGTCCAATGCCTGACTCTTTATAACCACCGAATGCTGCATGTGCTGGATAAGCGTGATAGCAGTTTGTCCACACTCGCCCAGCTTTTATTGCGCGCCCCATTCGATACGCAACGTTACCATTGCGGCTCCAGACGCCAGCGCCCAGTCCGTAGAGCGTATCGTTTGCGATTTCAAGTGCTTCGGCTTCGTCCTTGAAGGTCGTCACAGCAAGCACGGGTCCGAAAATTTCTTCCTGGAAAATTCGCATTTTGTTATGCCCCTTGAACATGGTGGGTTCAATGTAGTACCCCCCTTCAAGCTCACCGGTTAACTTGGCTTGATTGCCGCCAATCAACACCTCGGCACCCTCTTGCTTGCCTAAATCCAGATATGACAGGATTTTGGTAAGCTGTTCTTTGGAGGCCTGCGCGCCCATCATGGTGTCTGTATCAAGCGGATTACCCATCTTGATTGCTGCCACACGCTTGATCACGCGTTCCATGAATTTGTCGTAGATGCTTTCCTGAATCAGCGCACGTGAAGGACATGTGCAGACTTCGCCCTGATTAAACGCAAACAGTACGAGACCTTCAATTGCTTTGTCCAGAAAACTGTCATCTTTGTCCATAACATCGGCAAAAAAGATGTTGGGAGATTTGCCACCCAGCTCGAGCGTAGCCGGAATCAAGCTGTTTGCGGCAGCCTGCGCGATCACACGTCCTGTCGAGGTCGAACCAGTAAAGGCGATCTTTGCAATGCGTTTGCTTGTGGCCAGCGGCATACCGGCTTCGCGACCGTAACCGTTGACGATATTGAGCACTCCTGGTGGCAACAAATCGGCAATGAGTTCAACCAGGACAAGAATACTGACTGGTGTTGATTCTGCGGGCTTAAGAACAATGCAATTGCCTGCAGCCAAAGCAGGTGCAACTTTCCATGCGGCCATCAGAATTGGAAAATTCCAGGGAATAATCTGTCCCACTACACCTAGTGGTTCATGAAAATGATAAGCAACCGTATTTTCGTCAATTTCGCTGACTCCGCCTTCCTGGGCACGAATGGCGCCAGCAAAGTATCGAAAATGATCAATCGCGAGCGGGATATCCGCATTCAGTGTTTCGCGGATGGGTTTACCGTTGTCTACAGTTTCAACATAAGCCAGCAACTCAAGGTTGGCTTCCAGACGATCGGCAATTTTTAATAGGATATTTGAACGATCACCAACTGAGGCCTTGCCCCAGGCTTCAGCGGCTGCATGTGCAGCATCCAGTGCAAGTTCGACATCTTCGGCACTCGACCGGGCGACCTTTGAAAATACTTGACCACTCACAGGTGTAATCACGTCAAAGTACTGACCTTTGACGGGAGCGACGAACTTGCCACCAATAAAATTCTCATACTGAGATTTGAAAGTGAATTTGGCACCTGCGGCACCGGGTTTAGCGTAAATCATAAAGTCTCCTGATTCTGGTTATGGTGTTTTTAAATATATATCTTCAGTAAACAGTCATTACGATGCAAAACTTGTGCCAGATAGCAGAGCAACGGCAACATGTTGATATTATTAAAGAATTAAAAAAGAATCCATATAACTCATGGAATGTGTCCGAAATAAAGTGAGTGATTTACAGACATCTGTACCAAAACGTTACAACCCCTGACCAATAATGATAAAAGGTATTGCTTGTTCACTGATTGCCTTCCTATACTGGCTGACAAGCGGAGCTGACATACCGCAGCGGAGGCAACTTGCAAACAAAAACATCTGGTCTGACTTTGCGTCAGGCGCGCTCGTATTTAATGGAACACGGTGACTGCCCGGTTGACATCCTCGATTCGCGCGTCGCACAATCCTGGCGCAGA
Source organism: Alcaligenaceae bacterium (assembly GCA_947379755.1). GTDB lineage: Bacteria > Pseudomonadota > Gammaproteobacteria > Burkholderiales > Burkholderiaceae_B > Zwartia. The sequence goes on along the minus strand of CANCOC010000031.1, from coordinate 35,437 downwards.
AGCCTGGCAGCAGGCTTGCTACCAGGCGGGCCAGCCATGGCAGCCGAGCATACAGATGCAGCAATTCTGCGGCAGTCTCTGGCACGTAACCACGATCTGCTTTCACATTCGCAACCTGTCATGGAGTACCTGTTTGATCAAGTTCGCCACAGTCAGAATGTAGTTGTACTGGCAGACAGTCATGGCACCTTGATCCACTCTCTCGGAGACGCCTGTTTTCTAGCTAAAGCAGAGCGCGTCGCGTTGTCATGCGGTGCATCCTGGAGTGAAGAGCACCGGGGAACCAATGCCATCGGCACGGCACTTGCCGAGCGCAACGGTGTTGAAATTCATGGCGCAGAGCATTTTCTGGAACGCAATGGATTCCTGACCTGCGCTGCTGCGCCGATCATGTCAGCTACAGCAGAGCTACTGGGCATTCTTGATATTTCTGGCGATCAGCGTAGCGGCCATCCCCATACACTCGGCCTGGTCAATACCGCAGCACGCATGATTGAAAATCGCCTCCTGATTGCGGGGTCGCGACATCATATTAGGCTGCACATGCATGCCCATCCCTTTGGAATCGGGACAATGGCTGAAGGCATTGTGTCACTCTCGGATGATGGGTGGATCGTGGGTGCCAATCGCATGGCATTGAGTTTGCTTAAACTGACAGCGGGCGATATTGGATCGACTGTTCTTGAGCGCCTCATTCATGAGCGATTTCAAGATATCCTCTCGTTTCAAAAGCGTCGTTCCCATCTGGCGTCTCAGGTTCACCTGCAAGATGGCACCGTGTTGTTTGTCCAGATTCATACTGATGTCTCAAGTATTTCGCTCAAACTACCCTCGTCTTCGCTCAACACGCAACCCATCCACGATGACGCGTTATCGCGCCTTGACTCAGGTGATCTCAGCTGGCGACAGGCTGCAGACAAAGCACGCCGCATTCTGAACAAACCCATTTCCCTGCTGATTCAGGGTGAGTCAGGTGTAGGCAAAGAATTGTTCGCCAAAGCATGGCATGACAGTGGTGTACGTTACAAGGGCCCATTTGTAGCAATCAATTGTGCGGCCCTTCCCGAAAGTCTGATCGAATCAGAGTTGTTTGGGTATGCACCTGGCTCATTCACGGGCGCCAAACGTGAAGGCAGCCTGGGCCGCTTGCGCCAGGCACAGGGTGGCACACTTTTTCTTGATGAAATCGGTGAAATGACGAACGCCATGCAGACGCGTCTGCTCAGAGTACTGCAGGAGCGCTGTGTCACTCCTGTAGGATCAAGTGAAGAGATAAAGGTTGATTTTTCACTGGTTTGTGCGACCCATTGCAATCTAAGCGAGGCAATTGAACGTGGTGCATTCAGAAGTGATTTGTTCTATCGCATTAACGGACTGACGGTTCAATTGCCGGCGCTACGTGAGAGGACTGATATTGAACAACTCACCGTCAATATGCTGGATCACATTGACCCAGACAGAACGATTCAGGTTGCACCTGATTTGCTGAAAGCCCTGGGAAGATATGATTGGCCAGGAAACATGAGGCAATATGCAAGCATACTTCGCACGGCTTGTGCGATGCTTGAGTCTGACGAACTGAGTATTAGCTGGCAGCATTTGCCGGACGATATCCGCTTAGCGTTATTACAGGCAAGCAAGAATGAACATCCTGTCACGAACCACTTTAACGGTCAGGATTCGCTAAACCTGCACGAAATATCGCGTCACGCGATCAATATGGTGATCGATAACACTCAGGGAAATATTTCCAAGGCTGCTCGCATACTTGGAATCAGTCGCCAGACGCTTTATCGAAAAATACAGGCAAAGTGAGTACGTAATCACTTGATATACACTACAAAATATTCAATCGGAGGAAACATCTATGGAACACGCAGGCGCTCATCATGAACCACACAATGCAGGAACGGATCTGAAAGGTCTATGGGCCGTTTTATTTATTATTTTTGCGCCTTCTGCTCTCACCCTCTGGTGGGTGATTCATCAGTCAAGCTAACGCAGTCTCCATTAGCCACGTTTGAAAAAACAATGCAAAGAATATTTTTCAAACGTGGTAAGTATGGATACTTGCATGTCTCTCTGATTTAATCAGGTCTGATATTGGCAATTTTGATGACGTTGCTCCACTTCGCTGATTCAGCTTTGATCAGCTCTGCAAATACTGCTGGCGTTCCACCACCAATCTCATTGCCTTGCGCGAGCATGACTTCCCTGAGTTGAGGATCTTGCAGTGCCTCATTGGCTACTGCATTTAATTTATCAATGATCTCTGGCGGCAGTCCTTTAGGTCCGACTATTCCTTGCCAGTTCAGTACTTCAACCTTGGGGTAACCAACTTCAGCAAAAGTAGGTACTTCTGGTAGCAAGGGTGAGCGCTGGGCACTGGTGATGGCGATCGGGCGGAGTTTTTCAGATCGAATTCCAGGGATGGCTGAGTACATCTGATCAAACATCATATTGACATTCCCAGCCATAAGGTCGGTCAGGCCTGCCGAACCACTTTTGTAAGGGACATGAATCATATCGATGCCTGCATTGATTTTGAACAGTTCGGCTGATAGTTGATGACTGCCGCCAATTCCGCCCGATGAAAACGTGAGTTCACCTGGTTTTGCCTTTGCAGCGCTGACAATGTCAGCGACAGATTTGAAAGTAGATTTAGGGTTCACGACAAGTACCAGTGGTCCCTTTTCTATCAACATGATCGGTGTGAGGTCGTTTTCGGGGTCATACCGCAAATTACCAAAAAGTGTTTTGTTCACCGACATCGGAGCAAAGTTTCCCATCCCGATGGTGTAGCCATCAGGCGTCGCACGAGAAATCAGTTCTGTACCGATGTTTCCTCCTGCTCCGGGTTTGTTTTCAACAACAATCGGCTGCTTGAGCAGCACGCTCATTTTTTGGGCAATCTGTCGACTGCGTGCATCCCCACCACCTCCTGCCGCATAAGCGACGATAAACGTGATGGGTTTGCTCGGATACGTCGCCTGAGCAAAGCTGGCGTTGCTAGCCAAGAGTAACGTAGACAGGACCGTCAGCTGAAGGACAAAACTTTTCATGGTGATTTTCATCAGTCGTTCAATAATAAAAATTTAGATTAGCTATTTATACTATGCCAGAGCCCTGAAAAGGTCATCAGCTCAAAACTGGATTTTTACACCCATGCTCAGATTGCCTAATGTTTGCCCTGAACGCAACTCACCAGAGATCCCTGCATATACATAGGCATTGCTGGCGAACCTGGAGGTTGCATAGAGACCTGCCTGAACAAAGGTAGCTCCCGCATTGAACAACTGACTCGTGCTCGAAAAACCAGTCAGACTGGTGTTCAGGACAGGATTGATCAGTGCTGTGCTATCCACGCCCACCCCCAAGTTCGCCCGATAGGTAAAATCTGCACGCATGGGGTCAAGTGCCTGAGACCCAACGGCCAGGCCTATCACTCCTCGAAAACCATTGCCGCTATAAGGGATCACAGTAAGAGCTGCTGGACTTGAACCCTCGCTAAAGCCTGACTGACTCACCCCTTGCCAGGAGAATCGTATAAAAGGAGTCAGGCGCACGCTTTCCAGATCAATCGGCCTGCTCAGGCCTGCGCTAATGAATGTATCGCTGCCACGCACCCCCCTGGCCTGCAGTCCGCTTGTGTAGCCCGAGAGATCACCACGTGCATGATCTGTGCTGTTGAGACCGTAACTTGCCATGCTATCAAGTACAAAACGATCAACAGGCAGTTTGCCATATAAAAAAAGCGATCCTTGTTGTACCGTTGCCGTCCCTGCGTTGGCCATGACATGTGTATTAGATAGTGCCAGACCACCTCCGATCTTGATACCTTGGTCTGAATAGGCATCCACGCCAAGTACCGCCTGATAGAGATTGCTACTAAAACCACTCGCCTGCCCGTCATCTGAACGATTGCCACGCTGATAGGCTATTTCACCCCAGGCCATCCGGTTGCTCTGGTGCCCGTTCAGGAACGCGGGATCAGGACTGGTGACAACATTGCTACTGACGGCCGGACCCGGGGCCGTACCCGGCATCGCATCGGCTGAATGTGCATCACTTGTATTCTGGTAAAACAAGGGACTTGCCATCGGTATCTCGTGCATATTCCCGATATGCGCGAGCACCGCCTGCTGCACGCGCTGTGTTGCCTGGGATACAACAACAAGGGTCGCCGCATAGATATCACCAGCGAGAGATTGTGCAAAACCAGGCAGCGTTGCGCCAGACTGGCCTGCAGCCACATAAAGTAGTTTTTCCTGCTCAGGCGTTGCGGTCCCTTTTGCATTGGCCAGCGCAAGCTGATCCAGCACGCCCGCAACTGAACGCGTGCTGGCAGCCGTTGCTGCGAGTGTATTTGCATACGATGTCGGAATCACTGCAAGTTCGACGCTATTACTCCCCCCTGCGTTGTAAAAGGGAATGAATTGCGTTCCAACCGAGAGCTCAGCGGGTTGTGTCAGCGTCGTAAAACGCCCTGCTATGCCATTGGAGGCGGTGATGATCGTAAACTTGTCACCCAACACCGGAACATATATTGCACTGCCGTACCCTGACTCGTTCAATGCGAATAAACCTGACAATCGAGGGCTCAGGCTGACACCTGACTGAATGACAAACTGACCATTTGTCACAATCATTGAGGAATAAAACCCCGCGCTACCTGTTAGGGTCGTACTGTTCGCCTGTGTCTTTCCCGCTATATCTTGTCGATATGTGCTCCCCGAAAGCATCGTGGTCGACGAATCTGTTGTCAAGTAACCTGGCGAATGACCTGGCTTAATCAGGCCAGCGACAGTAATCGGGCCTGAAATTGTTCCGGTTCCAATCAGTCCTGCAGATGCAGCGACAAACACAGCTCCTGTTCCCAGAGGTGAGATACCGCTCACCTCAAGTGTGCCTGAGGCGACTGTTGTTCCACCTGAATATGTATTCTGACCAGAAAGGATCAGTATCCCTGAACCGTTAACAGTCAGTCCCCCAACGCCAGAAATCAGCCCAGAGAGCTGCGCCGCACCGTTTGTGGGCGAGGTAATCGTACCCCCGGTACTATTGAGCAAAAATGACTGGTTCGACTGCTCACCAGCATTAGTGGTAAGAGTGCCTCCATTAAATACGATAGGAGTAGACACGGGCGTCACACTGCTCAGTGCAACGGTATTACCCGACGTGAGATCCGTAGAGGGAGCCGACTGCACGCCAGTCCCTCCAGTACCACTATCGCCGCTGCTAAAGCTATTAATGAGCAGATCCCATCTGAAGTGATCTGCGTCATTTCTGGAAAGAGTGAAGGAATATCCGTTTGATGTGCCGGTCAAGCTGGTGACCATGTCACCTAATCCAAGATGAAGGGAGGTCATGCTAGTCAGGACATCAGCATATGGCGTTGTACTTACGATCGAACTCCCTGCGGACTGTGGGGAAATTCCAAAAGCCATTACGCCATCAACCGACGCTGCTGATAGCTTGCCGAATACACTGCTGCTGCTAATAATGATGTTGTACTGGACTGGCAACCTGCCGGTATAGGTCAGTGCCCCGCTACTACCCTGTTGATTATTCAGGATCGAAATAGTGCCCGAGTTGCTGATCCCGACAATGTTGCCAGGAAAAGAAGCTAACGAGCGTGCGGTAATCGATCCTGAATTATTCAGTGTGGTAATTGTTCCGCTGTTTTTAATTCCAACGATGTCACTTATAAATGTAACGTCTGCGCGGGCCGAAATGGTTCCTGAATTATTCAGCGTGGTGATTGTTCCTTCATTGCGGATACCGAATACAGAGGATGCCACATCAAGTTTAAGTGCGCTGGTTGTAATCGATCCGGAATTATTCAGAGTGGTGATCACACCCAGATTGGAAATACCCTGGGCGTTACCAGAAAAGGTATTCGGTGTTTCGGAAATAATCGTACCGGTGTTTGTCAGCGTTCCTAAACTTGCAGATGCTCTGTTAATAACACCTACCGATATCTCGCTTACAGAGGAGTTGATTTCGCCAGCATTCGTAAGTGAATGGGTATTGCCAGCGTTGTCGACAGCGGGCTCACCGACTACTCGTGCACCAACAAGTATAGAGATGTCAGCTCCAGAAACAATTCTTAAATCGGAACATGTTCCTGTTTCAACACTTTCATTAGGATGGCATACAACAATTACACCAGCAGACACTTGCATTGACGCTGAACCAATCAAAACAAGAACAATGAATGCAGAGCAATATTGCTGAACGTTCAATAAAAATTTCATATCAACCTTTGCAAGGAATTGAACAGCGAGTAGTTCAAACCTCAGGCAAAAGATTGAAGAACCGAAAGCGAAAGCGTCAGGCGAACCTGTGGACTTTACACGTCAAAGGACAATATGAACTCACGAATGCTCTCAAGACCCGGATGTGTTGTTTTATTTATGTTCGTTCTGAACATCTTATTCAAACTGACATGCGACAAGGCCGCTTGCAGGTCACTTAAACTGGTGCGTCCATAAAACCATTTGTACGCAAAGTGATCACCAGTGTGTCACGCCAACCTTTTTCATCGGTAGGCTGAATGGGCGTTGTTTCATGAATCACACGTTCATCATTCAACAACATGACAGACCATGGCTCACTCAGCGTAAATCGCTGACCGAAGGAGCTGCTCATATCAAATACGCGCGTCTCGCCACCCTTGATACCGTGACGACCGATCAGGAATACGGCCACCAGATTCACACCATCCCGGTGGGCACCTTCAGGGGTGGGCCGACCAATCCCATCTGTCGTGTCAATCCGAAACTGATGGGCTTCAACGTACCAGGTGCGAGTATTGAACAGATTACTTGCGACTTGAGCCAGAAATGTCAGCAAAGTATTCCAGACAGGTTGCTGCGTAACGGATATATCCATCGGGTCAAACCAGCGTTGCATGCCCCCATGCAGGGCGTTATACGAGAGCGGTTGCCAGTGCGCGCGATGCGGCATCGCTCTCACCTCACCGGAAATGACTTCAAAACTCCCATGGCGCCGGCGACGGTAACGCCCGCCATCTCTAAGGTACTGATCTGGAGGCAAATCATTCCAGCTTGGTTCAAGTGATTGAAACGATTGCGCCGAAATGCCTGTCATTTCTCTTAAAGCGGAACCGCTCAACACAGCAAAGCCTTTGCTCTGAAGATCAAAATTCAGTTGAGCAGGATCTGACAATGGCGGCGGAATATTGTGGGTGGTCATGCTTGGCTCTTAAGTGAAGAAATATTCACGAGACTTCAGTTAAAGGACACTCGAATCCTTGTCAACCATATTACCCCCGATCAAACTGAACAAAACGTCGAAAGCTTGTAACTCCTCACTATTCTGAGAGGGTCGATCACACTGCAATAGAAGTCTGGAGAGCTGGTCAATCACCTGCGGATTCAAGTGTCTGGTTAAAACGCAGTAAATCCAAACGGAATATTTGTCGCCGCTGGATTTTTCAAAAGATAAGCATTAATGGCCTCATGCGCTTTATCGATATTCTGAGCCGGCACAATCATTGCAACAAACACATCAATTTCACCCGAAGAATTGTACAAAGCATGGCCTTCGTCCAGCATGACATAAACCGTATCTGAAATCATGATCAAGACCTCATCCGGATTGTCGCAAGGCTCCCCAACAATGGTGCGTTGATTGGTCTCGGGATCAAGATAGCCGCCAACATACTGACGCAGTCTGGCCTCAGGGGAAAGCTCTCTCACCACATCGATTCCCATGATGTCTTTCAGTACCAACAGATCAGGATGGAGAGCGGCCCCGTCAGATCCAACATCCAGAGCGCTATCAAATAAGGTGTTCATTTACTTTTATCCATTTAAGTCGGGGCGCTGATTTTAATCATTTTGAGATTTATTGCTGCGAGAGTTCTTGCTGCAGAGGTGATGCACTATTTTGTGCAGTGATCGAACGGCAAACCATTTGAATGGTCGTAAAAAAACCCGCATCGTGGCGGGTTTTTTACGACTTGAATTGGGTTCCCTGGTAGGGAGTACTGGAATCGAACCAGCGACCTCCACGATGTCAACGTGGCGCTCTAACCAGCTGAGCTAACTCCCTACTGAGAAGACCGCAAGTATATCGGCTTTCGTATGGGTTTGTCAAAAGCACTATGGGGTGGGCTGATAAACTGCGGAAACGAATGATCGCATTCGCAGCGTGGACTTCAGCCCGGGTGCATCCTCGACACCACTGCTGACATCTACGGCCCAGGGATGTGTGGCCAGGATCGCTTGACGCACGGTCTGGTCGGTCAAGCCCCCCGACATGATGCAAGGTCTGGTTAAGTTGCCAGGTTTTGAAATATCGGCCAGCAAACTGTAATCGAACGTGTGGCCACTACCACCATAAGCAGGTGTGTAGCTGTCAAACAACCAGCCCGCGGCATGTTGAAATTCTGCGCAATACTGCGCCAGCAGCGCAGGTGTATCCAGGCCAGGCGCACCCACTCTGAAGGCTTTCAGGTAAGGCAGACCGTAAGCTTCACACTGCTCTGCGTTTTCATCGCCATGAAACTGCAAGAAGGTCGGGCGCATGAGGCGAATCACTTCCAAGACCTCGGCAGACTGCGCGTTCACAAACAAAGCAACCGTGCTGACAAAGGCTGGCAAATCTTTACAGAGCTCCGCGGCTCGCTCTGGCGTCACATATCGCTTACTTGGCGGGTAAAAAACAAAACCGAGGGCATCCACACCAAGCGTGACCGCTTGATGGACATCGTCGCTGCGAGTCAGTCCGCAGATTTTGATTCGTGTTCGCATTGCATTCATCACTCTTTTGTATCACATCTGATCAGACGAGCCATTAGATCGCAGGGAAGTTGAACCCAAAGCCACTTGTTACAACTTTTGGCAAATCCACGCCGGGATAGGTCACATCGGTCAAATACAAGCCATCTGGCGCAAACGTTGGCGCTCCTTGCGTACGATCACGCACATCCAGGAGGTAGTCAAGATAGCCGAGCATCTCTCGACCCTGGCCGATCTGCACCAGGGCACCCACAATATTACGCACCATGTGATGCAAAAAAGCATTCGCACGTAAAGAAATGAAAATCAGCTGATCCTGCTGAGTCATCGTAATCTCAGTCATCGTACGAACGGGTGACTTAGCCTGACATTGTGACGACCGAAAACTACTAAAGTCATGCTCACCAATCAGTTTTTGCGCGGCTTCATGCATGGCAAGTGCATTCAAGGGCTGGAATACCCACCCTGCACGCCCTGCCCAGAGCGGCTGTCGAACGCGCGTATTTAAAATGACATAAGTGTAAGCACGCGAAGTTGCAGAGAATCTTGCATGAAAATTTTCATCAACCACTTTGGCCCACTGAACGCATACCGTATCAGGAAGATACGCGTTGACACCACGCACCCAGGACTCTTCTGAGCGCTCAATCAAGGTATCGAGATGTACAACCTGCCCCAGGGCATGCACGCCAGTATCTGTGCGTCCGGCGCAAATGGTGTGGACAGGGACGGTCAAAAAAGCTGCAATCGCTTGCTCAAGCGTATCCTGCACTGTCTGGCGGCTCGGCTGTGTTTGCCACCCCTGCCAGGGCCGTCCATCGTATGAAATGCCAAGAGCAACACGTGCCATGAGTGCAACTCTTTTCAGTAAAGTTTAAGGTGTCTTGGAAATGGTGGGTTCTGCCTTGGGGGGCAACGGGTCATCACCAAGAGATAAGTCTATGGATTGAAGTTTTTGACTAAATGCAGATTGAACTGCAGGACTCACGACCATAGAAGCATCCATCTCATCGGACTCCTCATCGCGCCTTTCGCCAGCACGCCTTAACATCCATGCAATCACAAGCGCCGACAAGGCCAGTACCGCTGTGAGTACCGCGAGAATGTTTTGTGCCAGAAATGAGGTCAACCGATCAACAAGACTTGCTGAAACCACGCTGTTACTGGCCGATGTTTCCGTCGCATCGGGCTTGGGTGTAGTAGGTGTCATCACTGTTACAGGCGCCGGTATGGCCTGGGATGTCTGTGTGCCAGCTGCATCGCTTGCTGAAGCACCTGTTTCAGGTTCAGTTGAACTGGTTGCTCCGACAGACGATGGTATGGCGGCAGTACCTTCTGGCTCGCCGACGATTTCCTTTAACTGCTGAACATTTTGCTGCAGCGCATCAATTCGCGATTGAAGCTCTGCAATCTCTTTGGTAGCCGCAACTTTTGCATCTGCATTTTTTTCGACGGCAGTGGTCGCACTTAAAAGTACTTGATCGACTTGTTCGCCAGTTTCAGGAGCTGCGCTGGAGGGTGTGACCACGCCAGACTGCGTCGCGCCTGGAACAAGTGCTGCGGCAACGGTCCGAGCAGTATTGCGTCCTCTACGTTGATTAAAAGCGTTCAGTTGAGTTTGATACGCTGTACGTGCAACACCCGGATCAATTTTGCGCACAGTATCGATATCGGGAATACGAATGCTGACTCCAGCACGCAACAAATTCATATTGCCCGCGATGAAGGCCTCAGGGTTGGCCTGGTATATGGCCAGAAGCATCTGATATATATCTGTGCCTGGCATAGCGTTGCGTTGAGCGATGGCAAACAGCGTATCGCCCCGACTTACCCTGAACTGCCCCAGGGGTTGAATCTCTGCTTCGCGAGACGAGATATCAGGAATCAGCACCAGGTAGCTGGATTGAACCTGTGCGGCTCCTGTTGCCGTGGTGACTTCTAGCAAAATATCAACGGGAGACTTGGTCGCGACTTGCCTGGATGACACGATGATTCGTCGTGTATCTTGGGTTAACCCCGGCAATACTGAAACGCTCAAACTTTCGATCGCGACGGGTGGCGTTAAACCAGCTTTAACCCAAAGTGAAGAATCGGCAACCTTTGCGCTCAGGACTAACTGATCCTGAGCGTTGAGTTCAAGCATCGGTAAGGTGATTTGCAGCGGAGCACCCGGTGCAGACGTGACGCTGCCATGCCCTGGCTTGGCAGCAAAGGCCTGACCTGCAAGAAGCATCGATATTGCAAGGGCTGAAAGTGCCGTACGCTTGACGTTAAACTTTGGCAACAACACGTTCAAATCTCGATGCATGGCAGGATCCCTTGCTGATTAAGTTAAATTACAGCTCGCCCAGAGCAATGCGCAACATACGTCGCAGTGGTTCGGCTGCACCCCACAGCAACTGATCGCCAACCGTAAATGCACTCATATACTGCGGCCCCATCGAAAGTTTGCGCATTCGACCGACTGGAATATCAAGCGTACCCGTTACAGAAACAGGTGAAAGTGCAAAAAGGGTATCTTCTTTATTGTTAGGCACGACTTTAGCCCAGGCAGTGCCTTGTGCCACGATATCTGAAATCTCATCCATTGGCACATCGCGTTTGAGTTTGATTGTCAACGCCTGGCTGTGACATCGCATCGCACCAATACGCACACACAAACCATCAATTGGAACTGGTGTAGAGCCAAACGCTTGACCACGCCCCAGAATCTTGTTTGTCTCTGCCTCGCCTTTCCATTCTTCACGAGACATTCCATTCCCAAGATCCTTATCAATCCAGGGAATCAGATTGCCAGCAAGAGGGATTCCAAACTGTTCTGTGGGAAGTCCACCACCTTGTTGTATGGCCAGAACGCCACGGTCAATCTCAAGTATGGCAGAAGCGGGATCATCAAGTTTAGTTTTGACCGCTGCGTTGATCAAACCAAACTGATTGAGTAATTCACGCATATGTTGCGCACCACCACCCGACGCAGCCTGGTAGGTCATGCTGGTCATCCAGTCAATCAGGTCATGTTTAAACAGACCCGCCAAACCCATCAGCATACAACTGACAGTGCAGTTACCACCGACGAAGTCACGCACACCGCGCTTGAGCGCGGCATCAATCACAGGTCGGTTAACAGGATCCAGCACAATGATCGCGTCTTCTTTCATGCGCAAGGTGCTGGCGGCATCAATCCACATGCCCGTCCATCCAGCCGCTCGTAGTTTGGGATACGCCTCGGAGGTGTAATCGCCGCCTTGAGCGGTTACGATAATAGGTAGCTTTTTAAGTGCCTCGATATCAAAGGCATTTTGTAATGCTGTAGCGCCAGCCCAGTCTGGACCACGACCACCTGCATTACTCGTGGAGAAAAAAACTGGCTCAATCAGGGCAAAATCACCCTCGTCGCGCATGCGTTGCATGAGCACTGAGCCGACCATCCCGCGCCAACCTACCAAACCAACAGATTGTTTCATTTCAGCACACCAAAATTATCGATATCAGTCATTTTAACGCCAAGCCTGTTGCATCAGCCCAGCGCTTTTAAGACGGCATCGCCCATGGCTGCAGTTCCAACCTTGTTCGTGCCCTCTTCATATATATCTGCTGTACGCAAGCCCAGCTGGAGAACTTTCTGAACGGCTTTCTCAATCCGCTCTGCCTGTGCAGGATGATTAAGCGAGTAACGCAGCATCATGGCAGCGGAAAGGATCGTCGCCAGGGGATTGGCAATACCCTTGCCTGCAATATCAGGCGCTGAGCCGTGACTTGGCTCATACAGCCCCTGACCCGATGCATTAAGCGATGCTGAAGGTAGCATGCCAATCGAACCCGTCAACATTGCAGCTTCGTCTGACAAAATGTCACCAAATAAATTACCCGTCACAATCACATCAAACTCACGTGGAGCACGGACCAGTTGCATGGCGGCGTTATCGACATACATATGCGACAGTGCGACGTCCGGATATTCCTTGGCAACATCAATCACGACATCGCGCCAAAGCTGCGAGGTTTCAAGAACGTTTGCCTTGTCGACACTACACAATTTTCCTTTGCGCTTTTGTGCAGACTGAAAACCAATATGCGCAATGCGGCGGATTTCCGGTTCTGCATAACGCATAGTGTCAAAGCCTTCGCGGGCACCTTTGTACTCCCCATCTGGCGCCGTGCGGATGCCACGCGGAGAACCGAAATAAATATCGCCAGTGAGTTCGCGCAGGATCAGAATATCGAGACCAGAAACAACTTCAGGCTTGAGTGACGACGCGTTGGCGAGTTCGGGATACAAAATAGCCGGACGTAAATTAGCAAACAACCCTAAAGCCTTGCGCAAACCAAGAATTGCTTGCTCGGGACGATGCTCACGAGGCAGCTTGTCATATTTCCAGTCGCCCACTGCACCGAACAAAATGGCGTTTGACTCCTGAGCAAGCTTGAGTGTCGCAGGTGGCAGAGGATGTCCATGCAAGTCATAGGCTGTTCCGCCAACTGGAGCTTCGTTGATTTCAAGCGGTAAATTTAATGCCCTTAAAACGCGAACGGCCTGTTCAACGATTTCTGAACCAATACCATCACCAGGTAACACTGCAATTTTTTGCGTCATGATCGAGTTATCCGTCTCTTTAATTTTTAAAATGTATCTGATGCAAAATTAGCCAGATACTTTTGAACACATAAGGAAATACACAAGATAAATATTTGCATTCGCCATAAAACACCAGGGCCGGTAAACCGGCCCTGAGCAACTCGTTAGCGCGTCAAGAGCGGTTGAACATCCAGCCAGGGATGACGAGCCAGGCGCTCACTTTCAAACGAACGAATCTTTTCGGCATGCAGCAAAGTCAAACCGATTTCGTCAAAGCCATTGATCAAACAATATTTACGATATGGGGTAATGTCAAATTCCATCGCACGGCCATCAGGAGCTATCACGGCCTGCTTTTCGAGGTCGACTGTCAGCTTGTAACCAACAAAACCACGGACTTCATCAAAAAGACGTGCAATCTGCAGCTCAGACAGGACAATAGGCAAAAAGCCGGTCTTGTAGCTGTTGTTAAAAAAGATGTCGGCAAACGAAGGGGCGATCACCGCACGAAAACCATACTGTGCAAGTGCCCAGGGAGCGTGCTCCCTGCTCGAACCACAGCCAAAGTTTTTACGGCCCAGCAGAATCGAGGCCCCCTGATAGCGTGAGTGATTCAGAATAAAATCCGGGTTCAGCGGGCGCTTGGAGTTATCCATTCCGGGCTCGCCATGATCCAGGTAACGGATCTCGTCAAACAAATTCGGACCAAAACCTGTTCGTTTGATAGATTTCAGAAACTGCTTGGGAATAATCAGATCTGTATCAACGTTTTCGCGGTCAAGCGGGGCAACGATACCCTCGTGTGTTATGAATTTATCCATGATTTTTATCGGAAGTTACGTACATCGACAAAATGACCGGCAATTGCAGCAGCTGCTGCCATAGCCGGACTCACCAGGTGCGTGCGACCGCCCTGCCCTTGACGCCCTTCGAAATTGCGATTCGAAGTCGAAGCACAGCGTTCACCAGGCTCGAGGCGATCAGCGTTCATCGCCAGACACATGGAACAGCCAGGCTCTCGCCATTCAAAACCTGCTTCGATGAAAATCTTATCCAGTCCTTCGCGCTCGGCCTGTGCTTTGACCAGTCCGGAACCTGCGACCACCATGGCCTGGCGAACGTTACTCGCCACGCGTTTACCGCGAGCGACCACCGCAGCTGCACGCAAATCCTCAATGCGGGAATTAGTACAGGAGCCAATAAATACGCGATCAATTTTGATGTCTTCGATCGCAGTATTAGGTTTGAGACCCATGTACTCAAGCGCACGTTCCATTCCGCTACGACGCATGTCGTCTTTTTCGCGATCAGGATCAGGTACTCGACCTGTAACAGGCAATACCATTTCTGGAGATGTACCCCACGTCACCTGGGGCACGATCTGACGCGCATCAATTTCGACAATGCGATCAAAGTGCGCACCTTCATCGGTGTGCAGTGTTTTCCAGTAGGCAACGGCTGAATCCCATAACGCACCACTCGGCGCAAAGGGACGGCCTTTAAAATATTCAATTGTTTTTTCATCCACCGCAACCATGCCCGAACGGGCACCTGCTTCGATCGACATATTGCAAAGGGTCATCCGGCCTTCAACTGACAAGCCACGGATGGTGCTTCCGGCGAACTCGATGGCATGCCCAGTACCGCCTGCAGTGCCGATCACCCCGATCACATACAAAATCACATCTTTTGCTGTGCAACCTGGAGGTAAAGCGCCTTCGACACGGACCAGCATGTTTTTATTTTTCTTGACTTGCAGTGTCTGTGTCGCCATGGTGTGCTCGACTTCCGAGGTACCAATACCAAAAGCAAGTGCACCAATCGCACCATGGGTACTGGTGTGCGAATCGCCGCAGACCACAGTCATGCCCGGTAGCGTTGCACCTTGCTCAGGACCAATCACATGCACGATGCCCTGTCGCAAGTCATTCATCCGGAACTCAATGACATTGTGCTTTTCACAGTTGGCATCAAGCGTGTCAACCTGCAATTTTGAAATCGGATCGGAGATGCCCTGGGCACGATCAATCGTTGGAACGTTATGATCCGCGACAGCCAGGTTGGCATTCAGTCGCCACAACTTGCGGCCAGCCAGCTCAAGGCCTTCGAAGGCCTGGGGGCTGGTCACTTCGTGCAGAAGATGACGGTCAATATATAAAATTGTGGTGCCATCAGGATCTGCGTGAACCACATGGGCGTCCCAAAGCTTGTCGTATAGAGTTTTTTTCATGACGAAGGATCTGCCAAACACACGTTTAAAGGAATGAGCCCTTGATTATGCCATAGCGCAACCGGTCGCAAGCCGGTAAAAAATCTCAGGAAAAACGAACGGCTGGGCTGGGTTCACCACATTGGGCACGATGCCTGAGCGCGTGGTCCGCCAGGACGATGGCAAGCAGGGATTCAGCGATAGGAGTTGCCCGAATACCCACACAAGGGTCATGGCGACCAAGCGTTTGTACCAGCACAGGCAGACCGGCACGATCAACAGAACGGCGTTCAATACGGATACTGGACGTTGGTTTGATTGCAAGACTGACGGTGATGGGCTGACCTGTGGAGATTCCTCCCAGAATGCCTCCGGCATGATTGGTCAAGAATCCCTCAGGAGTGATTTCATCACCATGTTCAGAGCCACGCTGCGTGATGCTATGAAAACCTGCTCCGATTTCAACGCCTTTTACTGCATTCAACCCCATCATGGCATGCGCAATATCCGCATCCAGGCGATCGTAGATCGGTTCGCCCCAGCCTGCAGGTAAATGCTCGGCAACGACTTCGATTCGGGCGCCGACAGAGTCACCGTCTTTGCGCAGTTGGTCCATATAGGTCTCAAGTTCTGCGACGACAGCGTCATTGGCCGAAAAGAATGGATTGTTTTCCACATGTTCCCAGCTCAGGAATGGCATGGGAACCGGACCAAGCTGACTCATATAACCTCGAATCAGAGTGCCATATTGCTCATTGAGCCATTTTTTGGCAATTGCACCTGCAGCCACAGTAGGTGCGGTCAGTCTTGCTGAGGAACGCCCACCACCACGGGGGTCACGTTCACCATATTTTTTAAAATAGGCAATGTCAGCGTGTCCTGGACGAAAAGTGTCCGCTATTGCGCTGTAATCTTTACTGCGCGCATCTGCATTGCGAATCAGCAACGCAATCGGCGTACCTGTTGTTTTACCCTGGTACACACCAGAAAGGATCTCGACCTGATCGGCTTCCTGACGCTGCGTCACATGACGCGAAGTGCCAGGACGACGGCGATCCAGATCGATCTGGATGTCGGCTTCTGTCAGTGACAGGCCCGGAGGGCAGCCATCAACCACGCAGCCAATGGCTGGACCGTGAGATTCGCCGAAATTAGTCACACAAAATAAGGTACCGAGAGTATTACCAGACATAAACGAGCCGTCAAGAAAAGGAATTCAAGCCAATATTATGGCACCAGGATCAGCAGGAGTCGTAATCAGGAAGAACAGCTCACTTCAAGTTTACTTGCCCATGCAGGTGGTAAAGCGGCATACGCTTGCATTCCTGGCTGAGCCACGAACGGATTCGCGAGTAAATTCATGAGGGTACTGATCTGTGACGCGTCACCTTGCTGCGTGGCTTCAATAACCTGCTGAGCGAGATGGTTGCGCAGAATATAAAGTGGATTGGTGGCAAGCATGCCCTGAATACGCTCAGGTTCGGATTGCGAAGTCTGGCTTTGAATTCTGTGTCTGTAACGTCCCAGCCAGGCAAGTGCAGCCTCACGATCCACGAAAAGATCAACAAAGGGTATCAGCGTGCCGTGAACGGTGGCACCAAGATCCTGTTCAATCTGCGCAGCAGGTGCTGACGTGAGTCCGGGAGCATGGGCAAGCTGCCTGAATGTCAGGGTAAAGTCTGCGTGATTCGCCTGCATCAGACTCCATAAATCATCTACAAGAGTCTCGTCACCGTCTTTCCATTCGACAAGACCTAGCTTGTTCATCATCCGTTGTTGCATGGCCTTTAAAAAAACGGGCTCAAACTGATCGAGTGCGTCGCGCAAGGCCTCTGTGTCCGGTGCGATTTCAAGCAAACTGTTTGCGAGCTGATAGAGATTCCAGTGGGCCACGGCAGGCTGCGCATGCCAGGCATAACGCCCTGCGGTATCCGTGTGATTACAAACATGGCGAGCATCAAAGCCGTCCATAA
This sequence comes from Alcaligenaceae bacterium, assembly GCA_947379755.1. GTDB lineage: Bacteria > Pseudomonadota > Gammaproteobacteria > Burkholderiales > Burkholderiaceae_B > Zwartia. The sequence goes on along the minus strand of CANCOC010000031.1, from coordinate 17,911 downwards.
ATCCATACGGCCCATAATCAAGCGTCAAGCCCAGAATCGACATATTGTCGGTATTCATTACACCGTGACAAAATCCGACCACTTGCCAATCAGCCATGAGCACGGCCGTTCGCTTAACCACAGCTTCGAGAAATCTGACGTAAGTCCGGACTGAGTACGATGGGCGTCCATCTTCAGAAAAAACCGGAGCCCCAGCTGATTCAACAATGCATTCTGGGTAAAACCGTTCGATGACATAATCAGATAAGCGTCGCAGCAATTCTGGGTTTTTCTTTGAAGCCCAATGCTCAAAAGACCCGAATCGCACAAAACTCGGTGCAACGCGTGCCACGACTGCCGCAGTCTCGATCGTTTCGCGCATGACTGGGTTGCTTGCGCTCACGAGGGAAAGTGCACGCGTCGTGGGTATGCCCAGGCCGTACATCGCCTGGCTCGCCAGATACTCACGAATGGAGGAGCGCAACACAGCTCGTCCGTCACCCATTCGAGAATAAGGAGTCATTCCGGCGCCTTTGAGCTGAAGTTCCCAATTGCCACCAGGCCCCTGTATTTCGCCAAGCAAATGGGCACGACCATCGCCTAACTGCCCTGCCCACTGTCCAAACTGATGTCCGCTGTAGACCGCGGCAAGTGTGTCCCCACCTGGCAAAGGTGAAGTGCCGCTCACAACATCGAGAAAATCCTGACTTGACAGCGCTTGTCCAGATAAACCAAGTAAAACGGCCACATCAGAATTGACATGCAGCAGCACAGGGTGGTTCAGGGGCGTTGTTCGCAAACGCGTGTAGAACGCATGAGGAAGCGCTGCAAAAGTATTGAGCTTGGGGACATCTACAAGGTGATTGAACAGGGTCATGCTTTAGGACTCCCATTGACCGACGGCAGCATCGCTGCTTGTTTTTTTGCCGCCTTTGCTGCCCGCTTGGCAGGCCGAACGTAGAGTAAGGAAGCTATAAAAAACACACTCGAAAACAAAATTTCCAACCATGCCAGTGCGATAGATGGGCCGGCTGGATCGGACATGACACGCACAACCCCCTCCATCAGATACAGCAAAATCAGCATCGAAGCCCACTGAATTGTGTACAGACTGCCACGCGCGACACCTCGCACTGCAAAAGCGAGTGGCAACGCTTTCATGAACATCAGCGTGCCACCCGGACGCAAAGGTGCCAGCCATGTCTCCCACAAGACGCACAACAGCATCAGAGCGAGTAATGAAATCAGAGCAATACGCTGCAGTCTGAGGTTTAAAACGAGCGGATTGGCCGCATGATTTGAGTGTTCCATGCTGCTATTATCGCCTGATGAAAGGAGTAAAAGCATGACAGACCAATCGTCTGCATCTGAACAAACGAGTGTACGCAGTTCTGCGGGCAGGCACCCGCTCAAAGTCTTGCATTTTGCCTGGGCGCGAATTGAAGAAGAAAAGACCATTCAACTGGCCTCCAGCCTCACCTTCACCACGGTTCTGGCCATTGTGCCCCTGCTCGCTGTGGTCTTGTCCCTGTTCACGGCATTTCCTCTATTCCATGATTTCAGTGATGCCCTGCAGGCGTTTCTGGCAACATCTTTGATGCCACCAGATATTTCTGAAACCATCATGAAGTATTTAAACGAATTTGCCCTCCAGGCGTCACGTCTCACAGCAATCGGAGGAGGATTCCTGCTGTTAACCGTGCTGGTATTGATCATGTCTGTCGATTCAGCACTTAATGACATCTGGCACGTCAATCGCCAGCGAACCATTGGTCAGCGATTGCTGGTGTACTGGGCACTTATATCTCTTGGCCCCTTGCTGACCGGGGCCAGCCTATGGACAACCGGATTTTTGGCCAGAGAATCATTAGGTCTGGTCACTGAGATTCCTCATTTTCTTGAAGTGACGCTGAATTGCATCCCCTTTGTGCTGAGTGCACTGGGATTTAGTATTTTATTTATCATCGTGCCAAACTGCAGAGTCAGACGCACAGATGCACTGATTGGCGGCTTTGTCACAGCGGTGATTCTCGAAGGCATGAAGTTCGGTTTTGCCTTTTACGTGTCGCAATTTTCGACCTATACCGTGATTTATGGGGCCTTTGCAGCCTTGCCCGTATTTTTGATCTGGGTGTATGTTTCTTGGCTGGGTGTGCTACTTGGGGCAATGGTGGCGGCAAACCTTCCGAGCGTCCGGCTTCAGCGACTCGACTCAGCATCAAAACCAGGCTCTGATTTGCTCGATGCACTGACCTTGTTGCAATGCCTGGAATGCACACGTGGCACCACGCCGCCAGGCCTGACACATGCACAACTGATGACGCAACTGCGACTTCAACCCAAGGCGCTGGAGCCTTTACTGACCATATTGGCACAGTTGGGTATGGTGGCGTGCACTTCCTGGCAGGGCCAAGACCTCTGGGTACTCACCTGCGATCCGGAATCGACAGCGTTAGGCCCTCTGTTTGACCGACTTGCGTTTGACAGGCACGAATTGTGCATCAAAGACCAACCTTATCTGGCTCAGGCGCTATCGGACTTGATTCTGCACCAAAATGCCCCCACACTTGGGGATGTGCTGTTGCACCATGACAAGACACTCATCCAACCACTACAATTAGACCCACAACAGGGCACAGCGGAGACACATCATGCTAAAAGTCAGTGAAATTCTGCGGGTCAAGGGCAACACCCTCTATACCGCCTCTCCCGACATGCCTGTCGCGCAAGCCATTCAAACCATGAGTGAGCAGGATATTGGCTCACTTGTGATCATGGATCACGGCACTCTCGGAGGCATGCTGACCTTTCGCGAAATCATCCGGCACGTCAGCGCAAACAATGGCGAAGTCGGCAGTACTAGCGTGCGCAGCATTATGGATGACGCACCCGTCAGTGTTTCTCCAAACACCGACGCGACTGAAGTGCAGCGACTCATGCTTGAAAACCATGCGCGTTACATTCCTGTCATGGATGGGCCAGTGCTAATGGGCGTGATTTCTTTTTACGACATGGCACAAGCGATTGTTGCCGCCCAGAAATTCGAAAACTCGATGCTAAAGGCATATATCCGGGATTGGCCCAGCGAAGATCAGGAACCCGTTGCTTAAAGCTGCGTCATGCGTCCAACCTGATGCCATGCCTGGCGAATCAACTCTCCACGGGATTGATTCAGCAGTTTTGAGTCTGACAGCATGCGACGCCACAGCCTGGAATTCGGACGGCCGTTAAAAAGCCCCAGCAATGGACGGACCATGATTCTCAAGGGCACGCCCTGATCGACCTGCTTGTTAGCATAATCAACCAGTGCGTCAATCAGCGCCTCCTCGGAAAGAGCTGCCTCCTGAGGCCACCATGCATCAGAAATCTGACGCAGAATAACTGGGTCGTGCCAGGGAGCGCGTCCGATCATCACTCCGTCAAACCGACTCAATTGCGCATCACACATCTCGAGAGTCGACAAACCACCGTTGAGCACCATCACAGCATCGGGAAAATCTGCCTTCAGACGGGCGGCATCGTCATAACGCAAAGGCGGAACATCCCGATTATCTTTCGGTGATAGCCCTTTCAGTACGGCATTGCGTGCATGAATAATGAATACTCTGCAGCCAGTATCATAAATTTTTCCAACAAAATCACGCACAAAATCGTAACTGTCTTCATAATTGAGACCCAGGCGGTGTTTAACCGTGACGGGAACAGAGACCACATCCTGCATGGCTTTGATACAGTCTGCGACAAGGTTTGGCTCAGCCATCAAGCATGCACCGAATGCCCCTTTTTGCACCCTTTCTGAAGGGCAGCCACAATTCAGATTGATTTCGTCGTATCCCCATTGCTCGCCCAGCCTGGCTGCCCGGGCCAAAGCTTCTGTTTCACTGCCGCCAAGCTGCAGGGCAACCGGATGCTCCTGGAGGTTGAAGTCCAGATGGCGCTGCACATCACCGTGCGTCAATGCTCCGGTTGTAATCATTTCGGTATAAAGCCGGGCATGAGGAGCAAGCAAACGATGAAAAAAACGGCAATGCTGATCTGTTACGTCGATCATGGGCGCCACGCATAGGCGCCAGCCGTCTTTTCTCAGTGATTCAGGGAGTTGTTGCATGTGTAATATGGTGATTGAACACTTAAAAGGAAGACAATGGCTTCCTTGCTAAAATCAAAACTCAATTTCAACAGATCATACAACTTCAATAAATCTTATGGCCGTATTTACAACAGTCAGTGATGAGGATACCCGTGCCCTGCTCTCAAGCTATGCGCTGGGTGATCTGCTTTCCCTAAGGGGGATTGCCGCTGGCATCGAAAATACGAACTATTTTCTGACAACGACAACAGGGCAATACGTTCTCACCATCTTTGAAGTCCTCACTACAAACCAGCTCCCCTTTTATATCGAACTGATGCATCATCTGGCGCAACGCAAGATTCCGGTGCCCATGCCACAAACCCGCCTCGACGGTGCCAGGATATCCATCGTTAAAGGTAAGCCCGCAGCGATTGTGTCGCGGTTACCTGGCGACTACGAACCCGAACCTACGGCTCAGCACTGTGAGTTAGCAGGTCAGACGCTCGCCCGAACGCATCTTGCGGCACAGGATTTCAAGATATTTCAGCCAAACCTCCGTGGTTTGGCCTGGTGGGAACAGACCGCACCAGTTGTCATGCCATTTCTAGATGCAGGCAGAGCACAATTATTGAGCCAGGCGCTCGCAGAGCAACGTCAGTCACAACAGACTCAAGAATGGCTCACCTTGCCCAGAGGCCCGGCCCATTGCGATTTGTTTCGCGATAATGTTTTATTTGCTGGTACGCATGCAGCACCTCAAATGGGTGGTTTCATTGACTTTTACTTCGCGGGTTGCGATAGCTGGCTGTTTGATGTTGCGGTAAGCGTCAATGACTGGTGTATTGCCAGGCCCGAGGGCACCTTTGTTCCGTCGCTTGTCAACGCCTGGCTGCGTGCATACGCCAAAGTACGGCCTTTTACCCAAGCCGAATGCGATGCATGGCCTGCGATGCTCAGAGGTGCGGCACTTCGCTTCTGGATATCCAGACTGTTTGACTACTACTTACCCAGGCCAGCCCAAAGCCTTCAGCCCCATGACCCCCAACATTTCGAACGCGTGCTCTCAGCGCGCACGTTCGGTGTGATACCAGCATTACCCAAGGATATTTGATGCAAGCTGTTGCGCTTCCCGCCCGAGCAGGTCTGCGTTGGGCATTTGATGGCTGGACGTTGTTTCGTTCCCAGCCACTCGCCTTTTTTTCGTGGGCGATGTTTATCAGCCTGATCCTGATGGTGGCCAGTATTACGCCACCAGTAGGCCCAATTGTTTTTGTCGCACTCATGCCTGCTGTGACCTTCATCACGCTCTGTGCCAGTCGGCATGCTGCGGCTGGTCAAAAAATGCTGCTTGGAATGTGGTTTGCCCCTCTTCAAACAAAAAATGTATTCAAAAAACTGATCGCGATGGGTTCGGTCTACATTGCGCTCTGTATATTTATGGGATTGATTGCGTTCATGCCTTTCATGACAGAGCTGTCAGACTCTGTCCAGCTGGCAACTACAAGCAACAATCTGGTGCCTTTGCTAGAAGCCGTTCGCACGCCTATGATCATATTTGCGGTGATGTATGTTGTCATGGCATCCCTCTTCTGGTACGCACCTGCCCTGGTGGGGTGGCACAGCCTCAGCCTCATGCAGTCCCTGTTTTTTAGTGGTGTAGCCTGTTGGCGCAACAAATGGGCATTTATGGTCTATGGGCTGGTATGGATCGGTGTATTCATTGCAATTGATCTTGTGATGAGTTTATTGGTACTGTTAGGACTCAGCGACAGCATGGCAGCGACAATCCAGATACCAATCAATATTGTTGCTGGCAGCATCTTGTACTGCAGTTTTTACCCAAACTATATTTCTGTATTTGAATCAAGTGATCGTGATAACACGGATCAGTTTGATCCTTCCAATAACGACTCTATCTCGTGAACCGTCTGCGAAAGCGTTGTCATGTCGATAGGTAGCATTTCAATTACAGAGTCAGCCTGTTGACACCACGAAAATCGCATCGTCTCTACCTTTGGATCCACGTGGATCACTTTTCTGTTTTGGTCCAGAAAATACAGTCCGATTGGGTAGCGCATGCCAATGGTGTGAACAGCGCGGCATCTGTGAATCCATAGACCTTCTCCAGGTGTGAGTCTGGCCCGGAACAACAGGCCCGAAGTCCTCTGTAATACACCACGGGCAATCGACAAATCAATCATGACTCCAGCCCCATCAGCTGGGCCACGACAGGAAATCCGAGTACTAGAAATGTGCACGGAAAGATGCAAAATGCGAGTGGAAATAACATTTTAATCGGGGCCTGGAGTGCGAGCTTTTCTGCCTGTAATAACCGGGCCTGACGCTGTTGGCGGGCATATTCTCCAACAGTTCCGGAGAGACTCAGGCCCATAGATTCACCCTGTATCAGTGCCGCGACCAATTGTCGAACCGACTGCAGCTCAACGCGCTGACTCATTTGCCGCAAAGCCTCCGCACGCGAGAGTCCGGATCGCATATCAAATAGGGTCTGCGTCCACTCTTGCCTCAGGGGGCCTGATTCAAGGTGATCAATCGCCAGCTGCACTGACGACTGAAGATTCATGCCTGAATCAAGACCTAACGCCACCATATCTAAAAAAAACGGCAAACCTCGCCCAATATCTATCAACCTGCGCTTGCTGCGTGAACGGATCCAGAACTGTGGACATCCCGCTGAAACGAGTCCGGTCACAACGATCAAGCCAAATGAAGAAGATGAAAAAAGTTGCTCAGTACTAAAGACAAACACCAACAATGCGAGCAATAACATTGAACAAATAGCTATTACAAGCTGAAGAGCAAAGAAATCTGCACATCCCCAAGCTGGCATTCCAGCACACCGTAACGCTTTGTTGATACGATCACGCTGGCTCCATGTCATGCAAGGCAATATTTGAATACCAACGGCATGGATCAGGTACCAACAATATTTGGGTAATAAATAATGTTGCAACAGATCTGGGGCTCTACATTGCGGATCGACATTTAATGCAAAGAACTTACCCTTTTGGCGTTGAAAACGAATCAAAAAAAGTAAAATGCAAAACACTGCAATCGCACCACTGCTTATTGCAAAAAAACTTAGCAATTCATACTCGGATTTCAAGAATTCGACTCAGCAAATATATCCCTGCACACTCCAGACACAATACCAGGCCAAGCACGGCCTGACCGATAGTTGTATTGAGCATCAAATCGATGGAATAAGGGTCGAGCGCGCTCAGTACGCCGAGCAACACAAACGGAAGTGCACCCACAATCCAGGCCTGCATTTTCCCTTGTGAAGTTAATACGCTAATCTTCATGTCAATATGCAATCTTTCGCGAATCGTTACAGAAAGTTGCTCAAGCAGTACAGCCAGGGATCCACCGGAGATGGCGGCCACACGCATTAATGTGGTTGCCATCTGCACGCTCTCACAAGGCATGCGTACATTCAGATTGCGTAACGCTTCAGCGAGGGAGATTCCAACTCGTTGCTCACGCAAAATCAAACCAAATTCTTGCGAAAGTGGTGCCTCCGCATCCTGTATAACTTGACGCAAAGCAAACCCTATACTCAAACCAGCAGATAGCGCACAACTCATTGCGAGTAAGGCATCCGGTAACTGACGTTCAAAATTTGAGAGTCTATTACGTACTGCACGTGCCAGGGCAAGTCTCGGAAGGATCAATGCCATCAGAGCGAGCAAAGCGGATATGACCACACTATCGATCATTAACCAAGATATCAGTGCTAAACCAGTTGCCAGACTTAACAGTGCTGGCCACAAATGCGTGATATCGATAAACACAAAAATTTCTCGCAAACCAGCACGTGCATCTTGCATAAAGACTGTTTTGTATCGATTCATAGCGTGTGTGATGATCTGTTGTCCGATCCAGAACGCAATGCCAAGCGAAATGCCTGACAGGATTAATGCAACATAAATCATGGTCGTTCATACCAGTCGCAGACAAAGTGGTTAGCATTTCTATCCAGAGACTCAAAAAATACAGGTGGCAGAACGCTTCGAATAAATTGCTGTGTAGTTTTATCGAAATGCATCAACGTCTGCATCTGAATCATTCCGGATTCGATACCTGTGACTTCAGCAACGTGCGAAATGACCCTCCTGCCGCAAGGTAGTCGTGATTGCTGAATGACGATATGAATAGCTGAAGTTATTTGCTCTCGAATTGCTTGTAATGGCAGTCCAATATTTGCCATGAGCACCATGGTTTCGAGTCTCGACAGTGCATCTCGCGGACTATTCGCATGTAGTGTGGTCAGCGAGCCTTCGTGACCGGTATTCATCGCAACCAGCATATCAAGAGCCTCAACTCCCCTGACCTCACCGACGATGATTCTGTCAGGACGCATACGCATCGCATTACGGACCAGATCACGAATAGCGACTTTCCCATGCCCTTCAGAGTTATCCGGGCGTGCTTCTAGTGAAAGTACATGAGGATGATGAATTTGCAACTCAGCAGAGTCTTCGATTGTGATCAGCCGTTGATTCCAGGCAATAGCTTCACCCAGGATATTTAATAGCGTGGTTTTTCCTGAGCCCGTTCCACCAGACACCACAATATTGAGCCGGAGCTTGACGCACAGTTCAAGCAGATCAGCCATGCTCTTGCTCATGGACGCGCGTAATACAAGATCACTCAGCGTTAAGCGGTTCTGGGGGAATTTTCTGATGGTCAGGCACGCACCTCGCAACGCAATTGGCGGGATGATGGCATTCATTCTTGAGCCATCCTTTAATCTGGCATCGACCATCGGCGATGACTCGTCAATCCTTCTTCCTAAAGGAAACACAATGCGATCAATCACTGCGCGCACGGCGGCTTCACTACTAAAACCGGTTGACTCGCGCAAAAGCATACCGTTTCGCTCTGCAAAGATCTCGTTATAACGATTGACCATAATTTCAGTCACACCAGGATCACCAAGCAGCGTCTCCAGCACGCCAAGGCCAATGGCTTCATCAACGACAAGTCGAATAATCGTCTGTTTTTCAAGCTCACCTGATACCTCTGGGTAAGCATTCAGTAGTTTTGTAACCGTCGCGACGGCCTCCTGACGCAACGCATCATCTGACAAAGCCGAAACGTCATGACGTCGCAAATCAAAGGCCTCAATCAACGCAGCATGCAGCAACTGCCTGAGTTTAGGGAATTTAAGGTCGGTACATTCAACATGATTCTGAGGGCCTTTTATGGCAATATGCTGTGTTTGGCTGGTTGGATCCTGGAGCAAATGTGACGGAGTCATGCCAGGGGTTTCACCGACTGCCTGCTCAGTCTCCACTTCAAGAACAGCCTTGCTGATATGAAGCAGGCATGGGCCAGCAATGCACGCATCGGTTGGCTTGAGTGGTCCGTAGCGCGTGATCCTCTGGCCATTGACGCGTGTTCCTCCAATAGAGCCAAGATCATCGATATAACAACCATCTACACCATGTGATAAACGAAAGTGTTTTTTGGCAATTCTCCAGTGAGCGATACGCATGTCACAATCACTGGAGCGCCCGACCGTCAAAGGCAATGCGTGTTGAGAAGACTGGCGAAGCCCGTCCTCATATTGAATATCAACGGTAATCAAGAAGGATCATCCCATTGAGAACCCGCACCAAAGTAAGGGTTGTCTAAAGATTGACGGGTTTGTCCGAGCGGAATATGTAATTGCGTCGGCTCTGGAAATTCCCTGGCAAGGATCTCCTTTCCATTGGAAATCCTTGCGAGCATTTCGGGATGCTCAGCATCAACTACGACAGGTGTGACAAATATGGCGAGCTCGGTCTGTCGGGACATTTCACGCTGCACTCCAAACAAACTACCCAAGACAGGCACTTTTGACAAACCTGGCAAGCCATCCTGATCGGCTGATTTTTCTCTGGACAAAAAGCCACCCAGCACCAGTGTCTGTCCTGACCGCACATTAAACTCAGTCGAAGCTTTTCTAATCTTCATGGCCGGTCCACCTGGAACATTGATTGTCGTATCAACGGAGCTCACTTCAATATCGATTTTTGATCTGATTGCGGAGTGTCGGTCAACATTCGGCGTGATATTGAGTGACACGCCATATTTTTTGAAGGTAGTCGTCGACTTTCCATCTTTGTCGATAGAGGCATAAGGGACCTCACCTCCAGCCAGAAAAGATGCAGTAGACCCACTTCGGGCCAATAATTGAGGCTGGGCGAGAATCACTGCCTCACCACTTTTAGACAAGGCTGCAATCCTGGCTGACAACAGAGCATTTACACCAAAATACCCTGCGGCCTGCCTGAGTGGAAACGGAACACCTAATGCCGGATCGCCCGGTCGCTGGCCGACGACAGATGAGTGTGCGTCCCAGGCCACACCGGCAAGCATCCCACCATTTCCAGAGGGATCCCACCGTACACCCAGTTCTTGCATGCGAGAAGAAGGAATTTCAATGACCTGCACATCGAGCAGGACCATACGATCCCAACCGATCTGGCTGGTGAGATCAATCACCTCCGGATATCGAGCCGCGAGCCGGGCAATTTTTGCCTGATCAATATCACCAAGGTCCTCTCCTTCGATCACAATTTTTTCACCAACCACCGCGCTACGAGCATTTGGTATCGACTTGAGCAGGGAAATAATTTCACGATGTACGCGATTCAAACCAGCAGGAGCTACTTGAATCCGATATGAGATCCGCTTGCCGTTTGAGACCCATATATCAAGTGTGGTCGCACCTTTTGATTTGCCAAACACGACAATTTCGCGGCCATTGATCTCGCTGGCCTGAAGAATCTGGCTATTACCGACAGCAATCCGTTTCACGTTCGGAATATTCAACACCACGGAAGATCCTGTTTCAACATCGACAGACAAACTCGCTGCTGTCAGCGCCGGACTGCTCACGCAAACTAGGAATAAGAGTGTGGATATACGTTTCACTCTCTTGCATTCGATCTCAGTATTCTTCAAGGCAATCTCAGCACCTGTCCTGCCGAAGAATCACTCCAAGACATCGGAATCATCGATGCGTCTTCACCACCAAAACGATCGCCATAGATAATAGGAATCGATTGCGCGGGTGGAAGATCCAGACCCAGCAATCCAGCCAGATGTCCAGCAAGGAGTGCTGGATGTTGATTTGAGCGTTCGCGCTCTGTCGATTGACTTAATACTGCAGTTAACGTTCCACTTTGCCTGGCCGCCACAAGCTTGACAGCCTCCTGCGGCGATGTCACAAGGGTCACAGTGGCATAGGGCGTCTGGCGCGCAGATGAGGATTCGTCAACGATGGAAAAATCGCTTCCTGTTGCAAGAACTTCGACCCCGGTCAGCAAAGGCGAAGTGATTCGTTTGCCAAGGTGCTCAAATGTGACAAATAAATCAATAATATCGGATGGGCTCAGCATGCCAGACAATGAATTAATCTGATCAACAGGAATCGTAATTGCTCGCTGTCCAGGATCCAGACGAGACGCAAGTGCAGCCAAAGATTTTTCAGAGGTATTGGCAAAATGCAGTAACTGACCGGCCTTGAGTTCTACATTTAACTGTTTGCCGATCAAAAGATGGGCTTGTTCAACCGATATGGCGTCAGCTGTAGTCCAGGCCTGAGGAAATTCGTGCGTAGCCAAATCATCTGCATTCAGAATAGATGATCGAGACAAGTCTCTGGCTGCGACGATGCGAGTCACTTGAGGTACGATGGATTTTGATTCAATCTCATCTGTTTTTACTTGTAAATGACGTTCAATTGCCCAGGCCGAAAGCAGTCCAAACACAACTGACATGGACATTAACAACCAGCTTTTATTCACTTGCTTGATTTTCAACATTATTCGACCCTTGTTACAAGCATGTGCGCCAGTGCAGTATCTTTATGCACATCCACATTCATTTCTACGCGTCCACAACTTGCTCGCACAGAAAATAAATTTTGCGAAATGCGAGCGGTCAAATCTGCTCCAGCAATCATCCAGCCAGCTGCTTTCAGACGTCGAATGATCTGCGCATAAGTGAAGTCTACTGATGACTCAGATACATAGGCGTCCATCCATGCGAACCTTTCATCTCGTACTGCGTCACGCATACTAAACAGTGAATGCAGGTGATCCGGCAGCCACCGCTTTGCACACAGATTTGATTGTTCTTTATGCTGCAGCGGATGGTTCAGGGATATGGAGGATATAAATCCAGTTGAACTATCTGATCCAGATGAACCATCTGTTTTTGCATGGGTGATTAGCAGGTAAGAGACGTTCTCATGAAGCCAGCTCAAACGCAGCCCTCCAGATTCCCTTGTCATCAAAGAATGTACAGGAATCAAATGTGCAAACTCCTCAGCAAACAGTTCTATTGGCATCGGGATATGCAAGGCTTCGGCACGCATGTCCAAACCTTGCCATGACATCTGATCAAAAATGTGATGTCTGATGACGCCTGCAGGTAACGACCAGATCTGTTCTAGGGACGTACGACCCAATGCCTCGCTATTCACACCTAATACAAAAAGGGAAATCATTAAAATAATCTTCATCGTTTACCTGCGCTTTTGATCTGGAACAACGCCTGACCATCTGTCCAGCCAGTCTGAGCTCGTTTTTGCCCGATTCCACGGAGTATCAATCATCGAGTGTTCAGCACGCATGCGTTTGATCGCACCAGAAGAGGACGAATGAGCAAGCCGCCAGATGCGATAAGAGTCAGTGATGCGTCGCTGAACATCTGCATCATCATTTGCATGACCATTACCCACCTCGATATAGGACTGACGATAAAGATTCTGAACACCCGGATACGCTGAAGGCATGCGTCTCGAAATCGTCTTGATGCGCCCCGGAGATTCAACCCTGAGCTCGTCCAATAGTTGAGATCCAGGCAATACCGAATCTGCATCCTGGCCCTCGTATACAACCAATCTTTGCATACCTTGATCAACAGTATTCACAACAATTTTTTGACCTAGATTCAGGCTAAAAGCATGCACTGTGGTGTCACGCAATAAATTCAGCCCACTGAGTTGCATGGAGCCCGTCAATTTCGCACACAGCATGAGCACTGCAAAAAAACTGAGAATTAAGGTTGCCTCAACCATCGCCTGACCTGATTCCATCGCGCATTTGGCATTTGATTCAGGTGGACTATTGAATCGAATCAATTTCATGGGATGAACGCAAAGTCTTATCAATAAAAGGTTGAGTTGTCATGGGATGTTTTGCGACAGCTGATGCATTGATCAGGCGGGCATGCCAATAAGGGTGGAACAAACTCGGTATTTCGTGTTGACGATCGCTGCGTGAACCGGGTCTTTCAAAATAGCTCTCAGCGGCTGAATGCGCACGAATTGAATCGTTCTTATCCAGTAAAGCAAAATTAAATCTCCCCTCTACTTTCACTTTGCTCTGCGCATTCAGAGTGCCCAGGCTCTGTGCTGACTGATGGATGGTGACTCCGAAGGGGATTCGAACATCTGGACGAGACGCGATATCAGCATAGCCTGCAACCTTTTTCGTCATCCAGCGCACACGACTGGTCGATGCCCAGTGTTTAGCCAGTTGATTATCAGAGCCATTGAATATGTCCCAGCCTGGATTGGACTGGTCGCGAACCCATTTCCAGAAGGACTGCCTGGAAAAATTCATAGGTGAATTTTGATGAGTATCAAGCTCTGCCATCTGTGTTCTTTTTGCAGAAACGATCGCCCAGCCCATCGGATATTCACGCTGATAGCAACCAATGGCTTTATTGGAGCGGATCGCATGAAAGGATAGTGAGTCGGAAGACTCATAGACCCCTCCCGCGCTGAGGCTGGTTTGCCCACGCCGTCTGAGTTCATGTCTTTTGTGTGGACAACGTATGTTGATCGCCCACTGATTACGCTTAGTATGGTTGCGCGAATGCAAAAAACCATAGGGTTTCATCACATTTGACAATGCACTTTGCCAGACAGGGGTCTGGTGTGAAAGATACTGAACCCTCCCGATGAGATCATCCTGCACAACTTGATAAGAAAGTCCCAATTGCCTGAGCGTTGAACCACGCATTGCAGAGCCGCTTGCCCCGACATTTTGGATCAGAACTCTTTCAAAAATATGATTACGTGTATGAGGAAGATCACGTATCAATTGACGGCGGACACGATCAATCACATCGTGGATCAGAGCGTCATGCTTTCGAAAGCTCAGCTCAAGCCTAGACAAGGCAAGGGAGTCATCAACGCCACCCATGCGCGCGGAGAGATATGCTGCAGCATAAGCAGGACCAAAAAACATACCGATCAGGAAAGCAGGAGGATTCTGTATGGTGGCCTGTTTTGCCTGTGTCGCCCTGAACCTTTCGTGCGAGGCCAGGGTCACTAGGTGTGCCATTGCGACTTGATGCGCGAGCTGAGCACGATTCAAATAGGCATGGGCGTTAAATGCGCGTGCCTGCATCATTGCTGCACTTAGCACAGCGGCATCCGCCGCACGAATCAAGGAAAGTTTGTCATGCACCAATTGACCAATGCTGTAGCTCATTACCCACGCAATCAATGCGACTGTGCCCAACACAAGCCCCAGCACCACTGCCTGTCCTGATTGATATTGAAGACTTTCTGGATGATCGTGAGACATCACAGTCACTGACGGGAGCCAGCTTCATTATTTCCGGTAAAGGACTTCAATGATTTTGCAATCGCCTGACTTGCTGCAGACTCAGCAGCATTTTGTGCTGAGCGTGATTGCTGGCTACCGTCCTCACCAGCTATTTCTTTGGCCATTGCAGCGGTCTGAGCACGCAAAACCTGACCGAAATATTGATAGACAGCGATTGCAGCGACAGCAACCAGAGCCACGATAATGATGTACTCAGTCATACCTTGGCCAGCTTGCCGTATGCGTCCAACAATCAACTTGTTTTGTTTAATGTCATCAACAAACATCTCGTATCCCTTAGGTCAATCAGGAAACGAGTATGCGTGGAATCAAGGTCGGGCACTATCCGCAAGAACCACAATGGATCTTGTTTACCAGCCGTAGAAGCGATCCCAGGTCTGTACATGGCCTTGTGCATCGAGAGCCTGATACTGGGGGAACTGGGCCCCGGTTGCACATGCATGATTAGGCAGAATACGCAGCTGCGTGCCAATAGGCAGGATCTGGCTGATTTTAATTTTCGGGTGCCCGGGGCTGGAAATAATACCGTGCTCCTGATTGGCGCCGGTCACAACAAAATCTGACAAGGGCGTTCCATCGAGCTGACAGACCAGACCATAACCAAAATCCGTACCTTGCTTTTGTGTACCTCGGTCGCGACTCATCGCCATCCAGCCAGCGTCAACAATGGCCCAGCCTTTTTCTTCCTGATGACCAATCACTGTGGTCAGGACACTGAGTGCAATTTCATCAAAGGCACATACCCCTACGTTATGCATCACCAGATCAAAAAAGACATAGACACCTGCACGAACTTCCGTCACACCGTCCAGGTGTTCGGCACTCAATGCGGTCGGAGTTGAGCCGACGCTGACTGTTTCGCATGAAAACCCAGCTGTGCGCAACCGATTTGCGGCACGCACACACAACGAGCGTTCCTGTTCCGCCATCGAAACGAGCGCGTCATGTGTATTCAAATCGTAACTGGAACCTGCGTGGGTCAATACGCCTGCTATCTGTGCTCCCGGCAGCTTGAGTGCTGCGGCAACATCCAGAAGTTGCTGTGACTCAGGTTTGATGCCAGAACGATGATCATCTGTATCAATTTCGATCAGCACCTTGAATGTCAGACCGTGCGCAAGTCCAAACTCCGAGATTGCCTGAGCTGAGGTGACGCTATCGGTCAGGATCTTCAGATCACACCCTTTTTGAATGAGAGCATGTACATGCTTGAGCTTACTCGGGATGATCCCGACGGCATAAACAATATCCGCGATGCCCGCTGCAAAAAACTGCTCGGCTTCTTTTAACGTGGATACAGTAATACCTGCCGCACCGGCCTCAATCTGTGCAGCAGTCACTTCAAGGCACTTTGAGGTTTTGACGTGAGGCCGGAACTTTGCACCTAAATGATTCACCTGCGATTGCATTCTGCTGATGTTGTGTTGCATACGGGTCAAATCAATCAGCGCGGCAGGGGTAGTCAGGTCATCAAGTTTCATGGCATTTCGCTTCATAAAGATAAAGTTAGTATGATGTGTATTCTATTCTTTAGAAATTTACTGTTATGGTGTGAATGTAGTTTATGTTCACTCGACACCATTATTCAACATTACCTCACACAGATAGACGCATGCTTAGTATCATTGGCCCTTATATCGTATCAGCCCTGTTCAGAAGCCTGGCCTTTCTGCCTCTTTCGTGTCTGCAGCGTATCGGGGTCTTTTGCGGCTGGATCACCTGGTGTTTGCCGGGTAGCTACAAAAGACGAGCCGCCGAGAATCTCAAACAGGCTTTTCCGGAATCTGATGACACATTGCTGCGCTCAGCAATGCTCAGCGTAGGCACCTTGTTTCTTGAGATGCCATACTGGTGGGTCAGACGCGACGATGCCCAACTCAATACACACATCACATGTGATAACTGGCAACAGTTTGAAGCAGCACTTGCCAAAGGCAAAGGGGTAATTTTACTGTCGCCACATGCCGGATGTTTTGAATTACTGGGTCCTATATATAGCAGCAGGCACCGTTCGACAGTTCTGTTTCGGCCTCCCCGCATGGCATGGCTTCAAAAATGGATCATAGACATGCGTTCCCGTAAGCAACTGACGATGGCACCAGCCAATCAGTCCGGTGTACGGACACTGGTTAAAACACTGAAACGGGGCAATACCATCGGCATTTTGCCAGATCAGGTCCCTGTTGAGGGTGAAGGCGTCTGGGCACCTTTTTTTGGACGACCTGCATACACCATGACACTGGCGCAACGCCTGCAAAGTTTGTCAGGTGCAACTATTTTCATTCTGGGTGCAAAGCGCAACGCAATCGGAAAAGGCTACACCTTGCACTACAAAGAATTGCTCGAACCTTTATCCGAGGATCCGGTTCAGGCTGCAACCGAAATCAATCGTGAAATGGAAAATATGATCCGGCTCATGCCGGATCAATATTTATGGGGCTACAACCGCTACCGGGCACCCAGGGTCAAATCAGTCGAGTGACTGGCGTGTGTCGTCATAACCTCGAGTACCAGTCGACCATTACTGCTAATGACTTCTGTTCGGACCACGGCGGTCAGCCGTCCGCGGTGCACCACAGTCGAACGTGCTGAAATTGATGCACCTTCGCCAGGGCTGACATAGCTCGCTGTGACACCCGTCAGTTTCCAGTGGTCAGACAATGACGCCGAGGCCGTTACCATCGCCAGTCCAAGAGTGATTCCTCCCTGCACATGGCCGACCCGATTGGAAATGTGTGGACCGTTGATCAGCTCGCAGTACGCGCTGCGATCGGCAGCCTGAGGGTGAAAGCCCAGGAAATGATCAAGAAAGCCATCGCCTTTAGAGATACTTTTATTCAAGGATTTTTCTGCGTGATCAAGAATCCACTGCTCATCCTTGTTCAATGTCGATAAATCGAGGGCAATTTCAACTGGCGGCTTTTGGTCAATCCAGGCAATAGGATGCAAGACGATATCACCTGGAGCCGGCAAAACCATAAAGGCACCCGTTCCAAAGGCAATCAAGGTATCCGCGGCATACACGGACGATTGGCTTAAGCCTTGCTTGCCAATTGTGTCATGCAGGAATCCGTTTGACTTGCTGGTTGCAACAAGGCGCCCCATTCTGGGTGCGCAGGTGAGCTGCAGGCTCAGTGAGACAGTAGCAAGACGGGTTGAACGTGAGAGCTTTTCACGAATTCCGGTCGCAAGTCCCATATCG
>CANCOC010000030.1 GCA_947379755.1 Alcaligenaceae bacterium | reverse complement strand
CTGGCGCTGGATCGTACGATGATTCCTTTGGGTTCCTGCACGATGAAGCTCAACGCTACGGTTGAGATGATTCCTGTGACCTGGCCCGAGTTTGCAAATATCCATCCTTTTGCACCTGCGGATCAAACACAGGGTTATGCGGTGATGATTGATCGTCTTTCTGCAGCTTTATGCGAGATTACAGGTTACGACGCGATCAGCCTGCAGCCGAACTCCGGTGCACAAGGCGAATATGCAGGGATGCTGGCCATCCGCGCCTATCACCGTGCGCAAGGTCAGAGTCAGCGTAATGTCTGCCTCATTCCTTCGTCTGCACACGGGACCAATCCCGCTTCCGCTCATATGGCAGGGATGGATGTGGTGGTGGTGGCCTCTGATGCGCACGGCAACGTCGATCTCGATGATTTGCAAGCAAAGATTACACAGACCGGGGATCGTCTTGCTGCGCTCATGATTACCTACCCTTCTACCCACGGCGTGTTCGAAGAGGCCATTACAGGCATTTGCGACATGATTCATGTTGCCGGTGGCCAGGTGTACATGGATGGTGCCAATATGAATGCGATGGTGGGTGTGGCGCAACCGGGTAAATTTGGTTCGGATGTATCCCACCTGAATCTGCATAAGACCTTTTGCATTCCGCACGGCGGCGGCGGTCCCGGCGTGGGCCCTGTTGGTGTGCGTGCACACCTCGCGCCGTTTCTGCCAGGAGTAGTTGGTGAGCAGGGCACGCTGTCAGGCAATGTGCAGGTTGGCCCCGTCTCTGCAGCACCTTTTGGTTCAGCGAGTATTTTGCCGATCCCGTTCATTTACATTGCTCTGATGGGAGCAGCGGGCTTGCGCCAGGCAACCGAGATCGCAATCCTGAGCGCAAATTACATTGCGCGCCGTCTGGCTCCGTATTACCCGGTTTTATACACGGGTCGCAATGGGCGTGTTGCACATGAGTGCATTCTGGATATGCACGCGATCAAGGACAGTTCGGGCATTACTGCCGAAGACATTTCCAAACGGTTGATGGATTATGGCTTTCATGCACCGACGATGAGCTTTCCGGTGGCGGGGACGCTGATGGTTGAGCCGACTGAATCTGAAAGCCTGGTCGAGCTTGATCGCTTTATCGATGCGATGATCTCGATCCGGGAGGAAATCGCCCAGGTCGAGCGTGGTGAGCGCGATGCCACGGATAACGTTCTCAAAAATGCGCCCCATACTGCGCAAATGTTGCTGGCAGAGGAGTGGCACCATGACTATCCGCGTCAGCAGGCTGCCTATCCCGTCAAAAGCCTGCGTGACAACAAGTATTGGCCACCCGTTGGTCGGGTGGACAATGCCTGGGGGGACCGCAACTTGGTCTGCGCCTGCCTGCCTATCGAGGCCTACGCGTAATTACTGGGCGTCAGCAAGTTCTTTAGAAAAGTCTCCGACAATTTTGAAGAACGTGCTGACCATGGCTTCCAGGGCATCGTGGCCGATGCCGCCATAGGCATTGATATCCATTTCAATCACGGCTTCCTGTTTGTCGTTGACATATGCACGTGCCCAACGATTGCGCAAGTTCCAGTCGTTGGCGACTTTCAAAGCGACAGGCTTATCAGGCGAGTAGGTCGCACGTAGCAACACATCCTCGCAGGTTGGATCCGATCCGCATCCGATAAAACTGAAATCGATTTTCGCCGCACCCGATGTGCCGGGATTCACTTTGAGCATCGGATCACCCTGTTCGTCGCGCGCCTCTTCAAAGGTGAAATGGGCTGCGGTCAGAATGGTGGCCAGAACGGCAGGATCGAGATGTTTGACCTCTGCTGTTTCATCGGGGCCGTCTTGCGAGGACATGGGCTCAGCGGACAGCCAGGCTGAAGGAATTGCTGTTGCGATAAATTTCGTGATCGCATCGGGGGGGACCTTCTGTCCATTCACGGTGAGCGCATTTTTTTCAAATGCAAGCTTGCTGATAAAGGCGTCGCCTTCCATCTTGCCAAGCTTCATATGGCTGGCTGCATCAAGAATACTTTTGATTTCCTTTTCAGCACGGATTTTTGCCTGCGCAGGGTTGACGCCTGCTGTTTGAACAATCTGTGCGACCAGTCCGGTGATCATTGGGCGAGAAAGTGAAAGTGTGCTCTCGAACGTTAAGAGGGGATTGCCCGTCAGACCTAAACCACTGGATTGAAGTGCGGTGGGCGCGAATCCAGCCTTCAGGCTGAATTGACTTTCCCCGTCTGGTGTCTGCCACGACAGGGGTTCAATTCGTAGGCTGGGACTTGCTTTGAGCAAGGACTGAACGACGAGCCAGAATTGCTTGAGGTCCGCCGAGGTCACGAGATCGGCTTCTGGTGGATTGCTGATCGAGCGCGAAACCAGACTGCTGTTCAGATCCAGCAGAGACTTGAGTGCTGCGCTATCGAGCTTGTCATAAAATGCCGTTGCATTCAGTTTGCCCCAGTTTTTTTCATCAATCTTGAGTGCGCCAATTTCGTAACTGGCTTGCCCGTCCAGGAGGGGCGCTTTTTCATTCAGCACCAGACGACTCTGAATTTTTTCTGCGCGCACAGTTGGCATATCAAGGGTGGTGAGTGTCAGCTGTTCAATGCTCGCTCCCCGGGTGCCAATATTTAGACCAAATGCTCCCATGTGCGTGTCGGTGTAAATGTTGCTGCCCTGTATATCAATGCTGGATTTACCATCACTGATATTGAGCGAATTGACCTTGAGCTCGCCACGGGTAAAGGAAAATCCCGGACCAATGTTTGCCTGCAATGTTGCCCCGCCGAACTTTGAGCGGGTACTGCCGTCCGTGTAGTCAATCGCTTGTGCCGACCAGTTCAGTGTTGAAACGCCATTGATATCGATCAGCGTATGGCCGACCAGAACAGACTGGCCTTGCGCGGCTTTGAATAATGCATCTGTGAACGGGGTCGTTTCGAGTGTGGTGCGTACCGAAGCTGACAGTATCGAAAAATGTCCGCGCAATAGTTCATCCGCCGGGAAAGGGCCATGCTGGATGCGATTCAAAAAGACAATTTCGGGTTTGACGTTCGCATCTTTTGTCGAGGCAAAAGACAGCACATAGCTCACCTTGCTTGAAAATATGCCGCGCTCATAACTCGCTTGTGAAAGCTGGATTTGATCACCCCAGGTTTTGGAGAGTTGTGCGGTGAGTGCGTCAATTGCAAGCTCTGATTCGGCCTGGATGCGTGAACCACTTTGCCAGCTGACGCCGCTGTAGGCTGTTATGAGCAGTGCGAGCGTACCGCCTGCTGCCATCAGTTTACGATTCATAGTGCGTTTATCCGTGTGATGGGCGTGCATTGAGTGATCACGCAATCACTTGCGCCGCTGATATTCAACCAAATCATAAGCCAGACCGTTTTCTGGCGGCTGGGGAGATCTGCTGGTTTCAATCCATTGGTTCGAATCGAGTTTGGCAAAAAAAGCATCGCCATCTATCTCTGCCTGTACCTCGGTGGCGATGACATCATCCGCAATTGGCAGTGCCTCTTGATAGATTTGTGCGCCGCCGATGATAAAGGCCTGCTCAACATTGCTGACCAGAGCGATGGCGGCCGCAAGGCTGGGTACAAAGCTCACGTCGGGACTTGAGCGTGATGCGTCGCGCGTGATCACAATGTTGCGGCGGCCAGGAAGAGGGCGTCCCAGTGAATCCCAAGTTTTGCGGCCCATGATAATCGGGCATCCCAGGGTTGTACGCTTGAAATGCGCAAGATCTCCCGGGAGCTTCCAGGGCAGGGTGTTGTCGCGGCCAATGGTGCGATTGCGTGCATAGGCAACGATGAGTTTAAGTCGCATCAGTCGTGTCTTTTATCGTGTGAGTTAAATCGCAACCGGAGCCTTGATGTGTGGATGATGTGCGTAATCCTCTATTACGAAGTCTTCATAACGGTAATCAAACAGTGAGTCGGGTTTGCGTGCAATCACGAGCTTGGGATAGGGGTAAGGTTCGCGTGACAGTTGTAGCTCGACCTGCTCAAAGTGATTGCTATAAATATGGCAATCACCACCCGTCCATACGAAGTCGCCGACTTCGAGTCCGCATTGTTGCGCAACCATATGTGTCAGTAAGGCGTAGCTGGCGATATTGAACGGCACGCCGAGAAAGACATCCGCGCTGCGTTGATAGAGCTGGCAGGATAGTTTGCCATCGGCTACGTAAAACTGAAAAAATGCGTGGCAAGGGGGCAAAGCCATGTTTTTGATCTCGGCGACGTTCCAGGCCGAGACAATCAGACGGCGCGAATCCGGCGTGCTGCGTATTTGCTCAAGCACCTGGGAAATCTGGTCAATGTGATTGCCGTCAGGCGTGGGCCATGAGCGCCATTGCACGCCATATACCGGTCCGAGATCACCGCTCGGACTTGCCCATTCATCCCAGATCGAACATCCGTTCTCCTGCAGCCAGCGCACGTTCGAGTCGCCGCGCAAGAACCAGAGCAGCTCTACAAAAATACTGCGTGTATGCAGTTTTTTTGTGGTGACAAGCGGAAACCCCTGCGACAGGTCAAAACGCATCTGATAACCAAATACCGAACGTGTGCCGGTACCTGTGCGATCAGTTTTGTTGACGCCCTGTGTATAGACATGACGCATGAAAGTTTCGTACTGGTTCATTAGCAATGGTCCTGGTTATGGCTGTGCGGATGGCGCCGGAGCATCTTCAATGATTTCGGCCGACCAGGTGATGGCAGCCGTGTGCGCAAGCATTGCCGAGGCAGAGCAGTATTTTTCGTGCGAAAGTGTAATTGCACGCTCGACAGCTGCGCGCGACAGGTTGTGACCCGTCACGGTAAAGACGAAATGAATTTTTGTGAATACTTTGGGATCAACGTCTGCGCGCTCAGCCTGCAGTTTGACCGAGCAACCCGTAACGGCGTGTCGGCCACGTTTCAGGATCAGCACCACGTCAAAGGCTGTGCAGCCACCTGTTCCAACCAGCACCATTTCCATCGGACGCGGTGCCAGATTATGACCACCGCCTTCGGGCGCTCCATCCATGGCCGTAATGTGGCCTGTGCCTGTTTGCGCTACAAAGAGCATGCCATCGGGGCCGCCCCAGTCGATTTTGACTTCCATTTCTGATCCCCTGCTTTAAAGCAAGAATCATAATCCCAAACCCCGGAATTGGCTGGCACGGTCCCTAGGGTATTTGAGGCAGGCGGTCTAAAATAACGTCTGTTACGTATTGGAGTGTTGTATGTCTGAATCCGTTCGTTCTCAAATGCCACAGCCCCTGTTTTCCAGGCGGCATAGCTGGTTTGACCCCCTGATTGCCGAAGTTGATGTGGCTTTGCGTGTGCTAGCTGGTGGGTCGACTGCTGCGCGCAGCAGCCCGGCAGGGCCCCAGATGGCAGGAATTGACGAGCTTGAGGATACGCAGCAAAAAAAACACGCTGCAGGGCTGATGCGGATCAATCAGGTCGGCGAGGTGTGCGCTCAGGCGCTTTATCGTGGTCAGGCGGCGGTGTGCAGGGATGCGGCCACTGTGGCGCTCCTGCGCGAGGCGGCCGCTGAGGAGGTTGATCATCTCGCCTGGTGCAACCAGCGCTTGAAAGAGCTGCACAGCCATCCGAGTGTGCTGAATCCTGTCTGGTATGCGGGGTCTTTTGCCTTGGGTCTGCTTGCGGGCAGGGCGGGTGTGTCGCGCAGCCTGGGTTTTATGGCTGAAACTGAGCGACAGGTTGAGGCACACCTGGAGGATCATCTGACGCGACTCCCCCCCGGCGACGCACGCTCGCGCCGGATCGTCGAACAAATGAAGACCGATGAGGCTGGTCATCGCATGACAGCTGAAAAGCACGGTGCTGTGGCACTCCCAGCCCCCGTGAAGGGGTTCATGACCTTCATGTCCAGGGTCATGACGACTGCAGCCTATAGATTCTGAATCATGTTGTTGCGCCGCAACAAAAATAGGTTGTTCTTTGTTTTTTAGCCACGAAAGGTCAATATTTTGGTTCTGTGAAGAAAGTTCTTGCAACGCACCAAAAATTAGTCTATTATTCGTTTATGGAAGTTCAGTACATAGTGTTTTGACTGGTAGTAAGTAATTCAAGCAGTTAACCAGCCATCCCGCTAAGAGATCATTCTCCTGAATTTGCCACGATTGTCTCCTCCACCCTCCTCTTTGGTGGATTTAGCCCAAGTCTGCAAAGACTTGGGCTTTTTTTTGGCTTTTTTGGTTTCATGGGCTGTGGGCTTGGGCCGAGCCGATAAAATACGTGTGACGCAGATGGAAGTCGCCTGGATTCAGTCCATAATCCAGTTCCAGGCATGATTGATTAGGCGCTGAGAAACAGCGCGACGGAGATTGTTTTGCAAATTGAGGATGTCAAAATAGCGGTTGTGGGGCTGGGATATGTCGGCCTGCCCCTGGCTGCCGAATTCGGCAAAAAAAGATCGGTCATTGGTTTTGACATCAATCATGACCGCATCCAGGAACTCAAGCGTGGTCACGATCACACGCTCGAAGTCGATGATGCGGAGCTTGCGACAGCCTCAGGCCTGCAATTTACAACCGCGCTCGAAGAACTGGCCCAAGCCAATTTTTATATCGTGACTGTTCCCACTCCCATCGACAAGTACAAGCGACCAGATCTGACGCCTTTGATCAAGGCCAGCGAAACAATCGGCAAAGTGCTCAAGCGCGGCGATATCGTTGTGTATGAATCGACGGTCTATCCTGGTGCAACAGAAGAAGATTGCGTCCCGGTACTTGAACGCATCTCCGGCTTGACATTCAATCAGGACTTTTTTGCTGGCTACAGTCCTGAGCGTATTAATCCTGGCGATAAGGCGCACCGCGTCAGCACCATCAAAAAAGTGACGGCGGGCTCGACTCCAGCTGTCGCGTTACTGGTGGACGAGGTCTATCAGCAGATTATTGTTGCGGGTACGCATCGCGCACCGAGCATTCGTGTGGCCGAAGCCGCCAAGGTGATCGAGAATACCCAGCGTGATGTCAATATTGCCTTGATCAATGAGCTCGCACTGATTTTCAATAAGCTTGGCATTGATACCGAGGCTGTCCTGCAAGCCGCCGGGACCAAGTGGAATTTCCTACCATTCCGTCCCGGCCTGGTTGGAGGTCATTGCATTGGTGTGGATCCCTATTACCTGACGCATAAGGCGCAGTCGATTGGCTATCACCCTGAAGTGATTCTGGCTGGACGCAGACTCAATGATTCGATGGGCTCGTATGTGGTCACGCAATTGATCAAGGCGATGACGCGTGGCGGGATCCCAGTCAAGGATGCGCGCGTGCTTGTGATGGGGCTGACTTTTAAGGAAAACTGTCCCGATCTGCGCAATACCCGGGTCGTTGACATATTGCAGGAGCTGCATGAGTACAACGCACAGGTCGATGTATATGATCCTTGGGTGGATGCCAAAGAAGCCCAGCATGAATATGGCATTACGCCCGTCACGACGCTCACGCCAGGCCATTACGATGCAGTGATTCTGGCCGTTGCGCACAATGAATTCGCAGCAATGGGTGCTGACAGCATACGAGCCCTGTGCCGCCCAGCTCATGTGCTGTATGACCTGAAATATCTATTCCCCGCAGATCAAACTGATTTGCGACTGTAAGCATTCTTCATAGAGAGCACATATCATGGCCAGTCGCTACGAACAGATCCAAAGTGAGTTACGTGCAGTGCCACGCACCTGGCTGGTCACTGGTTGTGCAGGGTTTATTGGTTCGAATCTGCTTGAGACATTGCTCACGCTTGAGCAACATGTTGTCGGCCTGGATAATTTTTCGACGGGATACAAGCACAATCTGCAGGAAGTGCAGGATACCGTTGCCGTCGAGCAATGGGCCCGTTTCAAATTTATAGAGGGTGATATCCGTGATTTCGAGACCTGCGAACATGCGGTGACCGGAGTCGATTTTGTATTGCACCAGGCAGCACTCGGCTCGGTCCCGCGTTCAATCAAGGATCCTGTTCTCACCAATGCCGTGAATATTTCAGGGTTTCTAAATATGCTGGTGGCGGCGCGTGATGCACAGGTTGCTTCCTTTGTCTATGCTGCGTCCAGCTCAACTTATGGCGATCATCCAGACCTGCCAAAGGTGGAGGACAAAATAGGCAGGCCTTTGTCACCATATGCGGTCACGAAATACGTCAATGAACTCTATGCCGACGTGTTTGCGCGCACCTATGGCTTTGGCAGTGTCGGGCTGAGATATTTCAATGTGTTTGGCAAACGCCAGGACCCAGATGGTGCCTATGCGGCAGTCATTCCAAAATGGATTGCTGCGATGATTCGCGGTGAAGATGTTCTCGTCAATGGCGATGGCGAAACCAGTCGTGATTTCTGTTTTGTCGAAAACGCAGTGCAAGCCAATATCCTGGCCGCGATGGCACACCCCGAGGGTGTCAATCAGGTCTACAACGTAGCCGTCAGCGACCGCACGAGTCTGAATGATCTGTTTGCCCATCTCGCTGAGACACTTGGCAAACATGGAGTGCCTTATGACAAGGCTGCTGTCTACCAGGACTTCAGGGCTGGCGATGTACGCCACTCACAGGCGGACATCAGCAAAGCCAGAAAACTTCTGGGCTACGAGCCCTTGCATAACGTCCTGCAAGGACTCGAGGTCGCGATGCCCTGGTATACCCAGTTTTTACGCTAGCCCGATGGCTAGTTGCTGGCGAGCGCGCGCACCCAGTGTGCGGTCGACGGATCATAAGGACTGACATCCGGATCGCTGCCCAGCGCATCCAGGCGGCGCTCAATATCGCCTGCGAGACGTTTGCCGTACTCAACGCCCCATTGGTCAAAGGGATTCAGACCCCAGATCACACCTTCAACAAATACTTTGTGTTCATAAAGTGCCAGCAGTGATCCGAGCTGCCTGGGATTTAGACTGGGCAGCACGATTAGTGTGGAAGGCCTTCCGCCCGGATGGACGCGGTGCCTGGCCAGTTTTGAGGCGCGTGCAGAGTCTGGTTCTGTTTTTTGCACTTCGGCAAGCGCCTGTTCGTAGGATTTTCCCTGCAGCAGGGCGGCGCGTTGTGCCAGGCAATTGGCCACAAGCAACCGGTGGTGCCGTGTATGCCTGTGATCGGGTTTGGCACAGAGAATAAAGTCAACGGGTGCACCTTTACCATCCTGATGCAGCCACTGGAAAAATGTATGCTGGCCATCCGTACCCGGCATCCCCCATACCGCAGGGCTTGAAGGCACATCCAGCGTATCGCCATCTCTCGTGGTGGATTTACCAAGCGACTCCATTTCGAGTTGCTGCAGCCAGGGCACGAGATTGTAGAGGCGTGCATCGTAGGGACATAATGCAAAGGATGCATAGCCCAGTATGCTGCAGTTGACGACGCTGCTGAGCGCCATTTGTACAGGTGCATTCTGCTCAACAGGAGCGGTTAAAAAATGCTCATCCATTGCTTGAGCGCCGGCCAGCATTTCATTGAAGGCTTCTTGTCCGAGACCCAGTGCAATCGGCAGGCCAATTGATGACCAGATGGAATAGCGACCACCGACCCAATCCCAGAACTCGAAAATATGTGCGTCCTGGATTCCGAATTCGCGTGCCGCGCCTGGGTTGGCGGTTACTGCTACAAATCTCTCGAGCGGTTCCTCGATCCCTCCGGCACGCAGCCAGTCAATCGCACAGGCCGCATTGGCCAGGGACTCGATCGTTGTAAATGATTTTGAAGAAATAATGATCAGTGTGTCATGCGGGTCAAGACCTTCGAGCGCGGAGGTGATCGCGTGTGCATCAACGTTTGAGGCAAAGCGAATCGTGCGACGTCCATTGCCTGCCTTGAGCGCCGTCATGGCAAGTCTGGGTCCCCAGTCACTGCCACCAATGCCAAGGTGAACGACATTGCTATAGCGATTCTGGGCATTGGCCTGTTCGACAAAACTGACCAGGCGGGCTTGCTCGGTCTGGATTGCGTCTGACACCGATGCGGGTGGATGCGTGGCACGCAAGGCGGTGTGCCAGGCTGCACGATTTTCAGTCCAGTTGATATGGCCGCCTTCAAAAAGCTCTTTGCGTGCAGCTTCAAAGCCTTGCTGTGCGAGCAGGGCATCAGAGGCTTTTGCCAGCGCTTTTGAGTGACGTTGTGTACTCAAGTCCACGTCAATATCGGCTGCATGCACAATTCGCAGTGCATCTGAGGTAATGGGACTGGATTGGGCTGCCTTGACGAAATCGATCCAGGCGGGAGTCTGTGACAATGCGCTCATAGAGTGGGCAACCAGTTTTAGAAAGGGAGTGAAACGTGAGGAGCAAGCGCCAGTAATTGCTGGCGGAAGGCCTCTTGAATACGGACGAGCGCTTCGGGGGTGTCGCCTTCAAAACGCAAGACTACAACTGGTGTAGTGTTCGACGCGCGTGCCAGTCCAAAGCCATCAGGATAATCCGCGCGCAGGCCATCAATCTTGATAATTTCTGTTGCGCCTGCAAAGGTGCCCTCGGTTTGCAGTCGCTTGATCAGTGCGTGAGGCTCGCCTTCTTTCATTTCGAGTTTGAGCTCAGGCGTCGAGACGCCTTGAGGCAGGGCTTCGAGCACGGCAGAAGGATCCAGGCTGCGGGACAGGATTTCGAGCAGGCGCGCGGCAGTATATAAGCCATCATCAAAACCGAACCAGCGTTCTTTGAAGAACACGTGACCACTCATTTCACCTGCAAGCGGGGCGCCGGTTTCGGCAAGCTTGGCTTTTACCAGGGAATGCCCCGTCTGGCACATCAGGGGTACACCACCTGCTTTGCGAATTTCAACCGCTACATGCCTACTGCATTTGACATCGTAAATAATGGTTTCGCCAGGGCAGCGATCAAGGACATCACGTGCGTACAGAATCAGCTGGCGATCCGGCCAGATGATCTGACCGGATTTTGTGACGACGCCCAGGCGATCGCCGTCACCGTCAAAGGCCAGGCCAATTTCGCAGTCGGTGGTTTGTACACAACGGATCAGATCTTCGAGGTTATGAGGCTCGGCCGGATCCGGATGATGGTTAGGGAAGGTGCCATCGACGTCGCAAAATAACTCAATGATTTCGCAACCGAGACCTTTAAAGAGCTGGGGTGCCACAGCACCAGCCACGCCGTTGCCACAATCAATGGCGATTTTCATGGGACGCGTGAGCTTGATGTCACCCAGTACGCGTGCGAGATAGGGCGTCAGGATATCTACCGTCTGCGCCTGGCCTGGTACTGCAGCCTGAGCAGGTTGGGCTGCGACTTCGTCACGCAGCCTGGCGATTTCTTCGCCGTGCAGGGTGCCACCACCCATCATCATTTTGAAGCCGTTGTATTCAGGCGGGTTATGGCTGCCAGTGACGGCGACGCCAGAGCCTGTTTTTAATGTGTAGGCGGCAAAGTACACCAGTGGCGTTGGGACCTGGCCCACGTCAATGGTGTCGATCCCGCCGTCCCGCATACCTTGCTGCAGGGCCGCCGCAAGTGAGGGACTGCTCAGGCGTCCGTCCCGGCCAACCACCATTGTCGTGACTCCCGCCGCATGTGCGCGCGCGGCAAGCCCTCTGCCCAGCTCCTGGGCGAACTCCGGGTTCAGAGCCGTCGGAACGACTCCGCGGATGTCATAGGCTTTGAACGAAGAGTATGGAAAAGGGTTGGATGCAGACACTAAATTGACTCCTGAAGACCTGACTTCAGTCATAAGAGCTTCGGCCACACCTTCAAAGTCAGCTGAAACACTCAGACATCTGTTTGAAAAGAAAGAACTCTATTATCCCAGAAACAAATGCTGCGGAACTCACTCTGGGGATCTGTCCTACAATTTATGCTGAGTGGAAATACGAAAATACAAAATATTGCAGTTAACGAAGAAATTTTGCGTTTAAGTATTATTTAAAAAGTGTCGGTTGACTCCTTGGCCGGCCGGGTAAAAGAGAAAAATGAGCATACTCAGCGAATTGCAAGCATTATTGGGCGCCAGTCAGGTCCTGACCGGTGAAGAAGCGACCCCCTATCTTGTCGACTGGCGAGGTCGTTATCGCGGGCAAGCTCTTGCTGTTGTGCGCCCGGGTTCGACAGAAGACGTGGCGGGTGTGGTGCGAATTTGCGCCCAAAACCATGTTCCTATTGTCCCCCAGGGTGGCAACACCGGTCTGTGCGGTGGGGCAACACCTGACGAAGCTGGCCACGCTGTGGTCGTTTCTCTGGCCAGGTTAAACAAAGTCCGTGCGATCGATACCGATAACGATACGATGACGGTCGAAGCAGGCTGCATTTTGCAGTCTTTACAAGAAGCTGCACGCGCCGCGGGTCGTTTGTTTCCCCTGAGTCTTGCTGCCGAGGGCAGTTGCACCATAGGCGGCAATCTCTCTACCAATGCAGGCGGCACACAGGTTTTACGCTATGGCAATACCCGTGAACTTACGCTGGGTCTGGAGGTTGTGACAGCCGAAGGTGAAATCTGGCACGGCTTGCGTGGATTGCGAAAAGACAATACTGGCTACGATCTGCGTGACTTGTATATCGGCAGCGAAGGTACGCTCGGTATTATCACCGCCGCGACGATGAAACTCTACCCCGTTCCCGTCGCGCAGCGTACCGCGATGCTTGCACTGAATTCTCTCGAGGATGCTGTGACCGTGCTTTCGCGTGCACGTGCCGGGTTTGGCGCCTCGCTGACGGGCTTTGAAGTCATGGCAGGGCCCGTGCTGCAGGCTGTGGTGAGGTTGTTTCCCCAGCAGCGCCTGCCATTTGATGGCCCCTCCAGCCAGTCTGCCTGGTTTGCATTGCTGGAGTTGTCGGACAGCGAAAGCGCCGAACACGCGCAAGAACGATTCGAAGCGGTACTGGGACAGGCAATTGAAGATGGTCTGATTCTCGATGCTGCAATTGCAGAAAACATTGCCCAAAGTAAGGCAATGTGGCACCTGCGTGAAAGCATTCCGCTTGCCGAAGCTGAACTGGGCAAGAGCATCAAGCATGATGTATCGATTCCGATCTCTCTGATCGCACAGTTTGTTCAGGTCACCAACGCTGAGTTGCAGGTGAAGTTCCCGGGTATTCAGAATATTGTGTTCGGCCATCTGGGTGACGGTAATCTGCATTACAACGTTGCGCGTGCGCCAGACCAGACCGAAGAGCAGTTGCTTGCCCAGCAGTATGAGGTCTATGGTCTGGTCCATGACAGTGTGCATGCACACGGGGGCTCGATCAGTGCCGAACACGGCGTGGGACAACTCAAGCGTGATGAGTTGCCGCGTTATAAGAGTGCGCTTGAACTGAGACTGATGAAGCAGATCAAGGCAGCACTGGATCCGCAAAACCTGATGAATCCAGGCAAGGTTCTACAGACGCTGCAGGGCTAAATGTTTTATATGTACAAGGGAGTTGAATGCGGCGTTTAACCTGGCGGTTCCTGTGGGCAGCGTTATGTATGCTGACGTTGTCACGCTTGTGTCTGGTGGCCTGGCAGTGGCCGCGTGTGGCCGCGGTAGACGGGATCTGGCCCGTGATTCTGGGTGGCTGGCGAATTGATCTGGTGATGGTGGGCATGATGATCGTCATTCCTGCAGCGTGCGCACCCTGGTTCGGACACTTTCGCTGGGCAGAAAAAATCACTGCCTGGTGGTTTCGTGTCTGCTGGTTTTTACTTGTCTTGCTTGAAGCCTCGACGCCGCAGTTTATTGCCGAATACGACACGCGTCCCAATCGTCTGTATTTTGAATATCTTGGCCATCCTCGTGAAGTGTTTGGCATGCTCTGGGAAGGCTACAAGCTAGTCATACTCGGAGCGGTGATTGTCATTGGACTGAGCATGTGGCTTGGATTCCGACTGTTCAAGCCGGGTCGTCCCGACCGGGCGCTGCGCTGGTGGTGGCGGCCGGTGATGGGCCTGGCACTGATTTCCGTTTGCGTGATGTCGATTCGCGGAACGCTGGATCATCGCCCGATCAACGCTTCGACAGTGGCCTTTGGCAATGACGCGATGGTCAATACTCTGGCGTTAAACAGCTTCTGGAATGTCACCAACGCGGCCTACCTGATGCAGAATGAAAAGTCCTCGTTCGATCTGTATGGAAAGATGCCCATTGACGAGATTACACAGATTGTTCGCAGCGCAGCCGGACTGCCCGAGGCGATGCTGGACCCACACTTGCCGTCCCTGCACGCACAGCCCGCATCGGTTAAGCGTGATAAACCCCTGAACCTTGTCATCATTTTGCAAGAGAGTCTGGGCGCACAATATTCAAAAAAACTAGGCGGAGCAGGGTGGACGCCTGAGCTCGATGCGCTGGGCAAAGAAGGCTGGTGGTTTGAGCGGGCCTATGCAACCGGCACACGCTCCGTGCGCGGACTTGAAGCCATCAGTACGGGATTCTTTCCGACTCCTGCACAGGCGGTATTGACCCTGCCACGTTCTCAGACGGGATTCTTTACGATTGCCGAACTGCTGGGAAGGCACGGTTATTTTTCACGCTTTATTTATGGTGGAGAGGCGCACTTTGACAATATGCGTGGGTTCTTTCTGGGCAACGGCTTCAATGAAGTCGTGGATTTGCCTAAATTCGTCGCACCTAAATTCGTAGGATCCTGGGGTGCCTCGGACGAGGATATGTTCAACGAGCTTGATCGCGTCTTGCGCACCGACTCGGATCGCCCGACATTTTCCATGGCATTTTCAGTGTCGAATCACTCTCCATGGGAATATCCGCAGGGGCGAATCGTGCCAGAGGGCGAGCCCGCGGCGGTCAACAATACGGTACGTTATGCAGACTGGGCAATTGGGGAGTTTTTCAAAAAAGCGCGTCAGGCACCATACTGGAACAACACAATATTTTTAGTGGTGGCTGACCATGATGCGCGTGTCTCGGGCAATCTGGTTCCAGTTAAGCACTTTCAGATTCCCGCCTTGATTCTGGGACCGGGCGTCGCACCCAAATCTGATCCGCAAATCATGAGCCAGGTCGATTTGGCACCCACACTGTTGTCCTTGATGGGAATTGATACCGTGCATCCGATGCTTGGCAATGACCTGACGCGCCGGCCTGCAAACCGCGCGATGATGCAGTTTGGTGATAACTATGGTTATCTGAAGGCAGATCAGGCTAATGGCGACAGACTGGTTGTGCTTGAGCCCGGCAAGCCTGCACGCACCAGTACCTACAGCGCACCAGATGGTTACACGCCGATTGCACCGGATGTAGAGCAAGAACGTGAAGCGCTGGCGCACGTATTGTGGCCAAGCTGGGCATATCGGGAGCAACGCTATGCGTTGCCTGCACTTAAAAAGTAGGTTGGACCTGCCGTATTAGGGTGTCGGGCGAGTCAATATGACTGTCGATCAAATCTTTTGACAGTTTGGACAAAAGTAGGTGGCACGCTGACCCTGCACAATGCGTTTGATGGGGGTCGCGCACACACGACAGGGCTCGCCATTGCGCTCGTAGACAGCGGCATGTAACGTGAAATAAGCACCTGGTTCGCCGGTTGCATTGACGTAATCACGCAGGGTGCTGCCACCCGAATCCAGCGCGTCGCTGAGGGTGGACCGAATCGCCTGGACCAGTCTCTCGCAACGGGCCAGAGAAACGCGGCTCGCCCGTGTTTTGGGGTGGATCCGTGCCCTGAACAGGCTTTCTGAGGCGTAGATATTGCCCGCGCCCACGACGATGTCACCGGCCAGCAAGGCCTGTTTGATTGCCATGCTTCGCCCACTCAGGCCTGCATGCAGCCATGCCGCATCGAAAGCTGGGTCAAAGGGCTCGATTCCAAGCTTTTGCAGTAGGGGGTGACTCGTGACAGCGCCATCTGAGCGGGGATGCCAGAGCACAGAACCAAAACGGCGTGGATCGTGCAGCCTCAGCGTCGTGTTGTCAAAATGCCACTCAACGTGGTCGTGTCGGCGCAACAGCTCGCCCCGGGGGACGCTGCGTAGCGATCCAGACATTCCAAGATGGATCAGTACGGTGCCCGGGTCGAACTCCAGCAAGAGGTATTTGCCACGCCGCAGGCAGGTTTTGAGGATCTGCCCATCGATATGGTTGGGTAGATCAGGGGGAATAGGCCATCGCATGCGCGACTCGTGGATCACCATCTTTTTCATGGTGTGGCCTGTTGCAACGGCGTCAATTCCTCGGCGCGTCGTCTCGACTTCTGGGAGTTCTGGCATGGGTGAGTGCTAAGATCGTGTCACTATGTAAGTTGATTGTGCCACCAACTGGGCGGGTCGCGTGAAGTCGTTGTCAAAATTCTGTTTGATTCAAACCTTTTTTATCAGCTGTGCGTGTGCGACAGCGGGCCTCTGGTCGCCCCTGACGCTTGCGCAAAATGACCCTGCTAAAGGCGTAACACAGGTTGCGCCCCTGCAGATCAAGCCACGCACGCCAGAGGTTGAGGTGATTCGTTTGCGTGCAGGGGGGCTGCCTGATGTCACGCTGACCTCAAACATCCTGTTCCGTGTTCTCGCAGCAGAAGTCTCTGCGCAACGCAACGTTTTCATTCCTGCCGGCAAAACCATGCTGGATCTGGCCAATGAAATCGGTGATAAGCGCCTGGCACGTCGTGCGCTTGAGTTTTACCTCGCAGGTGGCAACCTGGCCGGTGCGCTCGAGTCTGCGCGACTCTGGGTACGCATTTCACCTGATGACGCTGAAGCCGTCTCCGCCGAGATGGCCCTCGCGGCGGCCTCGGGGCAGACAAGAGGCCTGACAAGTGCCTTGGGCAAGCAGATCAGCACGGCAAAGGATAAGTCTGCAGCGATTGCCCAGGCGGTGGCTGTGTTGGGTCGTATGCCTGATCGTGCTGTCGCATTTTCAATTCTTGATGGCGCCATCAGTGAAGGCAATGCCAGCCATTTGCCTGCCGCACATTTGGCCCTTGCTGATATGGCTGAAGCGGCGGGTCAAACTGACCGCGCGCTGACCGAAGCACGGGCGGCACTGGCCTCCTCTCCACGTTCAGAAGATGCAGCAATGCGAGTCTTTGAATATGGGCTCAAAGTTGATAAAGTACGCGCCGAAACCGATGCGCGTACTTTTATCGCGGCCCGTCCCGATTCGCGTCGCCTGCGACTGATGCTGACCAGTCACTTTGCTGACCAGCATCAATATGATGCGGCGATGAAAGAGCTGGCCTCAATGGTCAAGCGCTACCCCGAAGATTTTGACCTGATTTTCATGCAAGCCCAGGTGGCCTACCGGGCGGGCGCGCTTGATCAGGCGAGGGCTTTGCTTGATCAGTTTGTCAGTGTCCAGACACAGCGTCAGCGGGCAGCAGCCGAAGGTGCGACCGATGCCCCGGCCGCGCTGTCAGACGCCTATCTGTTGATGGCGCGCATCTCTGAGGATCAGGGGCGACTCGATGATGCGGTCAGTCAGTTGGCCATGATCGAAGACGGTGGCTTTCGCTATGCTGCGCGGATGCGTCAGGCAGTGATCCGCGCACGTCAGGGCAAGACAGATCAGGCCCTGGCACTGATTGACTCTGCCAATGCAGACACCGATGAAGAAGTGATCCTCGGTGCGTCGACTGCCGCACAGGTGCTAAGGGATGCCAATCGGATCGATGAGGCGATTAAACGATTAAGTGCTGCGAGCGTTGCACAGCCAGAGTCAATCGAAATCAAATATGAACTGGGTATGCTTTACGAACGTAAGGGACAGCTCAAAGAGGCCGAGCGGTTGCTGCGCGAAGTCATCGCGCAGGATCCCGGGCATGCTCATGCGTATAACGCGTTGGGGTATGCACTGGCGGATCGTAATGTGAAGTTGCCTGAAGCGCTCAAACTCATCACGCGTGCACTTGAAATCTCCCCACAGGACCCTTTTATTCTGGACAGTATGGGGTGGGTGAAGTTCCGGATGGGAGAGCGTGCCGCCGCCATTGACTATCTGACACAGGCGTATCGCAAACGACCAGAGGCTGATATCGCCGCACATCTGGGCGAGGTACTCTGGCTAGAGGGTGATCGGGTGCAGGCACTGAAAATTTTCAAAGAAGGTGTCGCCGCTGAGCCTGGTAATGCGACATTGAACGAAACAATTAAACGCCTGGGAGTCAAGCTTTGATCTCTGGGCAGTTGACTGTCATTGTGAGGCTGGGTGCGTGGTTCAGAAGGCTGCTGGCGCTTGTTGTCGTGTGTATCCTGGCCGGTTGCGCGACGCAGGCACCTGTGACGCCGGCATCGAGTCAGGCTGAACTGGTCCGGTTTGGCCGGTTTGCCTTAAAAGCCGACGATTTTAATCGTGCGCCTGAAGCTGTGCAGGGTGGTTTTACCTGGCGCGACAATGGCACACGGCTGTCTCTGGATCTGACCGATCCCTTCGGTTCGGTCATGGCCAGAGTCCTGGTCGATCGTTATGGCGCAACCCTGACGCGTGCGAATGGTGAGGTCATCCAGGCTGCCAGCCCGGATGCCCTGATGCAGAATGTGCTGGGCCAGCAGATCCCCGTCTCGGAGTTAAGACGCTGGCTCAGGACCGTGCATGATGCGCCACAAGGCATGGATGTTTCGTTGCGCGACCCCGACGGGCGCGTGCAAATATTTGAACAGAGTGGTTGGCGTGTGCAGCTCTCTCGCTTTGATGAAGTCGGCCCACGGCTACTGGTCATCACGCATAGCGAAGGCACTAAAAACATCGCAATCAGGCTTGTCATCGATACCCCTTGACTATGCTCTACGACATTCCTGCACCGGCCAAACTCAATCTTTTCCTGCATGTCATCGGGCGCCGGCCGGATGGCTATCACCTGCTCCAGACTGTCTTCAGATTCATCAGCCTGGCAGATGCGATCGACATTGATCTGCGCCATGACGGGCAGGTACGGCGCGTAACCGACATGCAGGGCATCCCGCATGATGAGGACCTTGTGGTGCGTGCAGCACGCGCACTCCAGGCGGCTACCGGATGCACCATGGGCGCACATATTCACGTGCGCAAGCAGATCCCGGCCGGTGGCGGGCTAGGGGGCGGCTCAAGCGACGCGGCAAGCGTGCTCGTGGCCTTGAATCGCCTGTGGAATACAGGTCTGACGCGCGAGGACCTGATGCGGATCGGATTGCGACTGGGCGCCGACGTGCCTGTTTTTATCTATGGTCAGAATGCTTTTGCAGAGGGAATCGGAGAGGATTTACAGGCCGTTACGTTGCCCGCACGCTCATATATTGTGATTCAACCGGCACAAAATGTACCCACGCTAAATGTATTTCAGGACCCCGATTTGACAAGGGACACCGATCCGGTCAAAATAATGGACTTTTCTGGGTTGTCTGTGTTGTCGCACGCAACTGCTGGTTCGTTAAATCGTGAAGATCCGCCTCGCGGCGTGCTGAATCCCTTTCATAATGACTTGCAGCCTGTTGTGCTTAAACGCTACCCGGTTGTGCGGCAAGCTTTCGACTGGTGCATTCAGGCTGGTTTAAATGTTCGCATGACAGGCTCCGGTGCATGTTTATTTGCAGAATTTTCGCAAAAAGACCTCGCAACCTTGGCGCACCAGAAAATGCTCGCTAAAATGCATGCTGATTTTTCAGGATCATTGAAAGCAGGTGTGCCGTCTTTTATCCAGTCTGTTTCAGTCTGTGATGGATTGCCGGAGCACCCGTTGCGAAGTTGGATTTAAAGCTAGTTGGGGAGTCGCCAAGCTGGTTAAGGCACCGGATTTTGATTCCGGCATGCGAAGGTTCGAATCCTTCCTCCCCAGCCCTAATACGTGACAAGCTGTTGAACAGATCGAATGCCTCGTTTGAATAGTGCATAACCAGCACTAGTGTCTTGAATGTGCCGATCCCTATGTTCAGCAGCTTTTTTATTCCGCATCTGTTTTCTTACTGTCTGTGATAGCCCCCACCATGGCCAACGATAGTTTCATGATCTTTACCGGTACAGCCAATACACGGCTGGCCGTCGATGTGGTTAACCATCTCGATATGTCTCTTGGAAAAATGTCTGTCGGACGTTTTTCCGATGGCGAAGTGGCGGTCGAAATCAATGAGAACGTTCGCGGTAAAGACGTCTTCGTTCTTCAGCCGACCTGCGTCCCCACCAATGACAACCTCATGGAAGTCATGGTGATGGTTGACGCGTTGCGCCGCGCTTCGGCCGGACGTATTACTGCAGCAATCCCATATTTCGGATACGCACGTCAGGATCGCCGTCCGCGCTCGGCACGTGTCGCGATTACGGCCAAGGTTGTGGCCAATATGTTGCAGGTCGCCGGTGTTGATCGCGTCCTGACCATGGATTTGCATGCAGACCAGATCCAGGGTTTCTTTGATATCCCTGTCGATAATATCTATGCGGGTCCGATTCTGCTTGGCGATATCTGGCGCCGCAACCTGACTAACCTGGTTGTGGTGTCGCCTGACATCGGCGGCGTGGTGCGTGCGCGCGCCCTAGCCAAACAGCTTGAAGCTGACCTGGCGATTATCGACAAGCGTCGCCCTCGCGCGAACGTCTCGGAAGTTATGAATATCATTGGCGATGTCGATGGCCGCACCTGTCTGATCATGGATGACATGGTTGATACGGCAGGCACGCTGTGCAAGGCTGCCCAGGCGTTGAAAGAACGCGGAGCTGGCTCTGTCTACGCCTATTGCACCCATGCTGTGTTGTCGGGTGGCGCCATCGAAAGAATCGAGTCCTCCGAGCTCGATGAGCTGGTGGTCACCGATACAATCCCGCTTTCAGAAGCCGGTCGTGCGTGCGGCAAGATCCGCCAGCTGTCCTGCGCCGCCTTGCTGGGTGAAACCATTTTACGGATCTCGAATGCCGAGTCAGTCAGCTCGCTGTTTGTTGACTGAATAAAGTCTGTCCTGAGCACGATGTTTGCCCAGGATGAAAAGATCTACAGGTTGCTGGTCGCGGCAACCTGTAAAACCACCCTCTGGTGTCAGAGCGTGTAAAAAACCGGGCCTCAATGGCCTATTTTGGAGTACTTCAAATGCAATTCAATGCAACCCCACGCAGCGTACAGGGAACGAGTGCGAGCCGCCGCCTGCGCCTTGCGAGCCTGATCCCCGCCATCGTTTACGGTGGTAAAGACAAGCCCGTGAATATCGAGCTCGACCATAACGAAATTTTCCACGCTTTGCGCAAAGAACAATTTCACTCATCCATTCTTGAAATGCAACTTGAAGGCAAAAGCCATCAAGTGCTGTTGCGTTCAGTGCAATGGCATCCCTACAAGCAGATCGTCATGCATGTTGACTTTCAGCGCGTAGATGCGAATTCGATCCTGCATACTAAAGTGCCACTGCACTTTATCAATGCTGAGAGCTCGCCTGCCGTCAAACTCAGCGCTGCGATCATTTCGCACGTGTTTACTGAGCTTGAAGTTGCTTGTCTGCCAGTCAATCTGCCACAGTTTATCGAAGTTGACCTGATCAATCTGATTGGCGGCGAATCGATTCACCTGGCTGATGTGACCCTGCCAAAAGGTGTGACATATGTCGCGCACCGCGGCGATGCTAACCCAGCTTTGGCAACAGCCATTGTCAAGGGCGGCCCAGCTGATGACGCTGCAGAAAAAGTTGCTGCGTAATTCAGACTGACGCGGGCAGCGCAGTCGTGCGTCGCGACCGTGCTGCCTGATCTCCCAGTGCCTGTTCTACCAATCGCCCCATCTGCGTTTTGCGTCGATGGGGCTTTTGCTTTCTAATCGAGCCATGTCCAATACACCGATTCAACTCATTGTTGGCCTGGGTAACCCGGGTCCTGATTATGCGCGCACACGTCACAACGCTGGCTTTTGGCTTGTAGATGAAATCGCAAACGATTTGCGTACAAATTTTGCACACGAAAAGTCCTTTGCTGGCATGGTTGCCAAGGCACGTGTGAACAACGAGCAGGTATGGCTGGCCAAACCGCTGACCTATATGAATCGCTCTGGTCAGTGCGTGGGTCCTCTGGCACGGTTTTACAAGATTGCACCCGAGGCAATTCTGGTCTTGCATGATGAGCTTGACTTGATGCCCGGCCAGGTCAAAGTCAAACAAGGCGGTGGGCATGCGGGGCACAATGGACTCAAGGATATTCAGGCGGCACTTGGCAGCCCGAATTTCTGGCGCATACGGATCGGAATCGGTCACCCTCGTACGCTTAATCTGCAACAAGAAGTTGCCGACTTTGTCCTGCATCAGCCCAGGCGCGAAGAACAAACCGAAATCGATCACGCAGTGACACGCTGTCGCGCTGTGATGCCTCTGTTCCTGGCAGGCGATTTTGTACGCGCGACCGAGCAATTGCACCGCGATAACCCTGCATGAGGGAGAGGAGCTTTCGCACTGAGTTGCGCGAGTGTCTGGCCTTTCTCCGGCATCCAAGCCTTGCGCGGCAATTGCCGCAGACGCCTCCGGTTGCCGGATGGCTCGCGGACTGGCTGCCAGCACTGCGCTGGCAGCGACTGCTCGCCTGGGCAGCATTGCTGTGGCTGATCAATATTTTTGCACTGGGCCCGATTGTGCTGGCAGTGTTTGAAATGAGTGGTGCCACACATCGCATCAATATCAATAACCTGCCTTGGATGCAGGCGATTCTGTGGGCCCCAGTAGTCGAAGAACTTCTGTTTCGTTTTGGTTTGAGGCGACCTTTTCAGGCCGCCTGGATAGTCCCACTCATGATCATCGTCCTGCTCAACGGGATGGTCTGGTGGTCGAGCTGTCTGCTGGCGGGGACGGTGGCAATGTGTGTGTGGTCGAGTCGCCAGTCGGCCGGGCCGGGAGACTGGTCATGGCTGTGGTTGCGACGCTATCGTGCAGTCTTTCCCTACGTCTTTCATCTCGTGGCGATTGCTTTCGCCGCTGTGCATATCAAGAACTTTGTCTATACAGACCTGGACTGGTGGATGATGGTTGTCCTGGTGACGCCACAATGGGTCACAGGCCTGGTGCTCGGCTGGATCCGCGTCCAGCGCGGCATGATGTCGGCGATGTTGCTGCATGGACTATTCAATGCAGGGCCACTCTGCCTGGCCTGGACAGCCTTGCAATTCACCGACTGAACGCATCGCGCTAGGCTGGGAATGCCTTTTGACAACCCGGTCGTACCAGAGGAGCGGGTTAGATTAAAGGGCCACTGTGGCTTGATCTGTCCCTCTGCCGGAGGTTCTGGACGCTCTGCCGCGGCAAAACTGAGCATTTCAGGCTCGGTCCCAAAGTGACGGGCAAGTCGTTTGGCACGTGTCATTCAGGCAGAAAGCGCATGGAATCGGTTAGAAGGGGCAGACCGGTTAAACTTACGTCCTATACAGCTGAATTCAACCTCAGCGCCTTTCGGAAGTATTTCACCTCAAAGATATTCGGGATTCTCATGGCTCTGCAATGTGGCATCGTTGGTTTGCCCAACGTCGGCAAATCGACTTTATTCAACGCACTTACCAAGGCTGGCATCGCAGCTGAAAACTATCCTTTCTGCACGATTGAGCCAAACGTGGGTATTGTCGAAGTCCCCGATCCGCGTCTCGATGCTTTGTCAGAGATTGTGCATCCCGAGCGTGTACAGCATGCCGTGGTCGAGTTTGTGGATATCGCGGGTCTGGTCGCAGGTGCCAGCCAGGGCGAAGGCCTGGGCAACCAGTTCCTCTCGCATATTCGTGAAACCAACGCGATTGTCAACGTTGTACGCTGCTTTGAAGATGATAATGTGATCCACGTTGCGGGTCGGGTGGATCCGATCTCTGATATCGAAGTGATCGAGACCGAGCTTGCGCTGGCCGATATGCAAACTGCCGAAAAAGCCCTGCATCGCTATCAAAAAACAGCGCGCTCTGGTGACAAGGACGCACAGAAAGTCGTCTCGCTGCTTGAGAAATGTATTGTGCAGCTGGATCTGGCCCAGCCGATTCGTGCGCTCGACTTTTCCGCAGAAGAATTCGCGATGATTGCGCCACTGTGCTTTATCACGGCCAAGCCTGCGATGTATGTCGGTAACGTCAGTGACCATGGATTTGTGAATAACCCATTGCTCGATCGCCTGACTGAATATGCCGCTGCACGCAATGCCCCTGTGGTTGCTATTTGCGCCTCGATTGAGTCCGAGATTGCAGACCTGCCTGATGAGGACAAAAAAGAGTTCCTCGCCGACATGGGGATGACTGAGCCTGGTCTCGATCGTCTGATCCGCGGGGCATACAAACTACTTGGTCTGCAAACCTACTTCACTGCAGGCGTTAAAGAAGTCCGCGCCTGGACGGTTGCAATTGGTGCAACCGGCCCACAGGCTGCTGGTGTGATTCACACTGATTTTGAGCGTGGCTACATCCGTGCCCAGACCATTGCCTACGAAGATTTCGTTAAATTCAAAGGTGAGCAGGGCGCAAAAGAAGCCGGCAAGATGCGCGCCGAAGGCAAAGAGTATGTCGTGAAAGATGGCGACGTGATGAACTTTTTGTTTAACGTCTAAAACATAAGAAGGGCAGCGCAAATACGCTGCCCTGATTACTTTTTATGCTGTAATTTCTCTGAATATTTAAGCTTCCACGCATTTTGATGTGCGGCCATCATGCTGACCATCGCTGAGGTGGTCCAGGCCAGGGTAAACAGCCCTGAGAACGAAATAAAAAAAGCCAGACCTTTCCATTCGTCCGCAAGGATGTCGCCCAAAAAGCCGATCGTCGTGTAGCAGCTCCCTGCAAAGAGCAGTGCTTGCAGATAACTGTCAACCAGACCGGTTAAAGAAAGTGCGATGCCCCAGGCTGTAATTTCGATGATGTGCACGCATGCGATCAGCACAAAGCAAATATAAAAATTAAAAAAAATCAGGTTGTATCGTTTGGATGCACGGCAGCGTTCTTCATGTAGCTCGAAGAAGGCAATGATTCTGAACAGGCAGCTGCCATGAATAAACAGAATCACTGCCATACCAACGAGTCCGTATGCGTAGTTGTGAAATGCGGCTTCCAGCGTCGATACGGTAATAGCAGGTGGCATGGCTGGCTTCTCAGTTCAATATGATTAGTCAGCTTTTAACCCAATTTCCTTTGTCAGTTTGGAAAAACGATCAATGTCCGTATTCACCAGGGCTTTGAATGTTGCAGGATTATCCCTCGCCGGTGTGTAACCAAGAGAGGCCAGCTGCTCTTTGATCTCTGGGCGATCAAGTACTTTGACAACTTCTTCATATATTTTGTTCTGTATGTCTGGGGGCGTGTCGGCAGGTGCCAGTAATCCGTGCCATTGATTGAGTTGATAGTCTGGATACCCCTGCTCTGCAACAGTGGGGACGTTTGACATGAGCGGTGAGCGCTCCGCTGAGGTCACGGCAAGCGCGCGCAGCTTGCCTGATTTGATCTGTGCATTGGCACTTGATGCCGTGATGATGGCCATCGGAACCTGACCGCCCAGGACATCCTTGAGTGCCGGACCACAGCCCGTATAAGGGATGTGCGTGATGTGGACGTTGGCGCTGATGTTCAGCATTTCTCCTGCCAGGTGCTGGGGTGTTCCGTTGCCACAGGAGCCATAAGAAACGTTGTTCTTGTCGGGCTTGGCAGCATTGAGCATGTCAGTCAGTGTGTGGTAGGGAGAGTCAGGTGGAACGACCAGCACAGAGGGCACAAACGCGACGTTAATAATGGGAGCGAAATCTTTTTTAGGGTCATAGGGCAGGCTGGTAAACACACCCGGGTTAACGGCAAACGAGCTATTGACCATGAGCAGTGAATACCCATCGGCCGGGCGCCCTGCAACGTAGCGTGCCCCCAGGTTGCCACTCGCACCAGGGCGGTTTTCAACAATCGCTGAGTGCCCGGAGGCGTCTTGTAAATGATTTCCTATCAATCGCGCCAGAACATCTGTTCCTCCACCCGGTGGAAAAGTGACGGTGATATTGATGGGTTTGCTTGGAAACTGTTTGGCGGTCTCATCAGCCTTTGCCTGAAAAAAAGAGATCGCTCCGACTATCAATAGTGCAACAGCAGTCATTTCTTTTAAAGCAATGGTGTGGCGCATAATAATTAAATCTCCTGTTTGCTTGATGCTTGCTTGATCACTCAAAAATATCAATAGGCGTTTTCCCAGACCGCGCAGGAATTAAGCTTTCATAAGCAATAAGCATGCCATTAAA
Source organism: Alcaligenaceae bacterium (assembly GCA_947379755.1). Lineage (GTDB taxonomy): Bacteria > Pseudomonadota > Gammaproteobacteria > Burkholderiales > Burkholderiaceae_B > Zwartia. The sequence continues at coordinate 12,959 of CANCOC010000030.1, read as the reverse complement.
ACGATTGGCACAGGTGGTTTTTGTAACAACACAAGGTAATTGAAGGGATTCATCATGAAGGTGATAGAAATTAAAAGCTGGGCAGACTTCCTGGATCAGACCAGAAAGCTGGATCAATGGGCTTTCCGCGGACAGCCGAGCGCAGGGCTGCCCTTGCTCACTTCCTTGTCCAGAAGGCTGATGCATTACTCTCCTGATCCTGCAAACTGGAGTTTGAGGGAGCGACGTGCCATTCGCGTGTTCAGGCGTAAAGCGCATGTACACATTACGGATCAGAGAATATTGCTTGATGATCTGCGCTGTATTGCGATGATGCAGCACCACGGGGGTGCAACACGCTTGCTTGACTTTACCAAGTCGCCCTTTGTTGCCGCATTTTTTGCAATGGAGTCAGCATTCGGGGATTCGGTTGTGTATGCCCTCAATACCCCGGAGCTCTGGTCGCGCACGCCGAAGTTTGATGCAGCGCTTACGCGTGACAAGATCGATCCCCGGGTTCCGCAGTACTTTGAAAAATATTTTCTGAATAACAACTATCCCGTTGTCTGGTTTGGTGAGCCGTCAGAGATGGACAGACGCCTCGTGGCGCAGTCGGGCCTGTTTGTGGTCCCGGGGCAGCTCGACAAACCTCTGGATCAATTGCTGGAGTCTTATGAAAACGAAGACGAATCTTTACTGGTCCGGCTTGTCCTGCCTGCGGAGATACGGGCTGCGGCGATGAGAGAGTTGTACCGGATGAATATCACCTATGCCTCACTCTGGCCAGATCTGGACGGGTTGTCACGGTCGATGAATCAGGAGCTTGAGATCATCTGGAAGCCGCTGCTCGACGAGGTGGAAAAACTTTGATTGCAGAAAAAAAGAATTTAATCTAGTATACAAAAAATGTAGCATTTGCTACATTAATTTTGCGGATCACACGCACTCACCCTGTTTCCCAAACCAAGAGGTTTGCCCCATGTATGACATTTTTCAAACCGACCGCTTGATCGATCTCTGGCTGACGGAAGACATCGGCTGTTGCGATCTGACGGCGCAGCTCATGATTGACGAGGATGCCATGGGGACCTTTCACATGAATGCGCGTGAGCCGATGGTCATTGCAGGAATTGAAGTGGCCGCTCGCATCTTTACTCGGTATGATTCGCGTCTGCAGGTCACCTGCCTGGTTAAGGATGGCGAAAGGGCAGAACAAGGTAAACGCATTCTGACCGTGTCGGGACCTGCCCGAAGCATCCTGACGGCAGAGCGCCCTGCGCTCAATATTGTTCAACTGCTGTGTGGCATTGCTACGGAGACGGCACGTTACAACAAGGCTCTAGAGGGCACGAATACTCGCTTGATCGACACAAGAAAAACAACGCCTGGATTGCGTATGCTTGAAAAGCACGCGGTCACCTGCGGAGGGGGGCTGAACCATCGTCTGGGGCTCGATAATGGCGTCATGCTCAAGGATAATCATATTGCCATCGCTGGCAGTATCGCCAAGGCCGTCGCACGTGCCCGCCTGAATTTGCCGGTCCTGACAAAAATTGAAGTCGAATGTGATCGCCTTGACCAGGTCGCCGAAGCACTCACTGCCGATGTCGACGTCATCATGCTGGACAACATGTCGATCCCAGACATGCAAACTGCAGTCAAGATGATTGCGGGCAAGGCAAAAGTTGAAGCCTCAGGTGGTATCCGGATTGATACGATTCGCGATATTGCGCTGACTGGTGTGGATTACATTTCTACGAGCAAGATTACACAGGCTGCCCCAATCGTTGATATCGGGCTTGATGAATAATGAGTCAAGCCTTGCCCGGACGGTTCTTGTTCATTGTTGGTCCCAGCGGGGCCGGCAAAGACAGTTTGATCGACGGCGCAAGGGCATTGTTATCGCCTGAGTATTTTGTTCAGGCCCGCCGCGTGATCACCAGGCCTGCGGGATCTGCTGGTGAAGATCACGAGGCATGCACCGAAGAGGAGTTTCTTGCAAGGCAAGCACGCAATGAATTCCTGCTGACCTGGCAGGCACATGGTTTGCATTATGGTCTGCCTGCAACCTTAAAAGACGAGCTTGCAGCGGGCCGCAATGTGATTGCAAACGGTTCGCGCAGCATGGTGGCGCAGCTTGTCCGGCAGCTCCCTTCGCTGCTCGTGATCGAGGTCACGGCACCCGCCGAAATCCTCGCGCAGCGCCTGGCTTCGCGTGGGCGTGAAACAACTGAAGACGTTGCCAGGCGATTGGCAAGAACGACTGAGCCCTATCCTGCGGAAGTGGAGTGCATCCGGGTCATGAATGATCTCACTCTCGACGTGGGGGTCAAGAGATTCGTGGCTGCAATACTGACGCACCTGAACCTTGCCGCAGAGCCATTGCGCACGTTGTACAAGAAAATTGCTGGCTATGTTCTCAGTGATTCGGAATACCGTGAACTGATTCGGTCGATTATCAAAAATGAACATTCGGATGCCGATGTGCATGCGTTCCTCATTGCCTGCACCCTGGGCCTGAGCGTTGATGAAATCATTTCGATTGCGCGGGCACGAACAGAGATTCTTCCACGCATTTCATGGCCAAGCGCCATGGTGGTGGACAAACATTCGATGGGTGGCATTCCTGGGAGCAGGGTGACAATGGTGGTCATCCCGATTGTGGCCGCTCACGGCTTGCTTATACCGAAAACATCATCACGGGCCATTACGTCGGCCGCGGGGACTGCAGACGCCATGGAGGTGCTTGCAAAGGTGGACCTGACGCCTGATGATCTCAGGGCGTGCGTGCTGGAGACCAATGCCTGTATCGCCTGGAACGGCAAGCTCAATCATTCGGTGCTTGATGATGTGATGAACGCCATTACGCGCCCACTGGGTCTGGACACGCGGTCGTGGTCTGTTGCGTCCATCCTGTCCAAAAAATATTCGGCAGGCTCAACGCACGTCGTCATTGACATCCCTTATTCATCTGCAGGCAAGGTCAAGTCGCGTGAGGATGCACAAGCTCTTGGTAGTCTGTTTGAAGTCGTGGGCAAAGAGCTTGGCATGGTGGTCAAGGCCTTTGCAACCGATGGTGATTCTCCCATCGGACGCGGCATTGGCCCGGCCCTTGAGGCGCGTGATGTACTGCAAGTCCTGGACAACGATCCAGAGGCTCCGGGCGACTTGCTAGAAAAATCTCTCTTTTATGCAAGCCAGATTCTTGCCCTTGATGCCACGATCGGCACCGTTGAGGCGGGACGCGCCAGAGCACTTGAACTGTTGGCCTCAGGTGCCGCACGACAAGCACTGGACAAAATCATTGAAAAGCAGGGACGACAACCAGCCTCAGATTTTTCAGCCGTGTGTCGTCATCCAGTCTGCGCTGCAGGCTCGGGAGTTGTAAAAAGAATCGATGGCTACGTTATCTCTGGAATCGCACGTGCAGCCGGAGCGCCTAGTCATATCCTGTCAGGTGTTGACTTGTTGAAACTGGCAGGAGAACGGATCGGCCAGGGCGAGGTGCTGTATTACATTCAGGCCAGCGATCCAGCCTTGCTGGCTGTGGCTGTCGAGGCCGCCCGACACGATAGCGGCTACAGGATCGAATCCGTCTGATATCCCGATGAGCCTCTCACACGCAGGGTGTGAGAGGGCGTCGCCTAGTGCCCCGTTACGATGTGGGGGACTTCTGTTGCGGGAGGCGTATTGCGGCTGCGACCGCATCGCACGATGCCATCGATGATGACCATCCCTATGCCGGGTATGTCGCCGAATGACAGGCTTTGAAGTAAATCCCGCCCTGCGGTGTGCTGTGCACGATCCATGATGACAAAATCTGCAGCGCGTCCGGTCTCGATCAGTCCGCAGTTCAGATTGCGCATTTTGGCTGTGTTGCCTGTCGCGAAGCAGAATACGATTTCTGGTGGAATATTCCCCAGACTCGACAGCAAGGCAATCATGCGCAGGATGCCCAGAGGCTGGACACCTGAACCTGCAGGGCCGTCCGTGCCCAGGATGACGCGGTGGGGACACTTTAGCTGGATGGCGGCCTGGGCTGCGGCAATGGCAATTTTTTCGTTGCCGTTATGAACGATTTCAATTCCACGCGTGGATTGTTCGCAAAGTTCGCAGACGTGTTGCTCAGAAAGCGACGTGTGTCCGCCGTTGATGTGGCCAATGATATCTGCATCGGCTTCAAGCACCACATCTTTGTCGATGAGTCCCGAACCAGGAATCGAAGGCCCACCGGTGTGAATGGTGCTTTGAATGCCGTATTTTCGGGCCCAGGCCACCATCATCTGTGCTTCCTGGCCGGCTTTTACTGAGCCTAACCCGACTTCGCCAAGCAGGGTGACGCCCGCATCCGCCAGATCCTTGAAGTCCTGCTCCACCATGCCTTGTTCAATCACAGGAGCGCCTGCAAGGACTTTGACGCCACCCGGACGGAAATTATCGAACGCACGCTGTGCCGTAATCGCCAGGGCTTTGAGGCCGACGATATCCTTGGGTCTGCCGGGCAGGTGTACTTCACCGGCGGAGATCATGGTCGTCACGCCGCCATTCATCGTCGACTCGATCCAGCCCAGCTGATTCTGTCTGGGCGTCCAGTCACCGAAGACCGGATGCACGTGACTGTCAATCAGGCCGGGCGAGACACAGGTCTGGCGCGCGTCAATCAGCGTATCCGCGTGACTGATATCGCAGTCCTTTTCTTTGCCAACTGCAGTGATGATGCCATTGACGCAAACGATTGTGTCCGCATCAAGAATTGGCTGGTCGATATCACCTGACAAGAGCAACCCAATATTGCGGATGACAACTTTGCCGGCGTCTGTTGTAACAAGTGCTTCTGCCATATAACCTGCTCCTGGTGCGTGTGTAGTCAGCGTGCAATCATTAATGTACGCAGAACGGTAGTGGTGACAAAGTCTTCCCACTCTGAAAAAACTTCAGGCGATTCAAGGTTTTCGCCCAGGAAGGCCGTCAGTGTGAATCGATTGGATTGATAAAAGTAGCCAAGGGATGCAATCAGCAAATAGATGTCCCGGGGACGCACATCTGGACGAAACAGCCCTTGCCTCGCGCCACTCAAGAGCGTCTGATCAATCACGCCGATCGCTGCCATTGAATATTGCTTTGTGGTGCTGGACTTGGAGATGTGCTGGCCTCTGAGCAAATTTTCACTATTCAGTATTGTGATGAATTCCGGATGATCGCGGTAGTAATGGAGGATGAAGTGGATGATCCGTCGCATCGATGCTTCGGGATCCTCGAGGTCAAGCGCAAGCTTGGCTTCTGCTTCGTTAAAGCGTCGATAGATCTCCTCAAGTACTGCGACGAATAGCCCATCTTTATTGCCGAAGTAGTAATAAATCATTCGGTCATGTGAGCGTGCCGTACGTGAAATCTTGTCAATGCTACCGCCGCTCAGCCCGTACTTGGAGAAGACTTTGATCGCAGCGCGCAGGATGCTCTCTCGCGTAGCCAGCGCCGCACGCACACGCACGCCGGTCTTGCGCGGCGACTTGGAAACTGTCTGCTTTTTAGCGGTCATCAATCATCGTCATCAATAGGTTGTGTCAGAGGGCCTAAGCTATTGTTCCACAGATGCCTGTTCCATCACACAGGCTCCTTGCGCAATGTCCTGGACAATGACATTCATTGCCAGGTGCAAGGATATGTATTAAATTAAAAATTAAAAATAAATTGTTTAGTAAATACAACATTTTTGTTTAGTGAATGCTACATTAATATCAAAGGCAAGTCGACGCTGTTCACAGCATTTCATCAATAGTCGGGTCAAGGCATGACTGAACATACAAAAACCGATGGGTTGCCAGGCATGCAAGCAGCGCTGCCTGCACGCACTCCCGAACGAGCGCCGGCCAGGAACGCCAGGGTGAGTGAACAAAAAATTGCGTGTAATGCCTGTCCTGTGCTGTGTCAGATCAGCGACGGACGCACGGGTGCATGCGATCGATATGCCAACCAGTCGGGTGAGCTTGTGCGTGTAGATCCTGTGATCTTCATGAATCGGACATTACAACAGTCAGGCAGCACGCCCATCCGCTTCACGCAGGCAGACGTTACAGGACAGACTGCTGGCTCAACCTCCGGGATCAGTGAGGTGAGCGGCCAGGATGTCTTCGTGACGGGCGTTGGTGCATCCACAACATATCCTGACTACAAGCCTGCCCCATTTATCGTCGCCTCAACGGTCCAGGGTGTTGATCTTGTGACGGTGGTAACAGAGGGCATATTCAGCTATTGCAGTCTAAAGATCAAAATCGATACAGACAGATATCTGGGGCCTGAGCAGGCGAGTGTGCGAGTCAACGGAGAGGTGATTGGCCATGTGACTACCGCAGAATATGGCTCTCAGATGTTGTCGCTGGGTGGTGTGCATCACTTGACGGGAGGCAGCAAAAAAGAAGGGCGTGTCACCATGGAGTCCATGTACACACTGGGCAATAAGGGCGCGGTGGCGCTCACCATAGACGGTGGGGCACAAGTCATCGTGCAGGCTGGTCGGGCGCCTGTCGTAAACGGCGTGACCGAGCAGCGTATGCGTGTTGGTTGCGGTTCGGCCGCGATTGGAATATTTGCCTTGCAGTTTTCAGGACTGGCCGATGAGGTCGTGGTGGTCGATGACCATATTACTGGCGTGCTGACTGAACATCAGGCAGGTAAGTGTCTGGATATGCGACCCTCTGGCATTGTCATGCGGGGCCGCAAGTCCACACCTGGCAGATACTTTCAGGTCGCGAATCCAGGAACCGGCTGGGGTGGCACAGATCTTGCTGATCCACTTTCAATCATCGAAGGATGGGATGAGGCAGTCGCCTGGCCCGGACTGCGATTACTGATGACCTCTACAACAGGCGAACATGCATGCTGGTATGTGCTCGATGAGCAGCTCAAACCGATCCAGACGGAGATTCCCGCTCAGGTACGGGATGTGGTTGAGCGGATCGGCGAAAATTGCGAGCCTTCGATGACGAGCGTCCTGTTTCTTGCTGGAGCGGGAGGGAGTCTCAGGGCAGGTGTAACCGAAAACCCTGTATTGCTGACGCAGGCCATCAAAAAATCGCTTGTCAACGTTACGTGTGGAGGCGCGCCTGCATTTGTGTGGCCAGGTGGTGGCATCACAGTGATGGTCGATGTGTTACGTATGCCAGATCATAGTTTTGGTACGGTCCCCACGCCGGCGATTGTGGCACCGATAGAGTTCAGCATGACGCTTGAGGATTACCGACGTTTGGGTGGACATATGGATTACGTCCGCACCATTGAGGACACGCTGCGCGATGGCGCCTGGCACAGCGACGGTGCGCCAGGCGCACTAAAGTGGATCAGACCGAACGACGTCAATCCCTGGCCCCTGGGCCAACCGCCGATGTTAGGTTAAACCTGTGCTTGCGCCAATTTCAGCGTTACTGCAGGATGGTCGCCGTCATTTTCAGCATGGGCCCATCGATATCATTACTTATGCAGAAGGTGAGGCAGCGGCCGTTGAACAGGCGCACGATGCTGCATGGGAAAGATTTAAAAACGTTTTAGATGAATTGACCTGTGAGCTTGGTGCCTTGCGACAACCGGTGGGTGAGCGTTGTACGTTGCAGGGGGCGATTGCACAAACAATGTGGCAGGCCTGCCGTGCCTGTACAGAAGATTTCATTACGCCCATGGCGGCCGTGGCAGGAGCCGTGGCGCAGGCACTGATCGATTCTTACAGATCTGCGGGGATTGATCGCGCATGGGTCAACAACGGCGGGGATATTGCTGTCTACCTGCGCGATGGGTACAGTTTGAAAGTCGGACTTTTTTCCGACCTGTCCTGCTTGAATCAAGAGATGCTTGAGGCAGGAATTTCAGTCGATGGATTTTTTGAAGTCACACAACAGTCGGGTGTCCGCGGCATTGCCACAAGCGGATGGAGAGGGCGCAGCCACTCTCTGGGACTGGCAGATAGTGTGACGGTGCTGGCCGGTACAGCGGCGATGGCCGATGCTGCTGCAACCGTCATCGCCAATGAGGTCAATGTCCAGGATCCGCGCATTGTTCGGCTGCCTGCACATTCACTCAAGGATGACGCTGATCTGGGAAATATTCCTGTTACGGTTGATGTGCCTGAATTGAGTTTGACACAGATTCACGATGCGTTGCAGCATGGATTGACGCGCGCATTACTGTTAAAAAATAAAGGACTGATTATTTCTGCAGTGATAACCTGCCAGGGATGGGTCACGAGTACCGAAACGGCTATTTGTTCAAGGATGTCTGATAAATGAAAGCAAAGATACGCAAGATAATTGTTCAGGTCGAAGAAGTGCACATAGAGATGGGACAAGCGATCGGCAAGCCAACACGCAAGGCGCTCGCAATTGCTGTCATTGAAAATCCCTTTGCAGGAAAGTATGTGGAGGACCTGACGGACTTGATGGATATCGGCGAGGAACTTGGAAAATTACTGGGTGAACGCTGCGTCCTGGCGCTTGGCATTGAGCCTGAACAGGCCGAGAGTTATGGCAAGGCGGCGATCGTCGGTGAGGCCGGAGAACTCGAACATGCTGCGGCAATCCTGCATCCCAGGCTCGGAGCACCTTTGCGCAAGGCTGTCTCGCATGGTGCTGCGCTCGTGCCTTCGAGCAAAAAGCGTGGTGGCCCAGGCGCTGCCGTGGACGTTCCGCTTGGTCACAAGGACGCGGCTTTTGTCCGTAGCCATTTTGATGCAGTCGAGGCGCGCGTGACAGACGCACCTTTCGCCAATGAAATTGTGGTGGCTGTTGCCGTGACAGATAGCGGACGACCCTTGCCCAGGATTGGTGGCCTTGCAGTGCATGAAATCGAAGGTAAGGATGGCCTGCGCTGAACGCGTTGGAACTATGCATCTCAATCTCTTTTCCAGAGGAGTACATTATGAATGACCGCTTTGTCTGTCGCATCGTTCGCAATACGTTCATCGCCGCTGCGCTTGCTTCGTGCGCCATCTCCACCATGGCCCAGGATGTCATCAGGATTGGTGAAATTAATAGTTATAAGGCGCAGCCCGCCTTTACCGAGTCCTATAAAAAGGGGATGGATCTTGCTGTTGAACAAATCAACGCAACAGGTGGTCTGAATGGAAAAAAAGTCGAGCTCATCACACGGGATGACAATGCCAGCCCGGGAGACGCTGTGCGTGTGGCCGAAGAACTGGTGTCGCGCGATAAAGTGGATGTGCTGACGGGTTCTTTTCTCTCGCATATAGGTTTGGCCCTCACAGACTTTGCTAAACAGAAAAAAATATTTTTCCTGGCAAGTGAGCCGTTGACAGACAAAATCGTCTGGCAAAACGGCAATCGCTATACATTCCGGTTACGACCTTCGACATATATGCAGGTAGCCATGCTTGTGCCAGAAGCCGCCGCCATGAAGAAAAAGCGTTGGGCAGTCGTATTTCCCAACTACGAGTATGGTCAGTCAGCTGCCGCGACATTCAAGGAACTCCTCAAGCAGGCTCAGCCGGATGTTGAATTTGTCGCAGAGCAGGCCCCGCCACTTGGAAAAGTTGATGCGGGCAGTGTGGTGCAGGCCTTGTCTGACGCCAAGCCCGACGCAATTTTCAACGTGCTGTTCGGTGCTGACCTGTCGCGCTTTGTGCGCGAGGGTAATACCCGCGGTTTGTTCAAAGACCGTGACGTAGTCAGTTTGCTGACAGGCGAGCCGGAATATCTGGATCCTCTCAAGGACGAAGCTCCGAATGGCTGGCTTGTGACGGGTTACCCCTGGTATGGTATCCAGACACCCGAGCATCAGGCATTTCTCAAAGCCTATGAAGAAAGATTCAAGGACTATCCCAGACTGGGTTCGATCGTAGGCTATTCCTCCATCATGTCTTTGGCTGCGGGCATCAAGAAGGCAAAAAGCACAGAGACTGACAAACTGATTGCGGCCTTTGAGGGACTGCAGGTGATCACGCCGTTTGGTCCCATTATTTATCGTGCCGAGGATCATCAGTCCACCATGGGTGGCTATGTCGGACGAACCAAGAACGTGGATGGCAAAGGCGTGATGGTCGATTATCGCTACGTGGATGGTGCTGCAGTCCTGCCTTCTGCGGCCGACGTCAAAAAATTACGTCCTGCAGAGTAATGTGACAGGCGCGCAAATCTAATGGACTTTTCGGGTTTTGTTGTACAGCTGCTCAATGGTCTGGCGAGCGCGTCCTCACTGTTTCTGGTGGCGGCAGGGTTGTCGCTTATTTTTGGCGTGACCCGAATCGTTAACTTTGCGCATGGTTCGTTTTTCATGGTGGGCATCTACATCGCCTACTCCTTTGTCAAGGTATTGTCCGGGACGATTGGTTTCTGGCCTGCGCTGGTGTTTGCGCCGCTGGTTGTGGGTGTGCTGGGTGCATGCGTCGAAATTCTGCTCATGCGCAGAATCTACCGAGCACCGGAACTGTTTCAGTTGCTCGCAACTTTTGCCCTCGTGCTTGTGATCAAGGATGCGGTGCTCTGGTATTGGGGGGCAGAAGAACTTCTTGGGCCACGTGCTCCGGGGTTTAAAGGTTCAGTCGAAATCCTGGGTAGACAGTTTCCTTCCTATGATCTGTTCTTGATCGTTGCTGGTCCAGTCCTGCTGGGTGCGCTCTGGCTGTTGCTCACACGCACACGCTGGGGGACCTTGATCCGTGCCGCAACACAAGATCGTGAAATGGTTGCAGCCCTTGGTGTGAATCAGGCCTGGCTGTTTACTGCAGTATTTGCGCTGGGTGCTTTGCTTGCGGGGTTGGGTGGTGCGCTTCAGTTACCGCGTGAACCCGCCAATCTCGATATGGATCTGAACACGATCGGGGCTGCTTTTGTCGTGGTCGTCGTCGGTGGCATGGGCTCGATCCCGGGCGCCTATGTCGCTGCACTGCTGATCGCGGAACTTAAAGCCATTTGCATCTGGCTTGGCGTGATTGAGATGTTCGGTATCCCGGTGTCATTTTCCAAGCTCACACTGGTGGTCGAGTTCCTGGTCATGGCCGTGGTACTGGTTTTCCGTCCGTGGGGTCTGATGGGCAGACCTCAGACGGCCTCGCGCCATGCTGCAGCAATCGAAGCACCTCTCAAACGCGCCTCTCGATATGAGAGGCTGGCTGTGTGGGCGATGGTAGTCCTGCTGATTCTGACCCCATTCCTGACCGTGCAGTCGCCCTATCTGGTGGTGCTTGGTGTGGACTTGCTCATCGCGGCACTATTTGCCGTCAGTCTGCATTTCATCATGGGCCCGGGTGGAATGCATTCTTTTGGCCATGCGGCGTATTTTGGGCTGGGCGCCTATGGTGCAGCGCTGATGGTGCGTTCGGCAGGATTGCCCATGGAAGCTTCGCTGCTCCTGTCACCGTTCGTTGCCGCAGTCGGTGCGGCATTGTTTGGCTGGTTCTGCGTGAGGCTGTCGGGCGTGTATCTGGCCATGCTGACGCTGGCTTTTGCACAAATCACATGGGCCATTGTTTTTCAATGGGATGCCTTGACAGGAGGCAGCAACGGCCTGACGGGTATCTGGCCGGCAGCGTGGCTGGTAGATAAAAAATATTATTTTCTGATGGCACTTACCTTGGTGTTGTCGAGCATCTGGCTGCTTAGACGCATCCTTTTTTCCTCTTTTGGTTTTGCCTTGCGTGCAAGCAGGGATTCTGCGTTGCGTGCAGATGCCATTGGTATCAATGTCCAGCGCGTGCAGTGGGTGGCATTTGTGGTTGCCGGATCCTTCGCAGGATTGGCCGGTGCCATCTTTACTTTTTCCAAGGGTGGGATTTCACCTGACGCATTAAATGTAAGCCGCTCAGTTGATGGTCTCGTAATGGTGCTGCTCGGAGGGATCCAGACCTTGTCCGGACCGATTGTAGGTTCGGTGCTGTTTACCTGGCTGCATGATGCTGTGGCACGCAATACAGAATATTGGCGCGCCATGCTCGGGGGCATCATCCTGCTGCTGGTGCTGCTCTTTCCGCAAGGGGTGGCAGGCTACGCACGACTGATTCTTGACCGCATTGCACAGCGCATCAATGGTTTCAGACATGTGGCGACAGGGGTCAAATCATGAGTCTGTTGCAGGTGCGCGCACTGGGAAAATCCTTTGGTGGTGTTAAGGCGGTCGATGGCATTGATTTTGATTTGCAGGCCGGGGAACTGCTCGCGCTGATCGGTCCGAATGGTGCGGGCAAATCGACAACCTTCAATATGCTTAACGGCCAGATCCGTGCCGATCGCGGCTCTGTCAAACTTGACGCGACCGAACTGGTCGGCATGCGGCCGCGTCAGATCTGGCGCCATGGCGTTGGCCGGACCTTCCAGATTGCAGAAACTTTTTCTTCCCTGACCGTGATTGAAAATATTCAGATGGCATTGATTTCTCATCGTGAAAAAATATTCACGTTCTGGAAAGCTGCTGCAAGTTATGATCGCGCTGAGGCTATGCACCTGCTGGAGCAGGTCGGCATGGCGGCTCAGGCGGACAGGCCCTGTGCATCGCTGGCGTATAGCGACGTCAAGCGCGTTGAGCTTGCCATTGCCATTGCCAACCATCCGCGGCTCTTGTTGATGGATGAGCCGACCGCCGGCATGGCCCCAAAAGAGAGGAACGACCTGATGGCCTTGACCAAAAGACTGGTGGTCGAGCGCAATATGGCTGTCCTGTTTACCGAGCACAGCATGGATGTTGTCTTCGCCTATGCCGATCGCATGATCGTGCTGGCGCGTGGCAGGCTCATTGCTCAGGGTCAGCCTGAAGAAATCAGAAATCATCCCCTGGTGCAGGAAGTATATTTTGGCACGGGAAAAACCTTTAACCTTCGTAAGTCAACCGAGAGTATGCACGATGCCTGACAGACTGCATGCCGCGACGGACTCACTGCTGCTGGAGGTATCGGGCTTATGCGCCTGGTACGGCGCGGCTCAGGTTTTGTATGACGTGGGCCTGAAGGTTCGCCGTGGCGAAGTCGTGGCACTGATGGGACGCAA
>CANCOC010000029.1 GCA_947379755.1 Alcaligenaceae bacterium | reverse complement strand
GATCCGATCACGCTTCATCAGCTGCGTCAGAGCAGAATCCCAATATTCGGGCTTGCTATCCAGGAGATCCGAGGTTGTCATGTGGCTCGCTTCAAGCACGTCGCCACTGCGTCAAGCCACCTGGCTTGTCATCGAGTTCGATCCCTGCGTCTTTCAGTTTGGCACGAATTGCGTCGGATTCGGCAAACTTCTTAGCCTGCTTGGCCGCTGCGCGCGCCTGAATCAGTTCTTCAATCTCGTTTTCTGAAAGGGCCGCACCAGACGATGCTGCCTGACCAGCGACACCCTGTTCGATGGCGCGGCGGGTATAGCGTGTCGGACTTTGAAAATACGCACCAGGATCTTGCTGCAGGAGTCCCAGTACCCCACCAAGTGCGCGCAACTGTGCGCTGATGGCGGCATCCTTGCTGCGGTTAACCTGCGTGGCCAACTCAAACAGCGCGGCCACCGCACCTGCAGAATTAAAATCATCATCCATGGCGGCACGAAACGCCAGGGCTTCTGGTTGAGTCCAGTCGGGTGCGACCACGCCCGCAGGCGGAGTATTTTGCAAGGTCTGGTACAGACGATCGAGCGACACCTGGGCATCGACCAGATTATCTGGAGCATAGTTCTGCATGCTGCGGTAATGATTGCGCACGATAAAGAAACGCAGCATTTCTGCTTCACGCGGGTTGACCTGATACTGCGCACGATCAGATGGCTGATCAGGCATACCCACGGTCTGGCGAATGGTGCGGAAGTTGCCCAGCGACTTGGACATTTTTTCGGCATCTACCATCAGGGGGCCGCAATGCATCCAGTTATTGGCAAGGGTTCCACCGAAGGCACCTTCGGTTTGCGCAATTTCGTTTTCGTGGTGAGGGAATTTCAGGTCAGGACCCCCACCATGGATATCCAGAGGCATACCCAGCAGGGCCTTGCTCATGGCCGAGCACTCGATGTGCCAGCCTGGCCGCCCCCAGCCGTAGGGTGAGTCCCAGCGGGTATCGGCGGGCTCGTGTGCCTTAGCGGACTTCCACAGAACAAAATCCAGTGGGTCACGCTTGGACGAAGCCACGGCCACACGCTCACCTGCCCGCAAATCGTCCAGGGACTTGCCTGAAAGCTTGCCATAGCCGGGGAATTCGCGGACTGCAAAATTCACATCGCCATCATCAGCGTGATAAGCAAGACCATTTTTTTCGAGCTGCCCGATGATGTCGAGCATATCGCCCACGTACTCTGTCGCACGGGGCTGGTGATCAGGCGCCTGAACGCCCAGCGCATCCTCGTCCGCATGCATGGCGGCAATATAAAAATCTGTCACTTCACCGATCCGGCGGTTGGACTCAACTGCCCGCTTGATTATTTTGTCGTCAATATCCGTGATGTTGCGCACATAATTGACCTCAAATCCGGCCACCCGCAACCAGCGCTGGACAATATCAAAGCTCACGAGCATCCGGGCATGTCCCAGATGGCACCAGTCGTAGACAGTCATCCCGCATACATACAGGCCAACTTTGCCAGCCTGAACAGGGGTAAATGGACGTTTTGATCGAGAGAGGGAGTCGTAAATCTGTAGCATGCGATACGGAAGGCCCAAAGCAAGGCTAAAATGCGGATCGTTAAGTATAGCAATTGAGGATTTCACGCCTTGACTCTGCATAAAAAAGTTTATTACGTCCTGATCATGGTTTGCTCGGCAATGCTGTTGCCGGAGTTTGCCTGCGCGCAAAGCTATATGGGGACGCCTGGCTATGGAACCCTGCCTGGCGCCATCAATCCGCTTGCCAATGGTCAGAACAACTCCACCAACCCCAATAGCAATATGCCCTCAGCCATGCCAGGTGCTAAGGCCAATATTGTGATTGGTGACAAAGAACCAGAAGCAGGCTGGGACGGCCTGGCCAAACTGCTCGAAGCCATCGCACCCTCCGTGGACACGCGTATCCCGCTTACGGCGACAGATATCACCAACCGGATCGAAGGTCTGATTCGACTCGGTCGTAACCAAGAAGCGCTCGAAGAACTCGAAAAGCGCATGGCAGTAGAGGCCAACCGCAGCAGTCCGGGTACCGATGTACAACTAATGTTTCAGCAGGCGCGCGTCATGACAGCGCTCAAGCGCACCAACGAGGCCGAAGCGATTTACCAAAAAATGACCATGCGCTTTCCAGAGTTGCCGGAGCCGTGGAATAACCTTGCGGTCATCTACGTGCAGCGTGGCGAACTTGACCAGGCCAGACGTGCACTTGAAATGGCCATCATGATCAATCCAAAATACGCCTTTGCGCAATCAAATCTGGGTGACGTGCAGCTGAGTATCGCGCTGCAAGCCTATCAACGCGCGGCCGAAGCCGGTGCACCCGGTGCACGGGCCAAGATCCGTGGCGTAAAAGCATTAATTGAGGCACATGCCGAGGCAGCTCCAAAATGATGAACAGACGTTTTTTCTGGTTACGCCTGGTGCGTAACCTTGCACTGGTCGGTATGATTCCGATGGTGTCCTCCAGCGCACTTGCTGCGCCCCCTTCCAACTCGACTCCACCAAAACAAGGCCTTAATTCCATGAGCACGAATCCCCGCGTCAAAATGAGCACCAATCTGGGTGACTTTGTTATTTCCCTCGATGCAGCCAAAGCACCTAAGACGGTGGCTAACTTTTTGGCTTACGTCAATGACGGCTTTTATAACGGCACTGTCTTTCACCGCGTGATTGATGGTTTTATGGTCCAGGGCGGCGGTTTTGAGCCAGGAATGAAACAAAAAGCGACCAAGCCACAGATTGAAAACGAAGCCAACAACGGTTTGAAAAACAACAAGTACACGCTTGCGATGGCACGCACGAATGAGCCCCATTCAGCCTCGTCACAGTTTTTCATCAACGTTGCCAACAACGAATTCCTGAACCACACAGCACCGACCTCAAACGGCTGGGGCTACGCCGTATTTGGCGAAGTCGTTGAAGGCCAGGACGTCATCGACAAAATGAAAGCCGTCAAGACTGCCAACAGTGGCTTTCATCAAAACGTACCCGTCGAAGATCTCATGATCACCAAGGCTGTCGTCATTGAATAAGATCGCCCTTGCAGGACCTGTGTGGCTGGCTTCGGATGTTCATCTGGGCCAGCACACTGTAGGGACCTCAGAAGCCTTTCGCGAGTTTTTAAAACTTGCTGCAAGCGAGGCCCAGGCCTTGCTGCTGCCTGGCGATATTTTTGATGCCTGGATTGGGGATGACGTTGCAGTAGTCGCCCCGCCCTGGCTCGCCCAGGACCTGATGGCACTCAAAGCCTGTGCAGCTAAAATTCCGGTCTGGCTGGGTCGTGGTAATCGGGATTTCCTGATGGGCGAGGCACTTGCTGTCGGTCTGGGTGCGCGTCTGCTGCCCGAAGAAGTCCTGATCACAATTGGCGCGCGCACGCTGTTGCTCAGCCATGGCGATGAGTACTGTACAGACGATGTAGCCTATCAGCAGTTTCGTGCCATGGTACGCAACCCTGCCTGGCAGGCTGGTTTTCTGGCGCGCAGTATTCCAGAGCGCCTGACGCTTGCAGCACAGGCGCGCGGCGAAAGTATGGCAGCCAACCAGAACAAAACCAGCGAAATCATGGATGTCAATGCAGACGCTGTCGCACAAGCCATTCGTGCGGCAGGTGTTTCACTGGTTGTGCATGGTCATACCCATCGCCCGGGGCGCAATGTGTTGACGGTAGATGGCAACGTGTGTGAACGCTGGGTCCTGCCGGACTGGGATTGCGATCACCTTGCTGACAAACAGCCACCACGCGGCGGGTGGATGGTCATTGACGAAGAAGGCCCTGCCTTATTCGATCTTGATCACGCTTGATAAGATCTGAGTCAGAGTCTCCCCCGCAAGGAGGAGATCTCTCACCAGGTTTTAACCGAAGTCGACACCGTTCGACTGGTCGGCAGAATCATTCAGTTTTTGAATATTGACCTGCGCAATCCGCCGGCCATCAATCTGCATCACTTCAAACTTGAACCTGGCACGCCCACTGGTAAATTCACACGCATCACCGGGAACGGGCAAGTGTCCAAATCTGGATAAAAGATAGCCTGCCAGTGTGGTGTAGTCCTCATCATCATCGACCAGGCCTTCGGTCTCGAGCACCTGTTCGAGATGGTGCAGATCAGCCGCACCATCCACTTTCCAGTGACCATCGCCTTCTGAAATGATATCGGGGGTCTCGTCTTCGTCCGGAAACTCACCCGCAATCGCCTCAAATACATCGATTGGCGTCACTAGGCCCTCAATCGTACCGAACTCATCAGCGACCAGCACAAGCTGCCCGCGCGAACGTTTAAGTGTGTCCATCAGACTGATAATGCTGATCGTGTCATGCACCATGATCGGATCACGCAAACTGACGCGACGGATATGGCCGTGGGTAATCAGATCTGCAATCATGTCCTTTGCCCGACCGATTCCCTGAATATTATCAAGCGAGCCGCGGCACACCGGAAAAAAACTGTGAGGTGCCAGGGCAATCTGCTTTTGTATCAGCAAAGGGTCATCATCAAGATTCACCCATGACACCTCAGTGCGCGGCGTCATGACGGAGTGAATCGAACGCTCAGCGAGCGTCAGCACGCCACTGACCATGTTGCGCTCTTCAACGCCAAAGGTCAGCGCAGGCTGCATACCGGGCTCATCGGTCGCCGCCTGGGCCGCTTCGTCTGGCAGTTGCTTGCCCAGCATCCGCAGAACGGCTTCGGCAGTGCGCTCACGCATGGGACGAACGGACTGCAGTTTGAGTCCTTTGTGACGGGCAAGCTGATTCAGAAACTCAATTGTGACCGAGAAGCCAATCGCTGCGTACAGGTAACCTTTGGGAACTTTGAAGCCAAATGCTTCTGCAACCAGCGAAAAGCCAATCATCAGCAAAAATCCAAGACACAGCACCACAACTGTGGGATGTGCATTGACAAAGCGCGTCAGAGGCTTGGAAGCCAGCAGCATGATCCCCACGGCAATGATCACAGCCAGCATCATGACCGACAAATGTTCGACCATGCCGACTGCAGTAATGACAGCGTCAAGTGAAAACACAGCATCAAGCACGACAATCTGAGTCACAATCACCCAGAAATCGGCATATGCGCGTGCGCCCGAGGCTTGCTGGCGCTGCCCTTCGAGGCGCTCGTGTAATTCAAGCGTGCCTTTGAAGATGAGGAAAAAGCCGCCCACCATCAGGATCAGGTCACGCCCTGAAAAATCAAAGCCTGCAAAAGAAACCAGGGGTGCTGTGAGCCGGGCTAGCTTGGACATACCTGCCAGCAGTCCCAATCGCATCAGCAGGGCGAGCGACAAGCCAATAATACGAGCGCGGTCTCGTACAGCCGGCGGAAGTTTTTCCGCCAGGATCGCAATAAAAATCAGGTTATCAATACCCAGGACAATTTCAAGAACGACCAGGGTAAAGAGCCCAACCCAGATTGTTGGGTCAAGCAGCCACTCCATTGAGGGCTCCGAAAGTTGCTAAGCACTCAATGGTAACGGATAAATGTGACAGGGCTATTTAGAGCCCGGCCCATTCAGGTGCGCCAGCATCTGCGTGAAGATTTTGGGAGTAGCCGCCAGCACATTGCCGGTATCACCCCAGGTCTGCTCACCTTCGAGATCAGAGATCAGGCCACCTGCCTCAAGCACCATCAGACTTGCCGCAGCAAGATCCCAGGGTTTGAGGCCCAGTCCACAAAAGCCATCCAGACGTCCGACCGCGACGTAGACCAGATCCAGAACAGAGGAACCGGTCCTGCGCAGCCCTGCGCAGCCGCGTGCCAGCTCAGCAAACCTTGGGGCAGCGAGCTCATCAGGCAGCTTGGAGCCAGGCCAGCGTGCGCCAAGCAAGGCATCGTGAAATTTGGTTTGCGTCGAAACGCGCATCCGGCGATCATTGAGAAACGCACCACCGCCACGGCTGGCAGTGAACATTTCGTTGCGTGCGGGATCAAAGATCACGGCGTGCATGACCTGACCGCGCTGGCGCAAAGCGATCGAGATCGCGTAGGTCGGAAATCCATGAATAAAGTTGGTGGTCCCATCAAGCGGGTCAATGACCCACTCGTTTTCGTGGTGCTCACCTTCTTTGGCGTGACCATGCTGGCCTGACTCTTCAGCCAGGAAGGCGTGATCTGGATAGGCCGATTGCAGCACGTCGATAATGGCTTCTTCGGCGGCGCGGTCGACTTCCGTGACATAATCGCTGGGGCCTTTTCGGGACACCTGGATGCGATCAAGATCAATGCTCGCGCGGTTAATGATGGTTCCGGCGCGCCGGGCCGCCTTGATGGCGGTATTAAGCATTGGATGCATATGCGTGGGCTATTTTTTGTTAGGCTAAACAGGGATTTTAAATGACATCGCCATTTTCTCGTGTTCGGTTCATTATGACCGAGCCGAGCCACCCCGGAAACGTCGGTTCTGCGTCACGCGCAATCAAGACAATGGGGTTCCACGATCTGGTGCTTGTCGCACCAAAAACCGAGCAGATTACCTCCCAGCCCGAAGCGATTGCGCTGGCAAGCGGGGCCGCTGACGTTCTGGGCAACGCTCCGATCCTCGACACTCTCGAGCAAGCACTCGCTCCTGTGACGCTAGCGTTTGCCCTGACTGCCCGCGAGCGCGACCTCGGCCCCTCGACCTGTGACATCCGCGAGGCGGCCCTGATGGCCAGAGAGCACCTCCAGACGCACCAGGACGCCCGTGTAGCCCTCGTAGTGGGTACAGAGAGGTCAGGACTCACCAACGAGCATATCGGGCTCTGTCATCGCGTCTGTCACATTCCGGCCAACCCGCAATACAGTTCACTGAACGTCTCCCAGGCGCTGCAACTGGCAGCCTGGGAAATGCGCTATGCCCTGAATCAGAGCCTGGCTCCTGCAGAGGCCAGCCTGCCGGCTCCCGGGCGCAGACCTGCCAGCACGGAGGCCGTACTCGCACTACTGGTGCACTGGCAGGAGGCGCTTGAAGCTGTAGAATTCCTAAATCCTGCTTACCCCAAAAAACTCATGCCCCGCATGCGCCACTTGTTCAGCCGCAACAACCTGACGCAGGACGAGGTCGACATGATGCGTGGTGTCTGCACAGCAATGATCCAGTCCGCACGCTTTGGTCCCCGCAATCCCTCCCCGCCATTGGGTTAATCGCAATTCAGCCCTGATCCTGCTATACCATCCTGCACATGTTCAATAATCTTCGCGAAGACATCGCCTGCATTCTGGAAAGAGACCCCGCTGCGCGCAGCAAGCTTGAGGTCATTACCTGCTATCCAGGCCTGCACGCCATCATGACGCACCGTCTGGCACACCGCCTGTGGCAGGCGGACCTGTTCTGGCTTGGGCGTCTGGTTTCACATATTGGCCGCATGCTGACCGGCATCGAAATTCACCCCGGGGCACAAATTGGTCGTCGTGTATTCATTGACCATGGTTTTGGCGTGGTGATTGGCGAAACTGCCGTGATTGGCGATGACTGCACGATTTATCAGGGTGTGACCCTGGGCGGCACCCGCCTGTATAAGGGCACAAAGCGGCATCCGACCCTTGGCCGAGGTGTGGTGGTAGGGGCGGGCGCACAGGTGCTAGGTGGATTTACGGTAGGAAATGGTGCCCGGATCGGATCAAATGCTGTCGTGGTCAAGCCTGTACCCGCAGGCGCGACTGCTGTAGGCAACCCTGCGCGCATTATTGATCACGCTGAATCGGCGCCCCCGGCGACCACCGATCCTGATCAGCCAACGCCCGTTCAGTCAGGCAGCCAGACAATCAGGACGGGTTGCACCGAAAACAATTCGGCCAACCCTGACATGCCCTCCTCGCGCTCACCATGCGATTCAGACTGGGATGCCGCCCCCTTACAGGCGATGCTGAACAAGGGATCGTCAGCCGCCCAGAAAGAGAACGGCGCGGGTTTTACCGCCTATGCGGTGGATCCGGGTGCGGGAGACCCTCTGGTAAAAGTCCTGCAGGAACTCATCACCCACGCAGCCGATCAGGATGTACGCATCGCACAACTCTGCAAGACGATCGAGTCAATGGGCTCAAAAGTAGAGGGCAACTCTGCACCGTTTGATGCCCAGCGCTTAAACAAAATGGTCGACGAATAGTCCTCAGACTACTGTCGACCATCGGGTCACGGCTCAGCGCGTAATTGAACCCCGTTCAATCTACAGGCTACAGGACCAGATCGAGCCCTGTCATGCGGCGCAGTTCTTCAAGACCCGCACCAGACATGTCATCCACCACCCGCACCACTCCGCCCGGTTCGATCTGGAACACACCCACATCGGTATACACACGCGAGACACAGCGTAAACCCGTCAAGGGGTAAGTGCACTGATCGACGAGCTTGCTGACGCCTTCTTTGGTCTGCAAGTCCATCATCACAAACACGTCCCGTGCGCCGGCAGCCAGATCCATCGCACCACCAACCGCAGGGATCGCGCCAGGCTCGCCCGTTGACCAGTTTGCCAGATCACCAAATCTGGATACCTGGAACGCACCCAGCACACAAATATCCAGATGGCCACCACGCATCATGGCGAAGGAATCGGCATGATGGAAATAGCTGCCGCCTTTTAACAGGGTGACAGGTTGTTTGCCAGCGTTAATCAGATCGTAATCTTCCTGCCCTGGCGCGGGCGCGGGACCCATGCCCAGCACACCGTTCTCACTTTGCAAAAAGATATCTTTGTCCGTGGGCAGATAATTAGCGACACGGGTGGGCAAACCAATACCAAGGTTGACGACTGCGCCTTCGGGAATGTCGAGCGCGACACGCGCGGCGATTTCGTCTCTGGTGACTCGTTTCATGCTTTGACTCCAGTCGGAATTCTAATGACACGTTTAACGTACAGACCGGGTGTCACAATGGCCTCAGGATCGAGCTCGCCGAGCTCGACGATCTCTTCGACCTGTACGATCGTGAGCTTGGCTGCAGTCGCCATGACCGGGCAGAAATTACGAGCCGTCTTGTTATAAACCAGGTTGCCCCAGCGATCTGCTTTATAGGCCTTAATCACCGCCACATCAGCTTTAATTGGCAATTCAAACACGTAATCATCGCCATCCAGATGACGAATTTCTTTGTTTTCTGCCAGCTGCGTGCCGACCGCGGTTCGCGTGAAGAACCCACCAATGCCTGCACCCCCTGCGCGAATCCGCTCTGCAAGCGTGCCCTGGGGCACGAGTTCAAGCTCGAGTTTGCCGGCACGATACAGGCCATCAAACACCTGCGAATCTGCCTGACGCGGAAACGAGCAAATCACTTTGCGCACCAGACCAGCTTCGAGCAGCGCAGCAATACCGGTGTGACCTGAACCTGCGTTATTACTCACAATCGTGAGATCGCGGGCCTTGTGTTCGATCAAGGCATCAATCAGCTGGTGCGGCTGACCTGCACCGCCAAAACCACCGATCAGCACTACGGAGCCATCTTGAATGCCAGCCATCGCTGCATGCAGATCAGGGACGATTTTTGAGATCATATTCAGTCGCTATAAAACGGGGCCTTGCAGGCCCCGGTTGAAGTCAATCGGTGGGCAAAGAATACCCCACCGCGAGGTGAATTCCAATCAGTCGGCCTGCACGCCTGCGGCCTTGACCACAGCACCCCAGGTCGAGACTTCACTCTTGACAAAGGCACCAAACTGGGCCGCAGTCATCGGCTGGGGCACCGCACCCAGATCAAGCAGGCGTTTTTGCACTTCTGGCTTGGCCAGGGCTTTGGCAACAGCAGCATTGAGCTTTTGGATCACGGCGTCAGGCGTCTGTGCGGGTGCCATCAGGCCAAACCACGAAGAGACGTCAAAGCCTTCAAAACCTGCTTCTGCCATGGTGGGTACATCAGGCGCAGCAGGCGAGCGTGCCGGGGCAGTCACCGCCAGCGCACGCAGTTTGCCGGACTGTACCAGCGGCCAGGCCGAAGGCATGTTGTCAAACATCATCTGCACCTGCCCACCGACCAAATCAGTCAGGGCTGGCGAACTGCCCTTGTAGGGAATATGTGACATGTCAATTTTGGTTTGCAGCTTGAATAACTCGCCCGTCATATGAATGGATGTGCCGGAACCAGAAGACGCAAAATTCAATTTGCCAGGATTCTTGTTTGCGTAGTCGACCAGTTCTTTGACTGATTTGACAGGCAGCTGGGGATTGACCACTAGCAGGTTGGGGACTTTGGCACCGAGCGCAACAGCGGTTAAATCTTTGGTCACGTCAAACTTGAGGTTTGGGTACAGCGTCTGGTTAATGGCGCTGGTGACAGCCATCATCAACAAAGTGTAGCCATCGGCAGGCGCGCGCACCACGTACTCAGCAGCGATGTTGCTGCCAGCACCGGGCTTGTTTTCAACGACAAAGCTCTGGCCGAACTCTTCTGTGAGTTCTTTGGACAACACGCGTGCAACCACATCCGTGGTGCCGCCGGCAGAAAACCCCACCACGATGCGTACGGCTTTATTCGGATAAGCATCCTGGGCGGACACAGGAAGCGCGACGGTGCTGGTCAAACCTGCCAGCAAACAGAATGTTGCACGGCGGGCAAAAGAAAATATGGGAGATTGCATAGCTGAACCTAAGAAAAATTAGAACCTCTCAATTGCGAAAGGTCCTGAATCCGCAATTATAGGGAATCCATCCTTTGAGGGTGCAATCACCCTCTTGCGAATCAGCTTTACCCTCAAATACTAAGAATAACTTTTCCACGAAATCATTCAAAGAAGTGCGCTCAGAGCAACAGCATTGCCGCACCCATACTAAAAGCCAGTGAAGGAAAGGAATAGGCATGGAACGCCCAGCCGATTTTTTTGTCGCCCGACATTCGCAAGGCAATCAGGTTCGCCATCGAACCGAGCGCCAGGCCAAAGCCACCGATATTGACTCCGTAGGAGATCTCGATACTCGGCGGCGTGTACTGCAGCATCAGTATGGTGGCAGGCACATTACTGATGAACTGGGAAACCAGCGCTGCCGTCCACAATTGCGCAGACGCCCCGCCATGACCCAGGAGCGCCAGCCAGTCATGGACCAGGGGCCATTGGGTGAGTAAGCGAATGTCCACGAACATCAGCATGAACACCAGGATCAGTAGCCAGTCTGCACGCAGAATCAGTTTGCGCTCCTGCCAGCCAATGAAAAGCAGCACGCCCAGCAAACCCCAGGCGGCCTGTTTGTATTCGACGGCAATCACAAAACATATAAACAATATCGAACAAAGATAAGCCAGGCGTCGATTCGTCGACTGATCAGGCTGTGCCGGATGCAAGTCAATCTTCTTTGCCGGAAACCGCCATGCGGTCAGTATCAGCAAACCCGCCATGCACAGCACACCAAGCGGCAACATTTGCAGCACAAAGCCCCAGAACGTCAATCCGGACTGCTGCCATAGCAGGATGTTCTGGGGATTACCGATGGGTGAAAGCAAGGAGCCAGCATTGACAGCAAGCGCTTCAAAAATAATCAACCTGCTTACGGGCAACACGGCAAGTTGACGCAGCCCAAGCGTGAGCGGCACGATCACAAACAAGGCGATATCGTTTGTCAGCAAGGTTGAGAGCAGAGCCGCAGCCAGCACCAGGAACATGGCCAGTGAGCGCTGCTGGTGCAGATGAGCGATCAGCTGACGGGCGAGCAGATCAAGCATGCCACTGGCCTCCAGTCCACGCGCCAGGATCAGCAAACCCGAGAGCGTCATGATGGTCGCCCAGTCAATGGCCTCAAGATAGAGCGCAGCGGCGGGCCTGAGCCACAGGGTCAGAACCAGTGCGATGCAGACAAGCGCCAACAACAGGCGGTCGCGGAGCAATAGGCAAGACAGGCGCAGGACAAAAGACTTCATGGAGCCACAGGTTCGATATGAGGCACAAAGAATACTCGTGATTCAGTCAAATCCTGCACGCTGCCGGATAAAACGTTCGAATATCCTCATAACATTTATGATGAGCCCCAATAGCCAACTGCCCTGCTTTGTTCACCAAAGCTGCATGTGGAGGGTGATCGCAGCTTCCGTTAAAATCCAGGTCTGGACTTTAATTTCTGCAGCGCGCGCGGCGTATACCCGCAGCGATCGATTCATTCATCCATTACAGAGAATAGACAAGCTTGAAAAATCAAGGTCTGAACGAGTCGCCGCCTGGTGACCTCAGCAGCCACACCCCGATGATGCAGCAGTACCTGCGCCTCAAGGCAGAGGCCGGGCCATTGCTATTGCTCTATCGCATGGGTGATTTTTATGAGATGTTCTACGAAGACGCAGAACGCGGCGCCAAGCTGCTGAATTTAACCCTGACGCGTCGTGGCTCCTCAAATGGCGTGCCGATTCCAATGGCGGGCCTGCCCTACCATGCGGCCGAACAGTATCTGGCTAAACTGGTTGCGCAAGGCGTATCGGTTGCCATCTGCGAACAGATCGGTGATCCTGCCACGAGCAAAGGGCCCGTTGACCGCAAAATTGTCCGGATTGTGACGCCCGGCACGCTGACAGACGAGGCCTTGCTGCCATCGAAATCCGACCGTTGTGTCGCGGCTGTGTTTGTCCCGCGCAAAGGCAGTAAGTCCCTGCGCGCGGGAATTGCTTGGCTCAACCTGGCCAGTGGTGCCTTTAAAGTATCCGAATGCGCACCCGAAGCGCTCGATTCAGAACTGCATCGGATCGACCCCGCAGAGATCATCATCGCCGATGATGCCGACCTCGACCTGACCCTGCAGAGCCCCGCCACACGCATTCCACCCTGGCACTTTGAAGCCGAGCAGGCCCATGCGCATTTACTCGCGCATTTCAAAGTGCAGTCGCTGTCGGGTTTTGATGTGGATGACCTGCCCACCGCGATGTGTGCAGCCGGAGCCCTGCTACGTTATGCCGGACGCACCCAGACACACGCGTTGTCGCACATTCAGACCCTGGTTGCTGATCGGGCCAGCCAGTATGTCCTGATGGATCCAGCCACGCGTCGTAATCTCGAACTCACACGCACCCTGGCTGGCGAAGAGTCCCCCACCCTGTTTTCAATTCTCGACACCTGCTGCACGCCAATGGGTAGCCGGCTACTGCGTCGCTGGCTGCACCACCCCTTGCGTGACAACGCACCAGTGCAGGCGCGTCAGACCGCAATCTCCTGCCTGATGGGTGCGAGTGCCCAGCGCAGCGAACTCCTGCATGCGACCTCGACCTTGCAATCGCTGCGCGACGATCTCAACAAACTACCTGACCTGGAACGTATTGCCACCCGCATTGCCCTGTTGTCCGTGCGCCCGCGTGAACTCGCCAGCCTGCGCGATGCACTCGCAGCGCTTCCGACCGTGCAACAAAACGTACAAACTGCACTGAGCAGCACGACCATGAACACGACCCATTCTGCGAACCAGCGGCTGACGGAAATCGTGCAGATGCTCCTGCCACCCGAGGGCCTGCAGGAGCTGCTACAGCGTGCCATTGCTGAAGAACCCGCCTCCATGGTGCGTGATGGTGGGGTGATTGCGACAGGCTTTGATCCCGATCTCGATGAGCTGCGCGGGATTTCTTCTGACAATGGCACCTACCTGCTCGAACTCGAAGCACGTGAACGAGCGCGCACAGGCATTTCGACCCTGCGCGTGGAGTTCAATCGTGTGCATGGCTTCTTTATTGAAGTCAGTCGTGCGCAATCAGAAAATGTCCCAGAAGACTATCGCAGACGTCAGACTCTCAAGAATGCAGAGCGTTACATCACGCCCGAACTCAAACTTTGGGAAGACAAAGTCTTGTCCGCACAAGACCGCTCGCAGGCGCGTGAAAAATGGTTATTCGAACAGTTGCTGGATCAACTGGCACCCATGGTTTCAAAACTGGCCGCCTGCGCTGCTGCCTGCGCCGAACTCGACACCCTGGTGGCACTCGCCCACCATGCGCAGCATCACGCCTGGGTGGCCCCGGCACTGACAGAGCTGCCTGGCATTGAAATTGAACTGGGCCGTCACCCCGTGGTTGAACGTTCAATTGAGCGCTTTACTCCGAACAGCTGTGTGCTCAACGCCCATCGTGCGTTGCTGGTGATCACCGGGCCCAACATGGGTGGCAAATCCACCTACATGCGCCAGGTGGCGCTGATCGCACTGCTCGCACGCATAGGAAGCTTTGTGCCGGCCAAAGCCGCCTCGATCGGGCCTCTGGATCGTATTTTTACCCGTATTGGTGCCGCTGATGATCTCGCTGGTGGTCGCTCAACCTTCATGATGGAGATGATCGAGGCTGCCGCAATCCTGGCTTCGAGCACCTCTCAGAGTCTGGTGCTGATGGATGAAATCGGTCGCGGCACTTCGACTTACGATGGCCTGGCACTTGCCTGGTCGATCGCGCAACGCCTGGTCACACACAATCGCGCGCTGACGCTGTTTGCGACCCACTATTTTGAAATTACCCGGATGCCTAACGAGCAATCCAATACGGCCAACGTGCATCTGGCCGCAGCCGAGTCTCCCAGCGGCATTGTGTTCCTGCACGAGGTCAAAGACGGACCTGCCAGCCGCAGCTACGGTATTCAGGTCGCACAGCGTGCCGGCATCCCGAGTGCCGTGATTCGCCACGCCACGCGCGAACTTGAACGTCTGGAATCGCAAGGTGCGCCGACCCCGCAGCTGGGCCTGTTTGGTGACGTCGTCGATACTGACGCACTTGCACAGGAGGCTGCACAGGCGGCCGAGGCGCTGGCAGAACTCAGTCAGGCGGTAAACGCACTGGATCCGGATACGCTCAGCCCGCGCGAGGCCCTTGATGCGCTCTATCAGTTAAAAAATCTGTTGCACTGATGACTCAGCGTACAGCCCGGTATTCGAAAACGATCAAACAGATTGGGCACACCACGCCCGGTCACCCTGAACTTACTGGCGACACCCGACAACATGCATCCTGACAAACCTTTGACAATGCTCGGCGGACTGACTCCCGCCCAATTCATGAAAACCTACTGGCAACGCAAACCGTTGCTGGTCAGGCAGGCATTCCCAGGATTCAAGTCCCCCATCTCCGTTGCGGGACTCAAAAAAATGAGCCGTCTCGAAGAAGTCGAATCACGCCTGATTCAACGTGAAGGTAACAAGTGGCAAATGGATTGCGGTCCTTTCACCCGCTTGCCAAAAGCCAGCACCCCTGACTGGACACTGCTGGTACAAAGCGCTGACATTCACGACGATGCAGCCTGTGCGCTTATGAATCAGTTCCGCTTCCTGCCAGACGTGCGCCTGGATGATCTGATGATCAGCCTGGCGAGCACGGGCGGTGGCGTGGGTCCCCATTTTGATAGTTACGATGTCTTTTTACTGCAGGCACACGGTCAGCGCCGCTGGCAGTTTGGTCAGCAGAGCGATCTGGAGCTGGTAGATGGCTTGCCGCTCAAGATCCTGAAAAACTTCGCGCCCGATCAGGAGTTTGTACTCGAACCGGGTGACCTGCTATATCTGCCACCCCAGGCCGCTCACGACGGTGTCGCACTCGACGAATGCATGACGATATCAATTGGTTTTCGTGCACCGGATCAGGCGGCGCTCGCGCGCGGCATGCTGGAGGCCGCTGCGGACCAGATCGTGGCCCGCGCAGGACTGGCCAGCGGGCCGTACGGCGAACCACCCTTGCCCGGTCCCAGGCTCGACGCGCTGTATCGAGATCCGGGCCAGGCCGCAACCAATCACCCTGCAGAAATTCCTGATGGTTTGATTCAGGCCGCAGTCAAGTCCGTCTCAAAAATCCAGTTTAACGAAGCGCTCGCCCATCGATTCCTCGGATGCTGGCTGACAGAGCCCAATCAGACCGCAGTGTTTGATGCCTACGATGACGATGCAGATGATGAATCTGAAGATGCGCCCTACACGCACTGGGTACTTGATCGCCGCACTCGCATGCTGTATCGCGGGCAGCAATTGTTTATCAATGGTGAAGTCGCTGCCGTGCGTGCCGAGGCAGGCTTGAAAATCCTGGCCGACGCGCGCGAACTGGCAGGGAACAATCCTGCTGCAAAGAAACTTTCCGAAGATGCTGTCGAGGCGCTAGCAGAATGGCTGGACGCAGGCTGGATTCATCTCATGCGCCAATCACTTACCCATACTGCTGAACGATAAGAGAGACCCGCCAACGCTGCCAAATTGTCAATAAGCGCTCATATTTGAGCGTTCATTGATGCTTTGCAATCGCAACAAATCCCTAGAATTGGAAGCTTAGGAATATTTACTTCTAGAAATATTCAGCCAATCAAGGATTTTATAAAGCGGCATGAATGAATCCTTCATCCCCCTTCTGAAGCCGCAACTCCCGACCGCTACGCAATTATTCCCGTATTTAACCAGGATTGATGACTCAGCCTGGTATACAAATTTTGGTCCATTGAATCAACTTTTATGTGACAGGATTGCGAGCAGGCACGCACAGAGTACGGGCCGGCAAGCCCATGTCGTGACGACAAGTAGCGCGACACTTGGACTAGAGTTATTGATTGCCTCTTTAAAATTAAAGCCAAACTCTAAAATACTGATTCCTGCGTTTACGTTTATTGCAACAGCCTCTGCCATCAAAAGATGTGGGCATATTCCAGTCGTGGCAGATGTTGATCCATTATCTTGGCTGTTAACGCCCCAGTCACTTGGCGCCCATACCGATCTATCCGAAATTGCTGCAATCATACCCGTTGCAATTTTTGGAATGCCTGTTGATATGACGACCTGGGAACATTGGAAAAAATCACATCAAATCCCGGTCATTGTCGATGCAGCATCAGGATTTGGTGCACAAGGCACCTCGGCTGAAATACCCGCCGTAATCAGCATGCATGCAACCAAGTCCTTTAGTTCGGCCGAGGGTGGCTTGATACTGACAGAAAACGAGGGCCTGGCAGAGGATTTAAAGAAACTGACAAACTTTGGCATAGGATTGAACGGTCAGTACGATTCAACCAATGCAAAACTCTCTGAATACCATGCGGCAATTGGCAATGCCAGTCTGGACCAAATCGATGCAACGTCACAAAGGCGATTATCGCTTTATCACAGTTATATCGAAAAGCTGACGACGTCATGTGGCGAGCATATCCGTTTTCAACAGAACACGGGCTTGTACGCTCCCTCAATTTTTCCCATCGTCTTTCAAACCAACACGCAACGCTCACAAGTGGAGCATCACTGCGCGGCAAACAACATCGGTACACGCAGGTGGTATCAACCACTTGTACAAGATCATGCAGATCTTGCAGGCATTGTGCAGCACGCACCGACCCCTCATTCAGAAACACTCGCTGACACGATGCTTGGCATTCCATTTTTTATTGAAATGTCAACGCAGCATCAGATAACTGTTGTGGATACTATTGCCGCAGCCTTGAAAAATTAAACCCATGAAAGCAAGAAAAAATAAACGGAGCCAGCAAAAAAATCAGTCCATGACAACGTTCAGTCCCTCTCTTGAACTGCTCCAAGCCATTCAATTGATTCAGAACAATCAGGACGATGCTGCAATTCAAAAGCTCAGATTAATTATTGATAATCAGAGTCAGCACAAACATGAAGCCTTAATCAGTCTTTTATATTGCCTGAATAAAAAGAATAAAAAACTGGAGGCAATCGACATACTGCTGCAAGCATTGAAAACGGCCCCGGACAACGCTGGATATATGTCTTTTTTGGCACAGTTTTATATGGATTTAGGCTTTTATGATGAAGCCATTCACTACGCTGAACGAACGTTGACAATTGAGCCTGACAATCAAATCGTCGCGCTCAATCATGCCTGCTGGAAAGCGAATCGAACAAGCGACCAGCTTGAAGTTAAAAAATTATTTGAAGCATGGTCCGATCGTTTTATGGAGCCATTTACAAAAGCCGCAAAAAAAATCGAAATCAGCAACTGGGATATCAATAAGCGGCTCAAAATTGGTTACGTTTCAGGCGACATCAAAAATCATTCTGTCCAGTATTTTATTGAGCCTTTCCTGGCATTGCATGACCCATCAGAATTTGATCTCCATGTGTTTATGACGATGCAAGGCGATACCGTCACTGAAACGCTTAAACAGCATGTGCCACACTGGCATCAAGTTGACAGGCTGAACGATCAGGAATTATTTACGCTGATACGCAGCCTCGAAATAGATATTCTGATTGACCTGTCAGGTCATACCGAGGGATCGCGCCTTGAAGTATTCGCCAGAAGGGCCGCTCCTATACAGGTGACCTGGTTCGGCTTTATGCAAACACTTGGAATGCGTGCAATTGATTATCGGTTAACCGACTACGGAGCATGCCCGCCAGGTGCGGAGGCACACTATACGGAAAACTTATATCGCCTGGAGTGTATGGCGGCCTACCAACCACCAATCATTCCCGAAACACTGCATCCAAGTCCGTATTTAAAAAATGGTTTTATAACCATGTTATCGATTAACCATAGTAGAAAAATACTTGATGGCACGCTCCATTTATGGAGTGAAATTCTTGAGGAAAATCCGAACTCAATACTTGTCATTGTTTCAATTGAACGTGATGAAGATGCTGCAAAGCTGGCGATCATTCCAAGACTTGAACAATTCCAGTTCCCAATGGAGAGGGTTTCAGTTCTCCCGCGACTCAATTTTGACCAATTCATGAATCTTGGTCTAGTTGGAGACTTTTCACTGGATCCATTCCCTGTCTCAGGAGGCACCACCACTCTACACGCGATGTGGATGGGGCTACCAGTTGTCTCCCTCTCCAATCAAAACAATTCAGCAATGAGCTCTTCCAGTGCAAATACTCTTTTGGGAATAGGACTCAGTGAGTGTGTCGCTCACAGCCATGAGGAATATAAACAATTGGCAGCATCGTGGATTAATCAGCCAGAGGGGTTGAATACACTCAGAGAAAAATGTCGACACTCCCTGCAAACCAGCGTGCTCATGGATCATCAGGCAAGGGTGAATGAAGTAGAGTTGGCCTACAGGAATATGTGGTTGACTTACGCAGAAAATCATTTGCCTCAGCAATGATTATCCATCACATACAAAACAGAAAATATCTAAACCTATAAATAGGGCGGAAAGTTGAACGCTAACTTTCTAATTGATATGTGTTGAACTCGTTAATATTAAAAACAATCTTAGGTACGTTGAAAGTGCCTACATCTTGTTCACACAGCATAAACAAGAGCTTATTGCTTAATTTGGAATCAAAATGACTCATGCACAAGCATTTATTGAAAACTTTATTGCAGCGGTTGATTTTGAAGAGCCAACACCGGTAGATATGCAAACTGTATTGGCGAGCTTGGCAGATTGGGATTCTCTTGCTGCGCTTGCCGTTACCGTCATGTTTGATATTGAATATGGAAAACCTATCAGTGGTGAAGATTTAATTCAATGTAAAACAGTAGAAGATTTATTTTTACTTGTTGGGTGATTCAATAAAATGGCCCAATCAACGATTCATCAAGTACGTTTTGCAGGGATGGCATCCTGCGTTCCTAGCAGGGTTATATCTAATCTTGAAGATTGCCCGCCACAACGACGCTCCGAACGAGAGCGATTGGTCAGAAATATCGGCATCAACACACGCCGCGTGTGTTCTGAATGGCAGTGTTTTTCTGATCTGGCATTTGAAGCATCAGAACAGTTGATCCATGCGCTTAGCTGGGATAAATCAGATATTGATGCACTGATTGTTGTCACACAATCGCCTGATTATTTAACTCCATCGACAGCGATTATTTTGCAAGATCGCCTAAAACTAAAGACCACGACCATCGCTTTTGACGTGAATTTGGGATGTTCCGGATATACATTTGGATTGCATCTCCTCGCGAGCATGATTGCCTCTGGGGGTATTAAAAAGGCATTGCTCCTGGTAGGCGACAAATCTGCGACGGTAAACGGGCCAATTTTTTCTGATGCGGGTACAGCTACAGCATTAGAGTTTGATACAAATGCTCCGCCTATGTATTTTGATTTGAACAGTGACGGGAGTGGTTATCAAGCAATTATTTTGCCCGTTGGTGGCCACCGGGAACCTTATGATTTTCATCACCACATACCTAAAAAAGATGAGAAAGGTGATCTGATTTTTGCAGATGATCTTGTGATGGATGGATTATCTGTTTTAAATTTTTCTACCAAACAAATACCACCTGCCGTTCTACGCTCACTTGAGTATGCAAATGTAGAAAAAGATGAAATTGATTACTTTTTATTTCATCAGGCAAATAGGATGATCAATGAAACCATCAGGAAAAAGCTTCAGCTCATGCCTGATCAGGTTCCATCATGCCTCTATGAGCTCGGCAATTGTAGTGGGGCTTCAGTGCCGATCACCCTGACTGTAAAAATTCGTGAACAGCTCGTCGGTCAAAACAAAAAATTACTCTTATGTGCGTTTGGCATCGGCTTATCTTGGGGAACTTGTATTCTGGATATTGAACAAGCCGTGTTTCCTGAGTTAATTATCTCTAATAACTGACATCCTTCTGCTTTAAATATCAAATAACTAAAATATGATAAGTGAAAATCCGTTCTCTCTCGCAGGCAAACGAATTCTTGTAACCGGGGCATCATCCGGGATTGGTTCTGCCATAGCGATTGGCGCGGCAAGAATGGGAGCAGAAATTATCGGCGTAGGCAGAAATAGTGAGCGGCTGAATAATTTACTAACAAACTTGCTTGCAATATCGGACAAAGCACACTCAGTGATCAGTGCCGATTTAGTTGACTCTGAAAGTTCTCAGATCATACAAAAAAAACTCAATGTACCAATCAATGGATTGGTACATGCGGCAGGTATTTCAAGGCTTGCGCCCATCCGGCAAATTACACTCAAACATATTCGAGAAGTAAACAGTATTAATCTGGAAGCGCCACTCTTACTGACTCAGTCTTTACTTTCAAAAAGTTTGATTCACAAAAATGGCTCCATTCTTTTTATTTCTTCGATTGCTGCCCATATCGGAGTTTCAGGCGTAGGAATGTATTCCGCAAGTAAAGCTGGCTTGATTGCAGCGATGCGCTGCCTGGCATTAGAAGTTGTTAAACATAAAATTCGTGCAAATTGTTTATCGCCAGCGCTTGTTCAGACCCCGTTATTAGAAGCCACTAAAAATCTTATTGGTCATGACTCACTCTCAACTCAGCAAGCGAACTACCCACTCGGATTTGGACATCCTGATGACATCGCCAATGCAAGCATTTATTTTTTGTCTGATGCCAGCAGATGGGTCACAGGAACGACGTTAGTCATGGATGGTGGGCTGACCATTGGATGACATGACAAACGCTTCCGTTAAAAAAGATTGCCTGATCGTTGGTGCCAGAGGCTTTGGAAGGGAAGTATTAACGTACATTGAGGATGACAATCCTCTGTTCAATATCAAGGGATTTCTTGACACACAAAAAAATGCCCTTGATGGATTTGGGAGAGTTGCCCAAATTATTGGTTGTCCATTTACTTACCAGCCCCAACCTGACGAAGTTTTTATTGCTGCAGTAGGTGATCCCAAAGCGAGATTTGAATACACAGCAACGCTACGCAATGTCCACCATGTTGATTTTGCAACGGTCGCTCATCCTCGCGCCAACATCTCAAAATATGTCTCACTCAGCCACGGTTCGATCATTGGCCCAAGCGTTGGCATTTCCGTTGATGTTCAAATCGGAGCATTCACCCACATACAGGAATATACGATCATCGGTCATGATGTAAAGATAGGGTCATGGTGCCAAATCAATGGCCATTGCACGATTGCAGGTGGTGCTGTGATCGGGGATTTTGTCACCATTCATCCAAACTCCGTTGTGACTTCAAAAGCCAGAATTGGCGATGGTGTAACGGTCGGCCCTGGAAGCGTTGTTATTGGAAAAATCCCGCCTGGCATCACCATCATGGGAAATCCAGCAAAAAAATTTCAGTTCAGATGAGTTGAATTGAATGGTACTAGCGAGCCCATTTGACCCCCCCTGTAGCCAACAAGCTTATTCAACATCTACGTCATGCATGCATTGTTAAAACCTGAATATTATCGATCAGCCCTGCAGTATCAAACTGAGCTATCCAGCATCTTTAGTGGGTTATGGATTTTTGCTTGTTTACGCCAGGATATTGCTGGCAGGTCTCATTACGGCATCAGGATTGGCAACAAGGATGTCATCATCCAGCTAGATGAAGAGCATCACCCCAGGGCCTTTCTGAATAGCTGCTCACATCGTGGATCGTTGCTCTGCAACGAAGGAAAGAACGCTGGTTTTATCAGGTGTCCCTATCACGGTTGGTCTTACAACCTGTCTGGTATTCCTATGGGGATACCAGCAAAAGAAAACTTTCCTGAAGTCGTAAGCGCGCCAGAAAATTTTAAATTAAACGAGGTGTTATGTGAGGCCGCAGGTGATTTCATTTTTGTCAGCCTGAATCTCTCAGCCCCAACACTCAAAGAGTATTTAGACAAAGAATATGATTTTATGGTTCAGAT
Organism: Alcaligenaceae bacterium; assembly: GCA_947379755.1. Taxonomy (GTDB): domain Bacteria; phylum Pseudomonadota; class Gammaproteobacteria; order Burkholderiales; family Burkholderiaceae_B; genus Zwartia. The sequence goes on along the minus strand of CANCOC010000029.1, from coordinate 16,543 downwards.
TTCACAAGGAATAGACCAGCCATGCAATGAGTTTACACAAACAGTTCCAGCCAACTGGAAAGTAGTGATTGAAAATGCTCTCGAAGGCTATCATGTTCCCTCTGTTCATCAAAAAACTTTTCTAGTTGCCGAGGGTATGGGTAAACGTTCCAGTGATCCCGTGAATATCTTCGCCAATCCTTTGCACTCATCAATGAACCACTCTGCAGATGCGGAGTGGTTAAAAAAATTCAATATAAAAATACAAAAAAAAATCGGCACCTGGCCATTTATGTTTGACTATTACACACACCATCATATTTTTCCAAATCTAACAATCACTTCATTTTTAGGCTACAGCTTTCACATTCAAATTTTTAAACCAGTCGATGAAAAATCGACGAGTGTTCACTCGCGAACGGCAACTGTTAAGTTTTCAGACCAAACACCAGTCGGACAAAAATATATTGAAAAAATATATGCTGACTCTCATGAATTTACGCTGTCAGTTTTTAATGAAGATTTAGATATTTGTGAAAAAGTTCAGAAGGGTCTTAATAATGCATCACACGAATTCATTCTAGGCAACATACTGGAACAGAGAATTCATCATTTTCAAAAAGCTTATATGAGCACTGTTATTTAAGCTGGCAATTTGGAGACCTACATGAATATAAATAACCATACAGATTTCAACTCGTTATTCAACTTATGTGATATAAATTTTGAAAACATAAGTAATTACGAAGAAGTGTATTTTTTTGGCGATATCAGCAATAGCTTTGCAAGCCGTGCAAGGCAAATTGCTTTGCACCTACACATCTTTAGTGGGGTCGTTGTCTTTTCAATGTCCGACGAAAAGAAAACCAGGATCACCAACCGACTCAGAATTGACAGAAGCTTTAGCTTCGTCACAATAGAAAATATTCCAAAAAATAAAAAAGTTTTGATTATCGATTTTAATGATGATTTACTGGGAAAAGCGATTTGTCAAAAAATTAAAACAGAAAATATTCATGTGATGGATTTTATTTATGCGCTGAGCGAACTCAACCTCGCACACACATATGTATCAGTTAAAGAGGAGCGAAATAAAATCATCTCGGAATTACCTAACTTTAGAAAAATTTACGATGCGCTAACAGATAAGCTTTCAAAAGAAACATTAGTCGCAAGAATTCAATCCTATCTAATACTAGATCGATCACCCCTGTTATTTGTAAAAATTCCCGGACAAATGAATTTCAATAGTCATGGAGATTTCAGGGGAAGCCTGTGTTTAAGGAGCGATGAAATTTATGTTGATGCAGGTGCAGCACATGGGGATACAGTGAGTCAATTTTATGATCTCACACAAGGAAATTACAAGGAGATCTATGCCTTTGAACCTGATGTGATTAACTACAATTCACTTGGCAGACTATGCCAATATATTCCCAATGTTTATACATTCCATGCCGGTCTGGGTGATATGAATCAAACAATGCATTTCAACGAAAATCCTGACAACAGACTAGGATCAAATTTTATGAATAGTTCAGTCCCAAGTGAGGCTGAAGATGTAGGAGTTGAAATTTTTAGATTGGACGATATTACGCAGCGATCTACGTTAATTAAAATTGATGTCGAGGGTTACGAATCCAAAGTGATTGTCGGGGCAAAAGAAAACATTAAAAACAACAAACCGAATTTATCTATTTCTGGATACCACTACCCTGAAGACTTGATTCAAATATTTAATTCTGTCGAAGACTGTCACCATTATGAACATATCGCATTAAGGCACTATGGTTCTAGTCTGTATGACACAAACTATCTTTATTCAGACATACAAGCCTTTGAATAAACCTGGATGCATTAAAAGAGGCGAATGAGCGATCTAGCTGATCGCTATACAGAGATGTGAGTGTGCCATCACCAAATACATCAGGCCATGGCTTGCAAGTACACCCACGCAAAATTTGGAACAGTCTAAAAACGCATTCAATATTCATCAAACCAAATTAAATTGATAAACATCCCGCTGTTTCGATAAAACGAATCACCTCGTCCAGGCCCTCGCCGGTCTTGAGATTTGTCATGACCCACGGGCGATCTGCACGCATACGTGCTGTATCGTGACGCATGATATCCAGATCAGCACCCACGTAAGGTGCGAGGTCGATTTTATTAATCACCAGCAAATCGCTGCGCGTGATGCCAGGCCCGCCTTTGCGAGGGATTTTTTCGCCACCGGCCACATCAATCACGTAGATGGTCAGGTCTGACAAATCCGGACTAAACGTTGCAGCCAAATTATCGCCACCGGACTCAATAAAAATCAGATCAAGATCGGGGAAACGCTTTTGCATGCGGTCAATCGCTTCGAGATTAATCGAAGCATCTTCACGAATCGCAGTATGAGGACATCCACCCGTTTCAACACCCATGATGCGATCTGCCGACAGGGCCTGAGCCGCCACCAGCAAGCGCTCATCTTCTTTGGTGTAAATGTCATTGGTCACCACGGCGAGGTTGTACTGATCGCGCATGCGCTTGCACAGGACTTCGACCAGGGTAGTCTTGCCTGAGCCAACAGGTCCGCCAATACCAACGCGCAAGGGATTCGATGTTTGCATGATTAAGCTGACTCTCTGCTATGGATGAATGTAAGTTTCAGGGTGCCGGGCATGCGCGGGTTCAAGTATTGAATGTCGCGTGCTCAGGCTGTTAACTTCTAAATAAACGGCTGTACTGGGATTCGTGACGCGCACTGGTGATTGCCAATCCGATCGCACCCGATCCAATATCATCGGGATGAATGTCGCTTGCGATTGTCATCGCATGGTCAATATCTGCTTTTAGCCGATGCAATAAAGTCTGCCCGTCAATCTGTCCAAGTGGAATAATCTTGACGGCGGCGATCGCCTGATTTTCAACCCAGCTCCACAGATAGGCAGTCAGTGCCATGCTTTCTTCAATACCAGACACTGCAGACAATGCAGCATGGGCGGCCGGGTACACCCACTCAATATCCGTCAGCTCAACCAAGGTCTGACCATGCGGCCACTGCTTAAACAGTTTGGCCATTGAGTGCCCCATCTGGATCGACTCTAGCCTGAACTCTGCGGTCTCTCTCAAAGAAAATAAAGACTGATTCGATGCACGCAGAGTTTGCCAGTCACCCGACCGGCAGGCGCGATGACACGCCAGCCACAAGGGCAACTCCTGGCGCGCCAGGCTCAGACACAACACATCCCGGATCCAGATGTAGGCCTGCTCCATATTCGTCACCCAACGATCCTCGACCGCCTGCTCGAGACCCTGCGAATACGCAAACCCTCCGACAGGCAGCGCAGGGCTTGCAAGATGCAGGGCCGCCAGCAGCGGATTAGACGGGTGCATTATTTGTTCCGGGCATGCGCGGCAATCGACAGCGCTTCGCCCAGCTTGCCCATCGCCTCATCACGCTTGATATCACTGGATTCATCGGTATGGTGGTGATGCTGATGACCTGTGGCACCATGCCCTGCTGCATACGCACCACCTTCAGGTAAGAACGCTGCCTGCACCATATCCACCTGCCCGCCCAGGCCGCGCACCATCTCGGCGAGTACCGAGTCGGGCTCAATCAAGGCAGCATCAATCTGCAGCATCGCTCTCACATGGCGATTGGCCAGGTGATACACAATGCGCATCAGTTCAAAGGTGCTGGTCGCACGGATACGCATGAGTGCTTCGGGCGCTGCCTGCACGCGCACACGCTCGCCCCCGTCGCCGCACAGCACGCCTGCGTGCTGCATATTTTCGCCCCGCGCAAGAATCACCGCAACCGCCCGGCCATTAGGCAACATGGCGGCCAGTCGAGAGCGTTGACGGTCGCCGTACGACAGTTCCAGCACCGGCCAAGGTTCAGGCCAGGCATTGGTCTCTGCGCTTAACGCGGGGTCATTGTCTGTCAACTGCCGGTTGAGAGTGATTGCCATAAGATCGTTATCAGAAATTAAAACAGGAAGTAACGCTGAGCCATCGGCAACGTTTTTGCAGGCGGACAATCGAGCAGGACTCCATCGGCATAGACCTTGTAATTCTCAGGACTCACCGTGATATTTGGTGTCGCACTATTGAGTTTCATATCGGCTTTGGTGAGGCTGCGCATACCTTGGACGGGTGCGATATGCCGCTTGAGTCCCAGTTCGGCAGGCAAACCTTTATGGATAGCCGAGCCTGACATGAACGTGATGCAACTCGAAGCAATCGCACTGGGTGCGGCACCGAACTGCGGACGAAAATGTACCGGCTGCGGTGTCGGAATCGAAGCATTCGGATCTCCCATGGCTGCCATGGCAATCATGCCGCCCTTGATCACGGTAGAAGGCTTGACACCAAAAAATGCCGGACGCCACAGCACCAGATCTGCAAACTTACCGACCTCGACCGAACCAACTTCTTTGGCCATGCCATGCGTGATAGCGGGGTTAATCGTGTATTTGGCAATGTAGCGCTTGATGCGTGCATTGTCGCTGGTCGAAGGATCCGAAAAACCCGTCTCACTCATCGAACCGCGCTGTTCACGCATTTTGTGTGCAGTCTGCCAGGTGCGCATGATGACCTCACCGACACGACCCATGGCCTGGCTATCTGAGGAAATCATTGAAAACGCGCCAATGTCGTGCAAAATATCCTCGGCTGCAATCGTTTCTCGACGGATTCGGCTTTCTGCAAACGCGATGTCTTCGGCAATCGAGGCATCCAGATGATGGCAGACCATCAGCATGTCCAGATGTTCATCCAGCGTATTAATCGTAAAAGGCCGGGTCGGATTGGTCGAAGAAGGCAACACGTTCGACTCGCCACAAACACGGATGATGTCAGGGGCATGACCACCACCCGCACCCTCGGTGTGATATGTGTGGATCACGCGTCCTTTGATCGCATTGAGCGTGGCCTCGACAAAACCTGATTCGTTCAGGGTATCAGTATGGATGGCGACCTGTGTATCGGTTTCGTCAGCGACATTGAGGCAATTATCGATGGCTGCAGGTGTTGAGCCCCAGTCTTCATGCAGCTTCAAACCCACAGCGCCTGCATCAATCTGCTCATGCAACGGACCAGGCAAGGACACGTTGCCTTTGCCCAGCAAACCGATATTGATCGGATAGGACTCCATCGCTTGCAACATGCGTGCCAGATGCCAGGGGCCCGGCGTGACAGTCGTGGCAAAGGTGCCTGTGGCGGGACCCGTGCCCCCGCCGATCATGGTGGTGACCCCTGAACTCAGGGCTTCCTCGATCTGTTGCGGGCAGATCAGGTGAATATGGCTGTCAATACCGCCGGCCGTGACGATCATGCCTTCGGCTGCGATCACTTCAGTCGCAGGGCCGACAACAATCGTGACCCCGGGCTGAATATCCGGATTGCCAGCTTTACCAATCCCGCTGATGCGACCATTCTTGATGCCAATATCAGCCTTCACAATGCCCCACCAGTCGATGATGAGTGCATTGGTGATGACGGTATCCACACAGTCCTTACTCATGCGCTGGGACTGACCCATGCCATCGCGGATGACTTTGCCGCCGCCGAACTTGACCTCTTCGCCGTAGATGGTGAAATCTTTTTCAACCATTGCAAAGAGCGCCGTATCGGCCAGTCTGACACGATCACCGGTGGTCGGGCCAAACATTTCTGCATAGGCTTGTCGAGAAATTTTCATTTGTCCAGGCTCCCCATCACTGCACCCGTAAATCCATACACCATGCGGTCGCCTGCAAGCGCGACCAGTTCAACCTCACGCTCCTGACCCGGCTCAAAGCGTACCGCCGTGCCCGCAGGAATATTCAGGCGAAAACCTGTGGCTGCCGCCCGGTCAAACCGCAACGCGCCATTGGTCTCGGCAAAGTGATAATGCGAACCAATCTGCACGGGTCGATCGCCTGTATTGGCAACCAGCACCTTGATGCATGCGCGTCCCACATTGATTTCTATTTCACCGGGGACAACCAGCATCTCGCCCGGAATCATTGGAGTGACATTCATGGAGCGTCCTTACTGAATGGGTTGATGGACGGTGACAAGTTTTGTGCCGTCCGGAAAGGTTGCTTCGACCTGTATATCCGGGATCATTTCAGCAACGCCTTCCATGACGTCCTCTCGGCCCAGGATATCGCGGCCTGCACTCATGAGCTCGGCAACCGTGCGTCCATCGCGCGCACCTTCCATGATTGCAGCAGAAATCATCGCAATGGCTTCGGGAACATTGAGCTTTAAACCACGTGCCTGCCGGCGTTCGGCAAGCAAGGCTGCTGTAAAAATCAGCAGCTTGTCTTTTTCTCTGGGGGTCAGATCCATGTGTAGTCCTACTCCTAATTAGGTTGCCCACAAACGCGGTGCAACGGCTTGCCGAGCCAGAACCTGGGGACGCAAATATTCCCAGGCGCGATGCAACAATAATTTTAAATTCAGCGGGTTGGCCAGCACGCGGCCGACCAGCAATCGGGGATGAAGAACACTCCAGACGAGCTGATCACTTGCATAGGCACTCCCCCCCACCGCAGGCATACTGCAATGATCACGCAGTGATTGCACCACGGACTCACTCCACTGTGCTGCCTGTGGCAATACCGCCCAGACGGTGGCAAAAGCATGATGGCCTCGCAACCCGACTGGAGAGGCGAACAGCGGATCATCGCCATGCAAGACCAGACGATCATGCCAAATCAGGCGACCGTCTATTTCAATCTTGAGCGACTGACGAAAGCATCCCTGTTCAAACGTTTCTCCAGAAGCATGCCGTCCAAAGATAAGGTGATCCCAGCCAATCATGGCACCGTGCTCCGAGACCCTGACTTCAATATCTGATTGCACACGGGCACGATTAAATACAATCGTCTCCTGCGGAAGCCATTCGAACTTTCCATTGAGTTCAATATCGATCAGCTGCGAGGCAGCCTGCACTGCGTCAGTCCCATACCACTTTGCTGCTGAGGGTGTTGTGACCAGCCCATGACTGCGGCTCTGGCTGTTCACGCATACTTCTAAACGATCACCACCAGCGATCCCACCGGGCGGATGAACAATGATGGCGTGGCAGGGTGAGGGTCCCTCGGGATAGAGAGCCTTCTGGATCCTCAGAGGACCCAGGTGTTTAAAACCGAGACGCGTTCTCGGCATGCTCTGTGCATCTTGGGGACGGACATTAAAGTCGAGCTCCAGCCGGGCCGTCCACGAGCCAGAAGGTTCGATCGCGTGCCCTGCGGTTTGAGACTGCAATTCTTTGTTGTCCTGAATGGCGTACATGCTTGGAGGATCAGTACTTTTTAAGATGGATTGACTAGCAGTTTGCCCTAATTCAATGGCAGTTTGCATTAAATTAGCAATAAATGTGCCATAGATGACAGACTCACTTTCAGTCAGTCAATCTCACATTCGCAAGGATTCAGACAGACAAATCCATCGACTATCGATTCAGCACCAATATAGGGCAAATCGCGCACCAAAACGACCGAATTCTGCACCAAGATGATTCTGCCGCTCCAAAAAAAAACACCCCGCGTACGGGGTGCCTTCAGAGCGGATCAAGTACCGAACCCAACCCAGGGTTCAATACTCAGACAACTCTTTTACAACTTTCCTGATAACACGTTCAGAATGCGCTGAGCAGTCGGGCTGGTGTCGCGCTTACCATCGGCGTCGAACACCGCGACTTCAGTTTGCGTACCCTGCTGGGTCAGGTGCAAACGATACGTTGGAGCCTTGGCAGGATCTTTTGCACCAAACAGTCGGCTGAAGAAACCCGGTTCTTCGCGCTTGGCACCGGTATCGGTATCCACATAGCGCACATAGAAATCACCAGCAGTCCGGTCACGATCATCCACCGCAAAACCACCTGAATCCAGAGCAACACCCACACGGCGCCAGGCACGATCAAATGATTCAGCAATCAACAGAACTGACTTATCCGTCGTTGGAACGGACACTTTTGGTTCCTGGGCAGAGGCTTGTGCCAGACCCATTTTCTTGCGTGCACCGTCAACATCCTCACCCATAAACACCATCAGGCGAGCAATCATTGCCGCATTCAGGCCGGGATCTTCTTTGCCGTTCATCCAGCGCACGTCAGTCTGACCCTGAGTGCTGTAGTTTTTTTCTTCCATATGCGAATGGGAGATATAGACTTCTGTACGATTGTTGCCGACACGCTCAATGCGCGTACGGAATTTGTCACGCGTACCACTGTCCCACAACCCGTCAAGGACTTTACCCAGCATTTCCCGGATAAAGCTTTCTGGGATCTTGGCACGGTTTTCTGCCCAGTTTGTCACCATCAGACCCGCCTTGGGATCCGTGACGTCCAGGGCAAAACCGGACTCGACCCAGAAATCAGATACAAGAGAGAAGACTTTATCAGCAGGCATATCGACAACCAGCCAGCGCAAATCGCCATCACGTTGCACGCGCATGTCCGTGCGAGTAGGCAGGACAGAAGATTGTGAAGCAGGTACGTTTGCAGTGGCGGCCTGTCCTTGCTGCTGGAACTGGGAGAATGTCGTTGAACCCGAGGCTGGCGCACGATAACGTGGATCATTCGAAGCTTGCGTAAGGTCTGGCGGAATGCTCAAGGGATCTGTTCGCACAACGCTCTTGTAATCAACCGAGTTCTCTCCGTTGAGCGCATTAGTAAAACCGGAACATCCCTGAAGCGTCAGTGCCAGAGCAATCAAACCACCAAATAAAAAAGTTTTAGCATTTAAAAACGTTTTACCACTGAAAAAACTTTTCATATCAAAGCAACCCCGCCTGAACCAACGCTGCGCGCAACGGCGCGTGAAACTGAGTACTGAGCTCGACCAAAGGCAGACGCAACCCGCTTGGAATGCGTCCCATCTGTGCCAAGGCCCACTTGACCGGAACCGGGTTGCCCTCAACAAACAGCAGTTTGTTCAAGGGACCCAGGAGACGATTGACTTCATGTACGCGCGCGATATTGCCCGCTGCGGCGGCCACACACAAGTCATGCATGGCGCGTGGCGCGATGTTAGCCGTGACGGAAATATTGCCGTGACCACCCAGCAAAATCAGGGCGGCCGCTGTCGCGTCATCACCACTGAGCACCTGGAAGTGTGCAGGGACATCGCGGATCAGCAATGCGCCGCGACCGATGTCGCCTGTTGCATCTTTAATGGCAACAATCCCTGGGACCTGCGCCAGACGCAGAACCGTTTCGTGTGCAAGATCTGCAACCGTACGACCCGGAACGTTATACAGAATCGTCGGTATATCGACCGCTTCCTGGATCGTTTTGAAATGCTGGTACATGCCCTCTTGCGAAGGCTTGTTGTAATAAGGCACCACAGACAAGGCTGCATCCGCACCCAGGCTGCGCGCATGTTCAGCCAGATGAATCGCTTCACGTGTCGAGTTTGCACCGACACCTGCAATCACGGGCATGCGACCGGCAGCATGCGTTACAGCCACACGAATCAGCTCAGCATGCTCGTCCACATCAACGGTTGGTGACTCACCGGAAGTCCCGACTACGACCAGGGCATCGGTGCCTTCTTTGGCGTGCCAGTCGATGAGTGACCGGTAGCTGTCATAGTCCAGACTGCCATCGGGATGCATGGGCGTAACCAGTGCAACCATACTCCCCTGAAACCGGGGGCCTTGAGTAGATGAAATCGACGATGCCATAGATGGATCCAGGACGCGTAAGCAGGCGCAATTGCACCAAGATTAAATAAGCCGCAAGTTTACCGGATTGTGAGTGAAATAAGGTTGACTGAAACCACTTGTCACTTTTATCGGCCTAAACCGGCTGTTCACTATAGAAAAAGTCGGATAATTCCCTGCCCAAGTGCCATGACAGGCTCAAGAATGACCCATAGACTGCCCGTTGCCAGCAAGGCAATGACAATCAGCATGCCATACGGCTCCATACGTCCGTATTTGTAGGCAAACCGGTTGGGCAAGAGACTAAAGAGCACTCTGCCGCCATCCAGAGGCAGGATTGGCAATAAATTGAGCGCCATCAACACTAAGTTAATCTGAATTCCAACCAGTGGCATTTCAAACCAGAAACCCTCACGCTCTCCGCTTTCAAAGAGCAGCCTCAGGACAATCGCCCAGAGAATGGCCATCAGGAGATTGGCAGCAGGCCCCGCAAGAGCGACCCACAGCATATCCTGCTTGGGGCGTCGCAAGCGCCCAAAATCCACAGGCACAGGCTTGGCCCAGCCAAAGAGCAATGGCGGACCACCCATCAGCTTGGAGGCAATCAGAATACCAACCGGTACAACAATGGTCCCGATCGGGTCGATGTGACGCATGGGGTTCAGACTCACGCGACCAGCCAGCGTGGCTGTCGGATCTCCGAACATCCTGGCGATATAGCCATGTGCCGCCTCGTGCAGCGTAATGGCAAAGATGACCGGAAAAGCGTAAAGCGCAATGGTCTGGATGATATCGTTCATAGGTTCAGTCAAAGAAGTCGTCAGGCCAGACCCAGCGCGGCGGGGTCACCCCGGCCTCTGCGCACAACTTCGGGACTGGCGCCTGTCAGGTCAATTACGGTGGTCGGCTCAAGCAAACAGCTTCCAGCATCAATGACTGCTGCCAACACATGCTGGTAGCGCTCACGAATCGCTTCTGGATCATTGAGCGGTTCTTCCGCATTTTCGGGAATCAGTGTGGTCGACAGCAGTGGCGTATCGGCCGCCTCAAGCAAGGCACGCGTCACTGGGTGATCCGGCACACGGATGCCAATGGTCTTGCGCGAAGGGTGGGACACTCTGCGGGGTACCTCGCGAGAGGCTTCCAGAATGAAGGTCCATGGACCGGGTGTGGCGAGTTTGAGCAAGCGGTATTGTGCATTATCGACACGTGCAAACTGACTGATTGCAGCAAGATCCCGGCACAACACCGTCAGATGATGGCGCTCATCGAGTCCACGCAGGCGGCGCAAGCCATCAGCAGCAGCCTTGTCGTCGAGGCGAGCGACCACGGCATAGCTGGAGTCGGTCGGAATCGCGATCAGCCCGCCATTATGCAAAAGCTGGGCAGCCTGCTTGATCAAACGGGCTTGAGGGTTCTCTGGATGAACGACAAAAAGTTGTGACATACCTACACAATACAATGGAAAACAAAAGATGGTTAGAATAGCGCCTCGAAGTGTCCCCGTAGCTCAATTGGATAGAGCACCCGCCTTCTAAGCGGGTGGTTGTGAGTTCGATTCTCGCCGGGGGCACCAAGAACGCACCAAGTGCAGCCCCACCGTGCTCACAGGACCTGGGGCCACCAACACCCCCAGACCCACTTCAAAAATTGCTTATTGCGCCACCTTGGCGGCATCCCTGAGCTTTTTCACATACTCAAAGCGCTGTTTTTGTACCAGGAGCTGACGAATTTCGTTCTGGCTTTCGGCCAGAGTCGGTGCCTTGAAGGGCCGCTTGTCTTCAAGCTTGATGATGTTCCAGCCTGCCTGGGTCTGAATCGGTGCAGCAACCAGACCACCCTTGCTCAGATTGACCATAACGTTGGCAATAGCGGGCAGAATCTGGCCAGGTACCACCCAGCCAATGCTGCCGCCGTCTTTTTTGCTTGGATCAATGGACTTTTCAGTCGCCAGCTTGGCAAATGCTTCGCCCTTGCGCAAACGAGCCAGAACGGCCTTGGCCTCGTCCTCGGTTGGCAGCACCATCAGACTGAGCTTGAATTGCTCTGCTCCGTTCATCGCGACAAGCTGACGATCATATTCAGCCTTGACATCGGCATCGGTAATCGGATTGCGCTTCATGTAGTCGTTGAGCAGGAGTTCAACCAGAAAAGTCTGACGCACCTGCGCCCACTGTGTCTGCGCATCCGGAGTTTTATCCAGACCCAGACGGCCGGACTCCTGAGCCAGGATTTCGCGATTAATCAGCTCATCTTTGAGTACCTGGCGCAATTCAGGCGAGTCTTTCTGCCCCTGGGCGATATTGGCCCGTACATTTTGTTCAAGCAAGGCCTCTGGGATCGCCACGCCATTGACCGCGGCCATTGAACCGGCGGGTTTGGTCTGTGCGCTAGACAAGGCACAGACACCTGACAGCAGCAGGGAAAGGACTGTGTTTTTAACTAAATTCCGATGGATCATATAAAGAATCAACTCTGGTAAATGCTGAACAAAAGGGCAGACCGGTGAGGCACGGCCAGCAAGTCAAATAGCGCTTTGAGCGATTTCCTTGATTATAGGAGTGTTAAAGCCCGGCCGTAGCACTGTTACACAGTCACCAGTTGCTCATGTTGTAATGGCCTGCGCGATGAACCCTGCCTTTCGCCACAACATCTTTCTGCCCGATGCAACAACTACAACATCCACTGCGCCAAATTCTTTTACCCATCCTCGCCTTGCTCGGTGCAATTATTTCGCTTTGCGTTGGAACATCCTTCGCAAAAACCCTGTTTCCGGCAATCGGGGCGTCCGGCACCACGACCTACCGGATCGTGATCGGTGCAATGTTTTTACTGCTCTGGCACCGACCCTGGCGTTTGTCACTGAACAGGTCGGCGATGGGAAAGATATTCTTGTACGCGGCGGCGATCGCCGGCATGAACCTGACGTTCTATCTCTCTTTGCGCACACTTCCGCTCGGGGTTGCCATCGCCATTGAACTCACAGGGCCCTTGCTGCTGGCGGCATGGCTCTCCCGCAAAGCCATCGACTATGTCTGGATCGGACTGGCTGCCCTGGGTCTGTTGCTGCTCTTACCCCAGCAGGAAATGGACACACCACTCGACCCCGTCGGGGTGTGCTTTGCACTGACAGGAGGAGTCTTCTGGGCACTCTATATCCTGTCTGGCAAGCGCCTGGGTGATCTTGTTCCCGGACAGGCGACTTCTCTTGGACTGCTGACGGCAGCCCTGCTCGTGCTGCCTTTTGGTATTGCCCAGGCAGGGACTTCCCTGCTTGATCCGAGACTTCTTGTCGCAGGGCTCGGTATCGGGGTACTCTCGAGCGCATTACCTTATACGCTTGAGATGATCGCACTCAAGGGTCTGCCGACACGAACATTTGGGATGATGCTGACAATGGAACCTGTTATCGGTGCAGTCACGGCGAGCCTGATCTTGAAAGAACACCTCAGCATCACCCAATGGCTGGCGATTCTGAGCATCATGATTGCGTCAGCCGGCTGCGCGGCGACAGCGGCCCCGTCGGACAAGCGTCCGCTCACTGCAGAGCTGCCATCTAACGGCACGCCAACAACACACGCATTAAGCGACGCCCAGAGTCGCATCACCCGCCCACAAGAGACGCCCACCATGCAACCAGAAATCATTCAAGCTTTTGCTCCGACTGGGGTGCTGCGCGCCTCAATCAATTTGGGCAATCCAGTCCTTGCCAATCTGGACGCACAGGGAAAACCTGCCGGCATTTCCATCGACCTCGCCCATCAGCTCGGCAAACGGCTAGGCGTACCGGTCGAGCTGGTTGTCAACGAAACTGCCGGCAAGTCTGTCGCAACGATTGAGTCGGGTCGTGCAGACATTGGTTTTTTTGCTGTCGATCCCGAGCGTGGCAAGGAGATTGCATTTACCGAAGCATACGTTCTGATCGAGGGCTACTATCTTGTGCGTGACGACTCCCCCATTCAAAACAATGCTCAAGTCGACGCAAAACAAAACCGCGTAGTGGTTGGTAAAGGCAGTGCCTATGACCTGTTTCTCACTCGCCACCTCAAGCAGGCTGAAATTATGCGCGCAGCCTCCTCCCAGGCTGTTGTGCCGAACTTCCTTGAGCAAGGCATCGAGGTTGCTGCGGGCGTCAGGCAACAGTTAGAAGCCGACACACGCGAGGTCAAAGGCGTGCGGATGCTCAATGAACGTTTCATGGTGATTAGGCAGGCAATGGGGATCCCTAAAAACCGGGGGCCAGCTGCCGCGCTATTTTTAAGAACGTTTGTCGAAGACATGAAAGCACAGGGAATTGTCCTGGACTCCATGAACCGGCATGCCATCAAGGGTGCAGGTATTGCGCCTGCTGCCAACCCCAATATTGATCCGCTGAGCCTTCAGTAGCTCAGAGGTACGGCGACGCGAGCCACACGAACTTATTACGTAGCCTGATCCAGAAAGGCTGCCTGTTAAGCGAAGAGAGTGTGATCAGCGTGGCTGTGGCGATCGTGGCATCCATGCGGGCATCAAGCTGCCCTGAAAGAGCTTTGTCGTACACCTCGATGTCGAGTTCAAAGTTCAGGCGCAAACTGCGTGGATCGATATTGGAAGACCCAATGTACGACCAGGCCTGATCGACCGTAAAGAGCTTGGAATGATCAAACGTGCCAGAAGCACGCCAGATTCGGCATCCGGTCTGGATCAGCTGATCGAGCTGTGCGGACATCGCTGCATTCACCAGCTTGAGATTATTCGCCCCCGGAATCACTACATCGACGACCACTCCACGCCTTGCCGCCGTCGAAAGCGCTGCAATCAGCTGCTGATCAGGCAAAAAGTACGGGGACTGGATACGAACATGTTTTTGCGCGACAGACAAGGCGCCCAGCAACATATTATGTGTATTGCCCAGCGTGCTGTCAGGCCCAGAAGGCACACAGCGCAGAGGCACGCCAACCGGTACAAAATCAGGAATATCTTTTACAAACCAGTCTTCACCACTGAGTTTTTCGTTTGTCGTGAAATACCAGTCATGGGCAAAATTCACAATCAACTGATGCACGATCGGGCCACTCACCTTGAAATGCGTGTCGTGCGTGACCTGATCCCCGGCAATCGCAGTGACAAAACTCTCGCGGATATTCATCCCACCCGTCAAACCGTGCACGCCATCGATCACCAGCAATTTGCGGTGACTGCGCAAGTTTGCATAGACAAGCTTGATTCCGATTACGGGCCGCATGAACAAGGCTGTCGTGACACCGGCTTTGACCAGCATTTTTGTGATTGGAGGGTGTGAGTAGCGCGAACCCACAGCATCAATCAACACCCTGACTTCGATACCACGGTTTTTGGCGTTGATCAGTTCCTGGGCAATCTCCATGCCGACCTGATCGTGATCAAAAATATAACTTTGCAAGGCAATGGATCGCCTGGCGCTCCGGATGGCTTCCAGCATGGCTGGATAGGTTTCATCGCCTCCTGATAACAATTTGATCGTATTGCGCCCTAACAGACGAAAGTCACTTACATGATCACCCAGTATTTTCAATGCCGCGAACTGCGGCCCGGAAAAAGGCACGACATCATGCACGAGCAAGGGTTCAATCACCTCTTCCGAGTACATGGTGCTGGTCCGTTGCTGGGAAACACGCTCTTTGCGGATGCGGTTAATTCCGGCAATGGCATAGAGCAGTGCCCCAAAAATCGGGGAAAACAGGATCACGGCCACCCAGCCTGTGGCAGCTCTGACATCCTGTTTGGTCATGGCAGCATGCACGGCTGCGATGGCACTCGCCACGAAAGAAAGCACAAAAACAATGTGGGGCCAGTAGGTAGCAAACACTTCTTGAAACTTGCTCATGGAGTCCAAATAAAAAATTTAACAATCATGCTAGAATTCCACTCCTGCGGTGGCTGTAGCTCAGTTGGTAGAGTCCCAGATTGTGATTCTGGTTGTCGCGGGTTCGAGCCCCGTCAGTCACCCCAGCACCCCTCTTTAGTATCCCCTTAGTATTTGCAAGTCCAGCTCCGACGGCCACTTTGGCCGTCGCTCTGTTTCAGCGGCCGTGCCTGATCCGCCAGGCCTGAAAATCAGCGGTTGTCTGTGGTTGTGTATTGGGATAAAGCCCAGTAATGCTGTGACCATTCTTAACCTGCTCAGTCACAAAATCCTCAAACACCGTCATTTCAAATGCTTCGCTGGCCAGTTCATCGGCAAGCTCGGCGGGTAAGACAATCGCACCATCGCCATCACCCACAATGATATCGCCAGGAAAAACCGGTGCGTCACCACAACCAATCGGCACATTGATATCGATCGCCTGATGATGCGTCAGGTTGGTCGGTGCCGAGGGACGCTGGTGGTAAGCAGGGATGCCAAGCCTCGAAATCTCAGTTGAATCACGAAAGCCTCCGTCGCTGACGACACCTGCTACGCCTCGTGCCATGAGCCGTCCTACGAGAATGCCTCCAGCAGAGGCTGCGCGTGCATCTTTACGGCTGTCAATCACCAGCACAGCCCCCGGCGGGCAATCTTCAACCGCCTTGCGCTGCGGATGAGACGGGTTTTTAAACACTTCGATGCCGTTGAGATCTTCGCGGGCAGGTATATAACGTAATGTAAAGGCCTCACCGACCATATTTTTGTCAGCGACGGACAGCCGCGAGACGCCCTGAATAAACTGATTGCGCAAGCCACGCTTGAACAAACAGGTTGCAAGCGTGGCGGTGCTGACTTCCATCAGTTTCTGGCGTGTTTCTGTTTTGAGTGTGGACATGTTTTAAATTAATAAATATCAGGTTCAGGAACTGCCGCACCAAAATCTGTGCGAAGAAAGTCAAAGTCACAGCCTTCGTTGGCCTGCTCGATATGCTTGGAGAACATCCAGCCGTAACCGCGCTCATAGCGTGGAGCGGGGGGTGTCCACTG
>CANCOC010000028.1 GCA_947379755.1 Alcaligenaceae bacterium | reverse complement strand
GGAGATGAACTTGCCCAGACTGCGTCTGATGTCATCCGAAGTCTGATCAGCTTTGGTGGGCGCAACAAGTGCTTCGACGACGGGATTCTGGGTGCCGATCGCAGAAGGAGTGGGGGCTTCCATTGGCGCGGGACGAGCAGGCATGCTTGCGGGCCCGGAACGTGCCGGATCGCCAGTGCGTTGGGGAGGTCTGCGTTGCACCCGCGCTTCGTTGGGCAGGGGTTTTGACCACAATCGCCATTGACCTTGAGAGGCCCGACGTACAAATTCAGCACGATCCTTTGGCGCAACATGATCCATTGAATACTGTAGTGTACGGATGGTGGTCGATACCAGCTCTAGCGCGACAGTTTGTGTCTGGTCGCTCTGGAATCTGGATACCGTATAGAGGGTTGCCGCTTGCCCGATCAGGACGGTCATCAGGACCAGCAGAATCAGCCGCGTGCGCAGCGACTGTGGCAGCAACGCTTTGAAATATGTCAAGGTGAAAACCGATAGCCTGTTCCCCAGACTGTTTGAATCCATCTGGGCTGTTTGGGGTCGTCCTCGATCGCGCGACGCAAGCGCAGAATGGCGATGTCGATGGCGCGATCGTTGCGCTCACCCGCTTCGTCATCGCGAGCAAGTGTGAGCAGGCGCTCACGCGATAGGGGTTTGCCAGGGTTGTGGATCAGTGCCTCCAGCAGATTGATCTCGCCACCTGTCAGCTTGACGACCTCGTCGTCACGCGACAATTGTCGCATCACCGGGTCAAAGGTGAACGCTCCAAACTGGACCGGTCCCTCTTTTGTCAGGGCGGAGGCGCCGCGTTTGCGCCGCAGTACGGCCTGAATCCTGGCAAGTAATTCCCGCGGATCAAAGGGTTTGCCCAGATAGTCATCGGCGCCTGCCTCAAGTCCGATGATCCGGTCCACGGCCTCATCGCGTGCAGTGAGCAAAATAATGGGGATGTCTTCTCCCAGTGCCCTCAGTGCACGACAGGCTTCTGCGCCGTCCCCCCCAGGCATCATTCTGTCGAGCACAATGAGTTCGGGCTCAAACTTGACGATGCGCGCAGACAGATCGCGTGCGTCTGGCGCAAGCAGAGTGTCATACCCGTGCTTGTTCAGGTATTCAGCCAGTAACTGGCGCAGGGCTGGATCATCATCGACAACCAGTAGTTTTGTGCGTGTTTCCATAGAACAGAGTGTGCATTGCTCCGTCAAAATGGGCAAGTGGCTTGAAACCTATTGAAATGAACTTGTGCGCGCCGATGCAATGTGCAACGTCTAAACTCTGAACAATGATCGAACAAATCCTGTCCCGTACCCGCGCAGTTGTGGTGAGCGCGCTGATCCCCGTCGCGAGCATGCTCTGGGCGGCGCCGCGCATTGGGCTCGCGCAGTCAGGTGCGCCTGTTGTCATGACACCAGATCGACCAGGACTGTCCGCTCTGTTACCGGCCCAGTCTTTTGCGGTGGCTGAGGAGCCTTCTGAGCTGTTGCCCGTTGAACTCGCGCTTGAACCGCTCGATGAGGACCCTCTGAAAGGTTTGCCCCCTGAGTCTGTTGCGCAAAGCCAGCTGAACTGGCAGGCGAAAACGGATGCGCCTGCGGCAGACGCCCGGGTGGTTCAGACGGGTAGCGTCGGACGGCGTTCACCTACGCGGATAGGTCACACAGGTTCCACGCAAGGCTGGGTGCACGACGTGGGTAAGCTGACCTATCAGCAGGATAATGGCTCGGCCCTGTCGATGGGCCAGGTCAGTGATGGTGCTGCGTTCTGGGGGCCATCTGCACGTCTGGGAGGGGTGCAGCTGACCAGGCTGCCTGGCGAGACTAGCCGGGGGGTGCTGTTGCCAGGCGCTTTTGGTATGTCTGCGGCAGTCGGACGGATCAGCAACGAGGACCTCGGCACAACGGGGACTGGCGGGCTGACAGTCGGCGCACCCATGGCCAGCAGTACGATGAAGCTGGGGCTGACTTCAGATCTGACCCTCGAAAGTCATCTGCAGTCTGGTGCAGAATCGAGTGCATTCGGGGTGGGTGGTGCGATGGCGATTGGTGAATGGGGGGCCTTACAGGCCGGAGCCACCCAGAGTCAGGATGCACTGATGCCAACACTGAAGTCTGGACTCGGCATGCAATTCAAGTTTGATACGCAGCAGTTTGAGTCAACCTATGAGACCTTGCGCAGTGGTCCTCTGGTCACAGAGCAGCACCTGGGTTTCAAACACAGCTGGCTGCTTTTCCCGCAGACAAGAATACAAATTGGTGCAGCCCGGGAGCTTATGTCAGGCACCTATTCCATGAATATGCAGCTTTCCGTGCCGTTTGAGACACTGGCCACGCAGTGGTGGGGTTTCTAATCCCTTTACAATGGCAACATGCTGTTCATCCAATACTCCCATGTCTGATCCCCGCGCCTCCGAGGTGCTTGCCCGCGTGTTCGGTTATGAATCCTTTCGTGGCGATCAGCAGGCAATTGTCGAGCATGTGATTGAGGGGGGAGATGCACTCGTGCTGATGCCCACCGGGGGTGGAAAATCACTTTGTTATCAAGTGCCTGCTTTGGTGCGTCCCGGGACTGGCGTGGTGATTTCCCCGTTGATTGCCCTGATGCAGGATCAGGTTGACGCGCTGACTGAACTTGGCGTGCGCGCCGCATTTCTCAACTCTACCCAGGACTGGCAGGAGTCGCGTGACGTTGAGCAGGCCTTTGTTGCCGGCAAGCTTGATCTGCTCTACGTCGCGCCCGAACGCTTGCTCACGGATCGATGCCAGCAACTGCTGTCGCGCGGCAAGATTGCACTGTTTGCGATTGACGAGGCACATTGTGTATCGCAGTGGGGACATGATTTCAGGCCGGAATATCTCGGGTTGTCGATGTTGCATGAGCGCTGGCCCGATGTGCCAAGGATTGCGCTGACCGCTACAGCAACGGATGTGACGCGCCGCGAAATTGCCGAACGGCTCGCCCTCAATGATGCGCGCCATTATGTGGCAAGTTTTGATCGTCCGAACATCCGTTATCACATTGTTGAAAAACAGGATGTCAGAAAGCAGTTATTGCAGCTTCTGCGCCAGGAACATGCAGGCGATGCAGGTATTGTCTACTGCCTGTCGCGTAACAAAGTGGACGATACCGCTGAATTCCTCTGTGCCCAGGGCATTGATGCTCTGCCATACCATGCCGGACTGGGCGCAGCGGTGCGTGCGCAGAATCAGTCACGTTTTTTGCGCGAAGACGGCGTTGTGATGGTCGCAACCATTGCCTTCGGGATGGGGATCGACAAGCCTGATGTACGTTTTGTCGCACATATTGATCTGCCCAAATCAGTCGAAGGCTATTACCAGGAAACCGGTCGTGCCGGGCGCGATGGCCTGCCCGCCACGGCCTGGCTTGCCTATGGGTTGCAGGACGTCGTCCAGCAGCGGCGCATGATTGATGAATCGCTGGGCGATGATGCGTTTCGTCGCAGACTCGGCAGTGCGCTCGATGCCATGCTGGGACTGTGTGAAACAGTCTCCTGCCGGCGTGTGCGACTGCTACAGTATTTTGGCCAGACTATTTCATCCTGCGGCAATTGCGATAACTGTCTCAATCCTCCTGAATCCTGGGATGGTACGGTAGCGGCCCAAAAGATGTTGTCTGCTATTTACCGTCTCATGAAAGAGCGCGGTCAGCGTTACGGTGCGGGTCATCTGATTGATATTTTGCGTGGTAAACAAACCCCGCGAGTCCTTGAGCATGGCCATGCCAGTCTGAGTGTGTACGGCATTGGCCAGGATTTATCCGAACAGGCCTGGCGCAGTGTGTTGCGTCAACTGCTGGCACAAAGCCTGCTGATGGTCGATCAGGAAGGCTATGGCACACTTGCCCTGACCAATGAGAGCCGTGCAGTACTCAAGGGTGAACGTACGCTCATGCTCCGGCGTGAAGTCGATCGGCCAGTGCGCAGTACAGCTCCGCGCGGCAAGAGCCTGCAGCCTGACATGCCGCGCGCCGCGCTGCCCGTATTTGAGGCCTTGCGTACGTGGCGGGCCGGTATTGCACGCAGTCACGGTGTGCCAGCATATGTGATTTTTCATGATGCCACCCTACGTGAAATCGCCATGGCACGCCCGGATAGTTTGTCAGCCTTGGCGCATGTGAATGGCGTCGGCACCAAAAAACTCGAATCATATGGCGAATCCATACTCGAGTGCATTGCTGACTTTGAAGAGGCCGCCTAACGGGAGCGTTATTCGTCAAACAATGGTGCGGCACCCTGAGTCGCTTTGGGTGGGGTCAGACCCAGGTGGCGCCAGGTTGTCTGGGTGGCCATTCGGCCGCGCGGGGTGCGTTGCAGATAACCATGCTGAATCAGGTAAGGTTCGATCACATCTTCAATAGTGTCGCGCTCTTCGCCGATGGCCGCGGCCAGGCTGTCAACGCCAACGGGGCCCCCATCAAATTTGTGAATAATGGCTTCGAGTAGTTTACGATCCATCAGGTCTAGCCCCTGGGGGTCAACTTCAAGCATGGCAAGCGCAGCACTGGCGACTTGCGCATCAATCGTGCCGCCCGCCTTGACCTGGGCATAATCACGCACCCTTCGTAACAGACGGTTTGCAATTCTGGGCGTGCCTCGTGCGCGACGGGCGACTTCGGCAGCACCGTCAGGTGTAATAGGGACCTGTAACAGACCTGCGCTGCGTGTCGCGATCCGCGTGAGTTCTTCGGGTGTGTAGAACTCCAGGCGCGACACAATACCAAAGCGATCACGCAAGGGATTGGTGAGCATGCCGGCACGTGTCGTGGCACCTACGAGGGTGAAGGGCTGCAGGTCAAGTTTGACGCTGCGTGCTGCAGGGCCTTCGCCGATCAGAATGTCAATCTGAAAGTCTTCCAGCGCGGGATAGAGGATTTCTTCGACGACAGGCGAGAGGCGATGAATCTCATCAATGAAGAGCACATCATTGCGTTCAAGATTTGTCAGCAGGGCTGCCAGATCACCCGGACGCTCAAGCACCGGACCGGAAGTCTGGCGCAAGTTCACACCCATCTCGTAGGCGATGATGTGGGCCAGCGTGGTTTTACCTAACCCAGGCGGACCGAACAAGAGTACATGGTCGAGTGATTCCTGGCGATTACGAGCAGCCTGAATGAAAATTTCGAGCTGTTCACGTACCCGCTGCTGACCGACATACTCTTGTAACGCCTTTGGCCGCAGCGCCCGTTCGATGTTTTCTTCGTTCGGTGTCGTGGCCTGGGGCGACACGATGCGCGTATCGGGTCGGGAGGAGAGGGAATCTGACTGGATGGCCATGAAAAGTCTGGAATGAGAGATGCGACAATCGTACACTATCCGTCTGACTCAGCCCGCTTCGAAGCAAAGGTATCCCATGTCGCTTGTCCTGCCAACTTATGATGATGTTGTTCACGCTTCTGCCACCCTCAACGGTGTCGCTCACCGCACACCCGTGATGACTTCACGCACGGCCGATCGTCTGACCGGTGCACGGATGTTCTTCAAATGTGAAAATTTGCAGCGCATGGGCGCATTTAAATTTCGTGGTGGCTACAACGCAATCGCCAACCTGACGCCAGAGCAAAAGCGCGCCGGTGTTCTGACTTATTCTTCAGGCAATCATGCCCAGGCAATCGCCCTGTCAGGCAAACTGTTGAATGTCGCAACAATCATCATCATGCCTGAGGACGCTCCCGCTGCCAAAAAAGCCGCAACCGAAGAATATGGCGCAACAGTCGTGACCTACGATCGTTATACGCAGAGTCGTGATGAGATTGCGGCCGAAATGCAAAAGCAGACAGGCATGGTGTTGATACCGCCTTATGATCACTTGCATGTCATTGCCGGACAAGGCACGGCAGCCAAAGAGCTGATTGAGGATGTAGGCGAGCTGGATTACCTGCTGGTCTGCCTGGGTGGCGGTGGTTTGCTGGCCGGTAGTGCTCTGTCGGCACGCGCACTCAGCCCTTCTTGCAAGGTCTATGGCGTTGAGCCTGAGGCAGGCAATGATGGGCAGCAATCCTTTCGCAAAGGCGAGGTTGTGACCATTGCGCCACCACGTTCCATTGCAGATGGAGCCTTGACGCCTTATCTCGGGCAGCTGACTTTTGGGGTGATCAAGCGTGATGTCACAGATATTCTGACCGTGACAGATCCACAATTGATCAGCGCGCTGAAGTTTTTTGCAGAACGCATGAAAATTGTGGTCGAACCGACGGGTTGCCTTGGTGCTGCTGCTGCGTTCTCCGGCGCCTTGTCTCTCCCTAAGGATTCTAGAGTTGGCGTGATTTTGAGTGGTGGTAATGTAGACTTGAAGGATTATGCGGGCTTTTTGACGCAGGTCTAGTGTCTCAAAGGGGTCCATGTATGCGTATTCTTGTGATTGGTGGTACGGGTTTTCTGGGGCGTTGTGTGGTTGGCAGGCTCGTAGCTGCAGGGCATGAGGTGCATGTGCCCACCCGACGCCTGGCAAACGCCAGGGAATTGCAGGTGCATCCGACCGTCACGGTCATGCAGGCTGATGTGCATAATGATGTGGCTTTGCAGAGCCTGGTCTCTGAGTGCGACGCCGTGATTAATCTGGTGGGCATCCTGCATAGTCGTCCTGGTCAGCCCTTTGGGCCCGATTTTGATCGTGCGCATGTGCAGTTGCCCAAGCGTATTGCTGCGGCATGCCTGCATCATCACATCAGACAATTTCTGCACGTCAGTGCCCTGGGTGCCAGTGCAACAGGTCCAAGCGGTTACTTGCGCTCCAAAGCTGCAGGCGAGCACGTGATTCGCGAGGCCTATGCCTCGCATTCCTCAGACCATGAAGCTGGCTCTTTTACCTTTTTCAGACCTTCGGTCATCTTTGGACCTGAAGATCATTTCATGAATATGTTTGCGCGTCTGGCGCGATTTTTCCCTGTCTTGCCGCTCGCCGGTACGCGTGCACGCATGCAGCCGGTCTTTGTTGTCGATGTGGCCAAGGCAATCGTCAATACGCTGGACAACCCTCGAGCTGCCGGAAAAACCTATGATCTGGCGGGCCCCCGCAGCTACAGTCTGGGTGAACTGGTTGGTCTCGCCGCGCTCTGGAGCGGTCATCCACGACCTGTGATCGAGATGCCGATGTCAATCGGTCGGATGCAGGCCTGGATGTTTGAATGCTTGCCAGGTGAGCCGCTGATGTCGCGTGACAATCTGGATTCTCTGACCGTTGACAATCTGAGCGACGGACCGATCAGTCCTGACCTCGGTATTGTGCCTACACCACTTGAGTCTGTCGCACCTGTATATTTGCAACCTACCCGCGTAGGTTGATATAAGCAATAATAGAACTACAAAAATTAATTAAACGCAGCGATGCTCACATCGCGCGGAGACAACGCATTCTTTTGGTAAGAGAGATATGACGACTGCAAAACAGGGTAAAGCACTCAATATTAAAGACTCCCGTATTTTGATCGCAGGTGCGGCCAGTCTTGTGGGTTCGCATACGGCTGATCTGCTCCTTAAAGAAGGCGCACGTGAAGTCTTGCTGCTCGATAATTTTTCGTTTGGATCGATGGACGCTATTGCGCACCTGCAAAATGATCCGCGTATCAAGATCGTTCGCGCAGACCTGATGCGCTTGCCTGAGTTGCTCGAAGCGACTGCGGGCGTCGACGGTGTCGTTCACCTGGCGGCCTATATGACGCTGGGTTTTTCACAGACACCCTGGCAAGCCGTCGATGTGAATATCCGTGGTGCACAGAATATGCTTGAAGCCTGTCGGGTCAACAAAGTGAAGAAAATTATCTTTGCTTCGTCCAATGCCGTCTATGGCTACGGTCCTGGAATCAAAGGCGCTTTGGTCGAGGACGGTCCCTTTTATTCAGTGGGTGCACCACCAGCCGCGATTCTATATGGTGCCTCCAAAATAATGGGCGAACAGTTGTGTCGCCATTATCATCAGAGTTACGGTCAGGATTACGTCGTGTTGCGCTATTCGACGGTGTATGGTGAACGCCAGCACTACAGAGCTGCGAACTCCCTCTACATCATGGAAACCTACGACCTGGTACGCAGCGGAAAGCCACCCGTTTTACCTGGAGATGGGACAGACACCAAACATTTTGTGCATGTCAGTGATGTCGCACGCGCTAACCTTGCTGCCCTGCAAAGCACCGCGACAGACGTAGCAGTCAATGTGTCTGGTCCTGATCCGATTACGACCGGTGAGCTGGTGCAGCTGGTGCTTGAGTATTGCAAGAGCGATCTCAAACCTGAGATTCGTCCGGATCCGCCTGGCAAGGTACGCCTGACTTCAGGAGGAGCCTTTCATATTCCTCATGACAAGGCCGGAGCGGTGATTGGCTGGAAGCCGGTCGTGGCGATGAGAGAGGGCGTGATGCGCTTACTCGCCTGGCGTGAACAGCAAGAGAAAAAATAATACGAATCCCCGAGGGGCAGCGTCAACCTGTAATGGGAATGCATATGAATATATCTCTAACGCTCGCACGCCTGCTGGGTGCTTTGGGTGTGTGTGCATTGAACCTGACCTTTGCAGCGGACTTTCCCGACAAACCCGTTACGCTCATCGTGCCTTACCCTGCCGGTGGCGCCACCGACGTCGTGGCGCGCATGGTTGCTGAAAAGCTCCCGGCAGTATGGGGACAGCCGGTGGTGGTGACCAATCGTCCGGGGGCCGGCACGACCGTGGCTGCTGAAGCCCTGGCCCGCGCACCGGGTGATGGTTACACACTCTATGTGACAACGGCTGCACATACCATCAGTGCCAGTCTCTACAGCAAACTCAATTACGATCCGATCAAAGATTTTGCACCAATTACGCTCATCTCTACCATCCCGCTGGTACTGGTGACGACCGTGTCCCTGCCCGTCAATACGCTCCAGGAACTGATTGCCTACGGTCAGACACACAAGGATGGCTTGTCGATGGCATCAACCGGTAATGGCACGCCACAGCATCTGGCAGGCGAGTTGTTCAAGGCAAAATCAGGTACGCCTCTGGTGCATGTCCCTTACAAAGGAGATGCACCGATGTTGACCGATCTGATTGGTGGACAGGTGCAGATGGCGTTTGTCACGTTGTCTGCAGCACTTCCCTACATCAAGTCGGGTAAGTTGCGTGCCATCGCTCTGGCGAGTGACAAGCGTGCCGACGCCATTGCTGAGGTGCCCACGATGGCAGAAGCGGGTATGCCTGGCCTGACCGCTGCGACCTGGTTTGGTCTGTTTGGGCCGGCCAGCATGCCGCAAGCGCTCGTGAATAAAATTTACCTGGATGTATCAAGCATTGTTGCAGAGCCAAACATGACCAGACGGTTGTTGGAGATGGGTGGCGTCATCAACAACAGTTCACCGCAGGCGTTCAGGGAAGTGATTGATGCTGAGGTGAAAAACTGGTCCGAGGCCGTCAGGTTATCGGGTGCGCGCGTTGATTAAGCTCATGCGTTGTTCAGCGTGACAGGCTTTTGAGTGCCATGCGGATGCCATCGGACACGCTCAGGCCCTCTGGCAGGGACTTCAGTGCCGCCAGACCTTCGCGCTCTGAATAGCCGAGCGCAGTCAGCGCATGCAAGACGTCCGACTGACCGCTTTGCGCAATACCTGGCGTGATACCCAGATCCGCCCCCAGTTTGCCTTTCATTTCCAGTAGCAAACGTTCTGCTGTTTTTTTTCCGATCCCCGGAATCCGGATGAGGTATGCCGTTTCTTGCAAAGTGATTGCCTGGGCCAGATCCGCGACTGACATGCCAGACAGCACGGCGAGTGCGGTGCGCGCGCCAATGCCACTGACTTTAACGAGTTCGCGAAAGGCTGCGCGCTCTTCGAGGCTTGAAAAGCCAAACAGAATATGGGCATCTTCGCGCACAGTGAGATGAGTCAGGATTGTCACTTTGCTGCCGAGTTCGGGCAGGGCGTAAAAGGTGGTCATCGAGACATCGATTTCGTAGCCTACGCCCTGGACATCGAGTCCGATACGTGGCGGAGTCTTGTCATACAGCGTACCCGTCAAGCGTCCGATCATGAAAAATTCCTAAATGAGCCAGGCAAGTTGTTTGCCTGTAATGAGAGAGCATGTATTGTGCCTCGCGCCACGGTCTGAGCCCGTGGTTAGCCAAGCAAGCGCCCTGCGCGCACGCGAGAGCGGCCGCGCGAGGTGCGCGACTGATAATTCAGGCCGCCAAGTTTTTCGGACAACGGTGCAAAGTGGGCGTGTGTGATGGCGCAGGCCAGTGCATCTGCCGAGTCAGGCGCAGGCAGGCCATCAAGCGAAAGCAGTCTTTGCACCATCATCTGGACTTGCTCCTTGGCCGCTCGTCCTGCACCCACCACGGATTTTTTAATTTGCAGAGCGGTATATTCTTGCACAATCAGATTGCGATCCGCCAGTGCACACATTGCGGCACCGCGCGCCTGACCCAGTAGCAGCGTACTGGCAGGGTTGGTGTTCATAAAAACAATTTCGAGCGCAGCGACATCGGGTTGGGTTTCATCGACAACCTGTCTCAGGTTGTCGAGTATGACTTTCAGGCGCAGTGCCAGCGTGATGTCCGTGGGAACGATGATCGTGCCGCTTGCGACATAGGTGAGTTTGGCGCCTTGTACGTCGATCACACCAAAGCCGGTGCGACGCAGGCCCGGATCGACGCCAAGGATACGCATTAAGCGAGTCTCATCAATGACGGAAGTGACGCATGCCGGTCAGCACCATGACAATACCGTGCTCGTTGGCCGCGGCGATCACTTCGTCGTCGCGCATGCTGCCGCCAGGTTGAATCACGCAGGTGGCACCAGCAGCCACGACGACATCCAGACCATCCCGAAAGGGGAAGAATGCATCGGATGCCACCGCTGAGCCTTGTAAGCTCAGGCCCGCATTCTCAGCTTTGATCGAGGCAATCCGCGCTGAGTCGATCCGGCTCATCTGGCCTGCACCGACACCCAGTGTCATGCTGTCGGCACAAAATACGATTGCATTGGATTTCACGAATTTTGCAACTTTCCATGCAAACATCAGGTCACTCATCTGGGCACTGGTGGGTTGTTTGACCGTGGCTACGCGCAGATCGGCTTCGGTAATGGTGTGTGAGTCGGGGGTCTGTACCAGCCAGCCGCCACCCACGCGTTTGACGTCAATATCGTTTTGTCCGGCGCCCATTGGGACTTGCAGGACCCGTACATTTTTCTTGGCTGCCAGCAATGCGAGTGCAGCTTTGTCGTAAGACGGAGCAAGGAGGACTTCGACAAACTGTCCGCTGATGGCCTGGGCTGTGGCCAGATCGACTGTGCGGTTAAAGGCGATGATGCCGCCAAATGCCGAAGTCGGATCGGTTTTGAACGCTTTGCGGTAGGCTTGGACGGCAGAAGTCGAGGTGGCGACTCCACAAGGATTGGCATGCTTGACGATGACGCAGGCAGGTGTCTCAAAGCTGCGGACACAATCCCAGGCGGCATCCGCATCAGCAATGTTGTTATAAGAAAGTTCTTTGCCTTGCAATTGCTGAAAATTACCCAACAAGCCGGCTGGCACGTTCGGGTCGACATAGAACGCTGCAAGCTGTTGTGCATTTTCGCCATAACGCAAGACCTGTTGCTGATGCACTTGCAGTGTCAGGATGTTGGGCCAGGTGCTGCGTGCGGGCGTGCTGGCCTGTGCAGGTTCTGCCTCAACCAGGCTGCTGAGATAGGCTGCAATCGCACCATCATAGGCCGAGGTATGTGCGTAGACCTTGGTGGCCAGGGCAAGGCGCAACCCGTAAGAGGTCGTGCCTGTTGCGTCCATTTCGGCCAACACGCGAGGGTAGTCAGCAGGATCGATTACGACCGCAACGCCGCCCGCTTCGGTGCCGTGATTCTTGGCGGCGGCACGCAGCATCGCGGGTCCTCCAATGTCAATGTTTTCAACCGCGTCTTCAAAACTGCAATCCGGTCTGGCCACTGCCTGGCGAAACGGGTAGAGATTGACCACCAGCAAATCGATGCGATCGATGCCGTGTTCCTCAATGGTCTGCATATGTTCGGCGCTATCGCGGCGCGCAAGCAGGCCACCATGTATTTTTGGATGCAGGGTTTTGACACGGCCGTCCAGGATTTCAGGTGAGCCTGTGTGCGTGGCGACCTCGGTAACGGCCAGTCCGGCTTCGGCCAGGAGTCTGGCAGTGCCACCAGTTGAAAGCAGGCGTACACCGCGTTTGGCGAGTGCGTGGGCAAATTCGACGATACCGGATTTGTCCGATACTGAAAGCAGGGCAGTTTGAATGGTCATGGAAAAGATATTTAAATTAAGAAAGGGACTCTTGGCGTCCCTGTATCGGACGCGGTTGAATGATGTACAGGGACTAACTGTTATTCAGAAGCTTGTGGGCAATGAGTTTTTTGCGCAGTGTATTGCGAGTCAGGCCCAGCATCACCGCTGCACGCGACTGATTGTTCTGGGCAAGCTCCATGGTGACCTGCAGCAAGGGCAGTTCAATGCGATGGATGACCATGTCATACATGTTGGTGGGATCCATGCCATTGAGGTCGATCAGATACTGTTCGAGGCTGTCACGCAGACACACTTCCAGAGGGTTTTTATTTTTCATGTTGGGTGACTGATTTAGGCTGCCTGCAAACTCGGCACATTGCTGAGCAGATTGTCGCAGTTTGTGGTCGCAATGTCCGGATAAATATCGCCCTGGCGGGTAAACCACTGGTCGACTGCCTTGAATTGTTCTGTGGTGGTTTCGATACGGTTGATTGTGTCCGAAAACGACTGACCGTGCGTCAAACCACTGACATACCAGCCAATATGTTTGCGAGCCGTTCTCACGCCAGTCTGTTCACCATAGAACTGGTAGTGATCTGCGAGATGCTCAAGCAATAAGTCACGCATTTCTATCCAGCTGGGGGCTGGGAGTACTTTTCCGGTCTTTAAAAAATAATCGATCTCACGAAATATCCAGGGACGTCCCTGTGCGGCACGTCCAATCATCACAGCATCTGCGCCAGTATCGTCGAGCACGGCGCGTGCTTTTTGCGGGCTATCGATGTCACCATTGGCGATCACCGGGATGGATATGCTGGCTTTCACGGCACGAATGGTGTCGTATTCGGCATCACCTTCGTACATGTCTGCGCGCGTACGGCCATGCAAGGTGAGTGCCGTAATGCCGCTATCTTGCGCGATCTGAGCGATCCTCAGGGCGTTGCGATCTTCGCGACTCCAGCCGGTGCGGGTTTTAAGCGTGACAGGAATGCCATGCGGCTGACAGGCTTGTACGACGGCATCAAGAATGCGTGCAACGAGGTCTTCGTGACGCAATAGCGCCGAACCGGAGGCGACATTACAGACTTTTTTAACGGGACAGCCCATATTGATGTCAATGACGCGCGCGCCTTTACCAATATTGAATACAGCTGCCTGGGCCATCATGGCTGGATCTGCTCCTGCAATCTGGACGGCCACGGGGTCTATTTCACCATCATGGTTCAGGCGTCGCGACGATTTCACACTTTGCCAGAGCTGTGGATTACTGGCTGCCATTTCCGAAACAGCGTAGCCGGCACCGAGTTTTTTGCATAACTGACGGAAAGGGCGATCGGTCACACCCGCCATGGGTGCGACAAAAACGTTATTGGGAAGAGTCCAGGGGCCGATCTGCATAACCAAATTGTAAACGCTCGCGCGGTGGACCCAATCTTAAAGTCGCATGCCCTGCAGCAAATGCCGCGCGAGAGGCGCGCGCAGGGCGGGAATCAGATCCATGCCGAGCAGCGCGAGCCCTGCGGCATGTTCAACCACAGGCCAGTGCGTTGTAAAGATGCGCGACATCAGGTCCGTCATGCGCGCGGTGAGTTGACGGTCTGGCTGGCGCAGACGCTGAAACTGCTCAAGCGCCTCACTGGGGTGCATGGCGGGGGATGAAAGCCATTCACGCAGGGTAAAGGCCAGCGTGGCGGCATCGCGCAAACCCAGATTCAGCCCCTGGCCGGCAACGGGATGTAAGGTTTGTGCAGCATTGCCGATTGCGACGGTGCGCCCGCTGACGGCGACCTGACGCAGATTCAATATCAGCGGGAAGGCGGCCACGGACGCCTGGACGCAGAGTGGACCGAGCCTGCTGCCAAACATCTGTGTCAGGGACTCGGAGAAGGCTTCTGGAGACATCTTTTGCAGCAGGGCTGCACGCCCGGGGGCACAACACCACACAATAGACTGTTGTCCTGGGCCACCTGGATGCGGCAAGACTGCCAGCGGACCTTCTTGCGTAAAACGTTCAAAGGCCCAGCCCGAGCGAGGCAAACTTGACTGAGCCTGTGTGACCAGAGCCATTTGTGAATACTGACGGGTCACTTCGGTCTCTGGATAGCCATCGGCCTGAATGGCCAGGGCTGCCTGGATGAGGTGTTCACCCTGACGAATTTCAACACCGGTACTGTCCTGCCGGATCACCCGGGCCGCCGCCCCGCTGAGGATGGTGACGCCACTGCGGATAACCGACTGGGTCAGACGGGCATGCAAGCCTGCATAACGCACAACGCAGCCTAATTGCGGTACACCAAAATCGCTGTGGCGAATGATGGTCCGGCCCAGCCGTCCGCGTTGCGAGACATGGACGGTTTGCACAAGCGCTGCTTGATCCGGAAAACCGTCGATCGTCTCCAGCAGTACGCGGCTGCCATGATTAATGGCCAGTACGCGGGGATCCTGGTCCGGCGAATAGCCATAATGAGCTGGGCCGTCTGCCTGCAGCAGGACAATGCGCCCGGGTTGAGCCGTGGTGCGTGCAAGCAGCAGGGCAAGGGCACATCCGGCGGGGCCGCCACCAATAATGGCGACATCAAAATCGTGTTGTGACATTTGCTGATTTTAGCCTGAGCGGGCAATTTCATTGCAATCAAGAATCGCTCTCAATTGCTCAGGGATCAACACTACAATGGGCCCCAGTATGTACGTCCATCCGCTTTGTGATTCATCGTCCGAGTTCAATATGCCGACATCGTTCAAGCCTAGTCCGTCTGTCGTTGCAGCCAGCCCTGCAACGTCTGCAAAATTCCTCAGCAAAGTTAAAGTGGGGCTCCTTGCTGCACTGTTCGGCTGTGTGGGTGCGCAGTGGTGGTACCTGAGACGGCCGCGCGCCTGGCTGGTCAGCGCGATCGGTCTGGCATTGATTGCAGCCTCAAGTTTTGCTGAGGTCTGGTGGGAAAATCCTGCCTTTTTTCTGCTCTTCATTCCTATTTTTGCAGGATGTATCGAAGCGATTGTCCTGTGTCTCATGAGCGACGCGCGTTTTGATGCGCGCTACAACCCGGGCCTGACGCGCACCAAACCCAGCGGTTGGGGGCCTGTGCTGGTTGCCGGGTTTACCTTGCTGATCGGTACCGTCGCGCTCATGTTCGGGATCGCTGTGATCGTCATCTATGTCTGGACCGCTCTTGGCTGGCTTGATGGCTTTGATCTTTCTGCCGACTAAAGCGCCTGGCTGTGTACTTCAGACCCGCATCAGGCTCTCAATTTCGTCAGGATCGACCGGAACGTCGCGTGTGATGAGTTCGCAGCCGTCTTCCGTCACGATGGCATCGTCCTCGATTCGAATACCAATATTCCAGAAAGCTTCAGGCACCTTTTCAGACGGCCTGACATACAGGCCGGGTTCGATGGTCAGTACCATGCCCGCTTGCAGCATGCGCCAGGGTCGATCCTGATCCGAAGCGGGTGGGGCGCGATAGCTTCCGACATCATGTACATCCATGCCGAGCCAGTGACCCGTCCGGTGCATATAAAACGGCTGATAGGCGGCGCGCTCAATCGCCTGTTCAAGCGTGCCCTGAATCAGGCCTTCATCCAGGAGCCCCTGGGTCAGAACGCTGATCGCAGCATCATGTCCTGCATTCCAGTGATGTGCGGGCGACGTGCAGGCCGCTGCCGCATATTGTGCTGCCAGCACGATTTCGTAGAGCGCACGCTGGGGGCCTGAAAAAACTCCATTCGCAGGAAAGGTGCGCGTAATGTCCGAGGCATAGCCATCGAGCTCACAGCCCGCATCAATCAGCACCAGGTCTCCGTCCTGCATGACGCTGTTACCTGCGCGATGATGCAGGATGCAGGCATTCGCGCCTGCGGCAACAATACTGTCGTAGGCGACAGACTGCGCGCCGTGCCTGCGAAACTCATGCAGTAATTCCGCTTCGAGCTCATACTCATGGCGCCCGGGACCTGCCGCCTGCATCGCCCGGACATGTCCCCCTGCAGAGATCTGAGCTGCCCGGCGCATGGTGGACAGCTCGCCTGCATCTTTGATCAGACGCATCTCGGCAAGTACGTCCGAGATGTCGAGCCACTGGTGTGGGGTAACACGAGTGCCGCGCACGCTCTGGCTGGCCTGGGTGATCCAGCCTTGCACCTGGCTCAGCAGTCCAGTCTGGGCAGGGCGTGACAGCGTAGTGAATACACGTGATTGGCCCAGCATCAGTTTTGTCAGCGATGCGTCCAGTTCAATGACGTCTTCGGCCCGATCAAATCCAAAGTGCGAGGCCGCTGCTTCAGGCCCCCAGCGCAGGCCATTCCAGATTTCGACTTCCGGATTTTTGCCTTCGCAAAACAGAATCGACTGATCCTTGTCGCCTGCAATCAGCACTAGCCACGCATGGGCTTCGCTTAATCCGGTCAGGTAAAAAAAATCGCTGTCGTGGCGATAGCTGTGATGGTTGTCGCGATTACGGGTGCGCTCCGGCGCTGTCGGTATGACAGCAATGCCTCCACCCAGGCTGCGCATCCAGGCCATCAGTTGCTGGCGGCGTCGGATAAAACTGGTGGTGTCAGGTGCACAGAGTGTCATAGCGGTTTGGTATTCATATAAGGTTGATCCGACATACTACAATCTAAATGCTGGCCCGACATTCTCGGGTGCAAGGTTTCTGGGCGTGACAAATGGATTGGATAGGCTGGCTTAAACCCTGGGAAACATCCCCGACACTGATGACCTGTTTTGTGCTCGCGGCATGGTTATTCATACGGGGGTGTCGAGTACATCACGTCAACCGGATCCGGCAAAGCTTTTTCTGGATTGGCATGGTCATGTTGTACCTGTCCCTGCATACCATGCTTGATTATTATGCTGAACGGATGTTTTTCATGCATCGCATCCAGCACCTTGTCCTGCACCATGCAGGGCCGCTGGTGCTGATGGCTGCCTATCCCGGTTCCGTGATGCGTGCAGGCCTGCCTCTGGCCTGGCGTGTCAGGCTGAGTGCGTTTAACCAAAGCTGGCCTGGCCGGACACTGATCGGCTTGCTGACCAATCCTATTCTGGTGCCTGCGTTGTTTGTGTTTCTGGTCATTATCTGGCTGGTGCCGTCCGTGCAGTTTTATTCCATGCTTGACTGGCGTTTGTATCGGCTGATGAACTGGTCTGTCGTGGTGACAGGGTTTATGTACTGGAATCTCATTCTGGATCGCAGGCCTTGTCCACCGGCTGCGATGAGCCCTGGGGGACGGGTCATTTCACCGATCGTGACCATGGCACCGCAAATGGTCGCCGGGGCGATCATTGCGTTTACCGAACGCGATCTTTACCCGTTGTTTGATCTGTGTGGTCGGGCAATCGCCATGGAGGCACTGACCGACCAGATGATCGGAGGCCTGACCATGTGGATTCCAGCGGCCATGACCGAGGTGATCGGTCTGATGATGGCGCTGCGCACGCTTATGCGACTTTCTGCGCGTGGCCGCTGGGGAGTTAAAAAACTACTCAGGCAATAAGGCCGTGGTATTTACGCGCCAGAGCGACTGTGGCTCTGAACATCCCCTCTTTATTGCCGCAGTCGTAGCGAATCCCTTCGTAACGATGGGCAAATACGGCTCTTTCCTGGAGTAATGAAGCAATACCATCGGTCAGCTGGATTTCACCACCTGCACCGGCTTGCGTCTGGCGCAAATGAGCAAAAATTCGCGCCTCCAGGACATAACGGCCAACAACAGCGAGTGTCGAGGGGGCCACATCGGATTTTGGCTTTTCGACGATATGGCGTACGCGTTCGGTGCGGGGAGCAACCGGATCGGTGGCCACAATTCCATATTTGTCCGTATCCGAGAGCGGTACATCCTGCACGCCCAGAATACTGCCTTGATGTGTCAGTGCCGCATCGATGAGCTGACCGATGACTGGGCGATCGGCGTCAAGCAGATCGTCGGCTAGCAGGACTGCAAAGGGTTCGTCCCCAATAATGGGTGCTGCCGTCAGGACCGCGTGACCCAGGCCCAGTGGGGCAGACTGGCGGATGTAGATGCAACTGACGTTTGAGGGCAAAATCCCCTGCACAATTGCCAGCAGCTCGGCTTTACCCTTTCTGGCCAGCTCTGCTTCCATTTCGGGAGCCGAATCAAAATGATCCTCGATTGCACGCTTGTGACGTCCGGTGACAAAGATCAGTTCGGTGATGCCTGCTGCCACGGCTTCTTCGACTGCATATTGAATCAGTGGCTTATCAACGACGGGAAGCATTTCCTTTGGCATGGCTTTGGTGGCAGGCAAAAATCTTGTACCCATACCTGCGACAGGGAAAACGGCTTTGCGAACAGGACGCATATTGAATCTATTCCTTGGTTTTGGTTCGTTGTCAGTTTGGAACCAATTTTTACAGACGCTATCATAAGCGTATGAGATTTCATTATTCAACCCAGTTTAGTCATCTTTGCGTAAAGTTACTGGCTTTTGCGCTGATACCCGCCCTTGCGCTGACTCCGGTCTGGGCGCAACCGGCTGGCGCGCCGACGATTGGTGCAGCTTCGGCCGCAGATTTGTCGCCCGCACTTGAGCGCAAGCTCGGTGAGGCCATCATGGAGCAGGGTCGGCGCGATCCAGACTACATCAATGATCCGGACATCGCACAGTATCTGAACGTGATGGCCCGCAAACTTGCGGCCAATGCGCCAGGGGGGGCGCCGGAGATCACTGCGTTTGGTGTACGGGACTCAGTGATTAACGCATTTGCCATGCCAGGCGGTTTTGTTGGGATCAATACGGGTCTGATTGTGGCTGCGGGTGACGAGTCTGAACTCGCGGGCGTGCTTGCGCACGAAATTGCACACGTTGTGCAGCGTCATATCGCGCGTGGCCTGACTCAGCAGCAGCAGAGTGGCCATCTGGCCCTGGCTTCGCTTGCGGCCGCGCTGCTGGCTGCAATGATCCCGGGAGGGGGAGCTAATCTGGCAGTCGGCCTGGCAGCCTTTGGCCAGGCGGCGGCGATCGAGCAACAGCTGGGTTTTTCCCGCGACGCAGAGCAGGAAGCAGATCGGATGGGCTTTGAAATGCTGCGCAAAGCGGGGTTTGATCCCAATGGCATGGCTATCATGTTTGGTCGGCTGATGAACGCAGCTTCACTGAATGAGGGGCGTGGCGGCGGTATTTATGCCTCGACGCACCCGTTGAGTATTCAGCGCATGACCGATATGCAAAACCGTATCCGTCAGTTGCCACTGGCCAGATACCAGGCGTCAGATGCATTCTGGTTTGTGCGTGCCAAATCCCGCGTCCTTCAGTCCACGGACTCCAAAGCCATGCGTCAGGCGGTCGAGCAGATGGAAGAAGAAACCCGGCAGGTTGGCGCTGATCGGTCAAGTCTCACAACAGTGCGCCGTGCAGCGGCCTGGTATGGCGTGTCGCTCGCAGCACTGACGCGCAAAGATATCAATGGTGCGACTAAAGCCTTGTCGCAGGCTCAGTCAATCATGCTGAATTCTCCCTACCTTGACTTGCAACGTATCGATATTGACTTGGCAAATAAAAATGCTTCCGCGGCGCTCACCTCGGCGCAGGCTGGCTTAAAACGTTATCCCGACCGACGTGCTTTTTCGTTAAGAGTCGCCCAAGCCCTGCAAATGCTTGGGAAGGATCGCGAAGTGGTAGTTTTTTTAAAAGAGCAGGTTTCACGCTGGCCGACTG
Source organism: Alcaligenaceae bacterium (assembly GCA_947379755.1). Taxonomy (GTDB): domain Bacteria; phylum Pseudomonadota; class Gammaproteobacteria; order Burkholderiales; family Burkholderiaceae_B; genus Zwartia. Next base: position 19,514 of record CANCOC010000028.1, on the reverse strand, counting down.
AAGAACCCAGTTTTTTTCAAATGCTGGCAAACAGCCAGGATAAATTAGGTGACTCGGTCAGCGCGCGTCAGTCCATGGCGACCTACTACCAGCTGATGGGGGCTTTGCCTGCGGCTGCCACACAGCTCCAGCAGGCTCGTACGATGTCGCAAGACTTTTATGTGCAGTCGCAGATCGATGTCGAACTCAATCAGATCACCAAAAAAATCCATGAAAATCGAAGGTTGCTTGAAAAGCTCAGGTGATGCTTGGTGGGCGTGCTGAGTGCGTGGGAGATGTCCTGAGGCTTGGGTGGTCTGCTGTCAAACAGGCTAGCGCTGCTCAGAAAAAAAAGTGGCAAGCCTTTCAGGCAGCCATCTCAGATGTCCGGGGAGTCCTCCCGTCACAAAGCCTGCATGTCCGCCTTCTGCCGGCTGATGCATCAGCACGTACGAAGATCCGTACGCGGGGCCGGGTAAGGTCGCTTCAGGCAAAAACGGATCGTTGCGAGCATTGAGGACCAGCGTGGGAATGGCAATGTGCGCCAGCCACGGTTTACTTGAGGACTGACTCCAGTAATCAAGTGCATCCCGAAAGCCGTGCATGGGTGCAGTGTAGGCATCATCAAAATCCCGCAGATCGCGCGCGTAGGTCACTTGCATGACATCAATCACACCAGGAAAACGCTGGGCCTTGGCAATGATTTTGCGTTTGAGTGAGCGCAGGAAATATCTGGAATAGATATGACGATTAAAAGGGTTGTCTGATAAGTGATTCCCTGCAGACACCAGGTCAATCGGCACGGAAATCCCCGCTGCCGCATGGAGCCATTTACTTTGCATGGCATATTCGCCGAGGAACTTAAGCAAAGCATTGCCCCCAAGCGAAACGCCTGCTGCATGCCAGTGCGCACCCGGGACCCGCTCCCGTACCGTGTTGAGAATAAAGGCGATTTCTTCTGCGTCACCAGAGTGGTATGCGCGAGCAAGTCGATTCGGAAAGCCCGAACAGCCACGGAAGTTTGCAATGACAACTACCCAGCCACGTGCCCGGAAGTATTGTGCAATTGACTGAGCATAGCGGCTCTGGCTACTGCCCTCCAGTCCATGAAATAAGACCAGTGCCTGCACGGGTGCAGCCTGTGCGCACTGTAGCAAGTGAGTTCGATCCGATTGATGCATCCAGCGTGCGGCACCAGTGCCCGCGAGTCCGAGTGTTTCAGTTTGAACGTTTAGCGTTTGCGCAGGATCCGGGAGTGTGGGTCGGGCAGGTGTCATCGGGGGCGACGCAATCAGACCCGGTGCGCTCCAATCCATGTCAATAAAGTCGCCATCTGGTGTTTCGACACGATCACGGATAAAGCTCAAACCATTCGCAGGAGCAAGCAGTGCCCCAAAAAGCGTCTGTGTCTGTCGTTCCGGTAGCCACCAGGGAACCGGACAGACAGACAGATCAAGAGAGGCGGTCACTGGTCGGTCTGAGGATTAATGCAGCATTCCAGGGACGTCATGCAAGTCGAGCATGCCTGCCTGGCTGGGAGCCGCCGAGGCGTGGTGCATGATCATGCGCCAGCCCGTCGGGCCCTTGTGGTAAATATTTGTTGCGTAACAATGCACGATTTCGGAGGATTCTGGTCCTTGTACCGAAACTTGCTCAATCAGCGAGTGCATCGCCGACATCATGCTGTGCAGCACGACGGAGTTCGAGGGCCGAATGTGGATCGCGCCGTTTGCCATGATTTCTTGCCAGGACTCTTGGACGGCATGATGTCCAACCACGCGCAAACCACCCGGGTGAACACAGATGACTTCTTCATCATCGGCCCATACCTGCATCAGACGCTCCATGTCTGCGCGTTCGAGGGCATCGTAAAATGCCAGCTCTGCTTCTTCGGAGGTCGCGAACATGACTGGCACGCTGTTTATCCTTAGTGGCCGTGAACAACAGTGCCCGCAGGCAACTGATAGGTGGTGCTGCAATACGGGCAGCGTACCGAACCCGTATGGGCGACATCCAGATAGACCCGGGGATGCATGCTCCACAGGGGCGCGCGGGGACCAGGACAATATAAAGGCAGATCGGAAGCTTGGACTTGCACAGGCGCCAGAGCTGCGCCAGAACCGCCAGAAACTGTGTCAGACATGACTACACTCACTCATTGAATCGGTTACCAATTGTACCAAGGCCGCCGCCTTACAATTACGGTATTCGCATGACCTGTCAACAAGCGTCATGATTATGATTTTTCTGGTGCTTCCTTGTCTGACCTTCATCCTTCTGACAGACCGTCTGACCCTGCATGGTCGCGCATGCAAAGATCGTCATTTCGCGCGGGCGTAGGCGCTGTGATGCCGGGTATGATTGCCCTCATCGTCTGGGGCTTGGTGACGGGCGTGGCGATGGTCAAGTCCGGACTGACCGAGCAAAGCGCGGCCTTGATGTCTGTGCTGGTCTATGCGGGCTCTGCCCAGCTGACATCTTTGCCACTGATTGCTGCGGGTGCTCCGTTGTGGCTGATTTTTGCCGCAGGACTGATCGTCAATCTCAGGTTCATCATCTTTGGCGCAGCGCTGCACCCTTATTTTCAGAACATGTCCTGGCCCAAGCGCCTGCTGATGGGTTACCTGAGTGTAGATATAGCCTTTGTTGTGTTTATGCCACGCTATTCGGATGCGCCCGTAAAAGGAACTGTCGAACAGCACTGGTTTTTCCTGGGGGCGATTGTTTCAACGTGGAGTGTCTGGCAAATCACCTCCCTGACAGGGATTGCACTTGGCACGTTTGTTCCTTCGGCCTGGTCTCTGGATTTTGCCGCAACGCTGGCCCTGGTTGCCATGATGATGCCGCTGGTCAATAACCGGCCAATTCTGGTGTCGATTATTGCCGCGGGGGTTGTCGCCTGGATTGCCCAGCCACTGCCACTGCGACTGGGATTGATTGCTGCCGTGGTTGCAGGCATCTTCGCTGGCATGTGGGCCGAGACAGTTTTTCGCAAAAGGCGGAAATCCTGATGACGGACGACTGGTATCTCTACGCTGCTATTGGTTTGCTCGCATTATGCAGCGTCATCTGCCGGGCAGGTTATCTGGTGTTTGGCCATCTCATGCCTCTGTCTGATCGTCTCAGGAGCGCCTTGCGCTACGCACCGCTCGCTGCGCTGACCGCGATTATTGTCCCGGAGGTGCTGCCCTGGCACGCCCAATACGGACCTGCGCTTGATTCCAAGCTGGCAGCTGCCATTGTGTCGATATGGGTCTTTCGACGCACCCGTAATGCCTTGCTTCTGATTCTTTCAGGCATGCTGACTTTGTGGTTCCTGCGCTGGGTAGCAATGTTTTAATTAGGGGAATCCCTACAATTTGCTGCGGCTGCGGTACACTGTTGGGTGATTCTTCAAATAATTCAATGACTTCAAACATTCAAACTCCTGAAATTGCCTCTGCGCAGCCACTGGTTGCCGTCCCGACATTTGCCGAAATCGGATTGCATCCGACTCTGCTGCAAGCGGTGATTGATACTGGCTACACCACTCCAACGCCTATTCAGGCACAGGCTCTGCCCTGTGTCATGGCTGGCAACGATGTGATGGGCGCTGCCCAGACTGGCACAGGAAAAACAGCTGCCTTTACGCTGCCGATTCTGCACCGTCTGATCCCGCAGTCCAATACCAGTGCTTCGCCTGCCCGACACCCCGTGCGCGCGCTGATTCTGACGCCGACACGTGAGCTGGCTGACCAGGTCGCCGAAAGTGTCAAGCGCTATGGTCGCCACACCTCGTTGCGTTCGACCGTGGTGTTTGGTGGCGTGGATATCGGGCCGCAAAAAGAAGCACTGCGCAATGGCTGCGAAGTCCTGATTGCTACGCCCGGACGTTTGCTGGATCACGTTGAACAACGTAACGTCAATCTCAGTCAGGTTGGCATCCTCGTGCTTGATGAAGCAGATCGCATGCTGGATATGGGCTTTTTGCCCGACCTTGAGCGCATCATCCGCCTGTTGCCGGCACAACGCCAGACCTTGCTATTTTCAGCAACGTTCAGCAGCGAAATTCGCAAACTTGGTCGCACCTACCTCAATGCACCCGTTGAGCTTGAAGTCGCCAATCGCAATGCAACGGCCGACACAGTGAGTCAGATTGCCTATGCCATGTCCGGTGACGCCAAGCGCGCAGCCGTCGTGCATCTGGTGAAGTCGCGCGGCCTCAAACAAGTGATCGTTTTTTCAAATACAAAGATTGGCACAGGACGACTGGCTCGCCAGCTCGAACTCGATGGCGTGCGCGCTGAGTCCATTCACGGTGACAAATCACAGGCAGACCGGATGAAGGCTCTCGAGGCCTTCAAGGCTGGCGAACTCGAAGTCCTGGTTGCGACCGATGTGGCCGCCCGCGGTCTGGATGTCGCAGGTATTCCCTGTGTGATCAATTACGATCTCCCGCACAGCGCTGAAGACTACGTGCACCGTATTGGTCGTACGGGTCGTGCCGGTGCGAAAGGTGAAGCAATCTCCCTTTTTGCACCCGCAGAAGAAAAGTTTTTGCTGGATATTGAAAAACTGATTAAAACAACCATACCTCGCGGGACACTTCAGATCCCCGGTGAGTTACTGGCACGTGCTGCGCATCCTCGCGAATCTTCTTCCAGCGACCGCCCGGCGCGTAGTTCGGCTGGCAGCCGCAGTCATGAACGCAGTGCTGAGCGCCCGACGGAACGCAGCACAGAGCGCCATGGAGATCGTCCCTCGCGCCCAAGCCGCTACAGCGCGCCACAAAAACCGATCGACGAGTTTTTTACCAAGCCCTATGAGCCATCGGCTGCGTCCGTGGCTGCGGCCGCCCAGGCTAGCGCTGCTCCTACCAAGCCAGTCCTCGGTGTCAAGCGTTCGGTTGGCTTGTTATTAGGCGGCACGTTTAAAAAAGTCTGAGGATGGCTTCGCCGAGCTGAACGGGCCACGTGATCATCATGTGCCCGATGTTTTCAGCAGTGCGACCAGATCTTCTGGTAAGTCGGTATCCTGTGCCTTTCCAGGTGATTCCATTGCCTGGATCAGCCGGTCGAGATGTTCGATGTGGGGCAGGATTGTGCCCATGAAGCGGACATCAGAGCCATGCAGAATGGCGACTGTCGGAAAATTTTCCACATCTTCATCCCCCAGCAACTCAGGATGCTCTTCAATATCAATCCAGATAAAACTGGCTGAGGGATACTGTGCAGACAGCGTCTCGAATTTTGTTTGATACTGTGTGCACGTGTCACACCAGGCTGCGCAAAAGCACAAGACTGTCGTGTGGTTCTGCTTTAATCGTTCGGACAGCTCGCTGGAGCCAGGGAAATATGTCGTCATGTCGATATGTGTTCTGATGTTTGTTTATGATAACTGCTATCCGTTTGCGGTATGGCTGACAGGACATCGTTACTCAAGATGAATCACAATTTTTCAAAAGGAGCGGGTGATATGCCTGTGCCCGCAGCTTCACTCGGCCTGACCGGCGTAGCTGATGCTTTTGGTCGGGCCCTGCGCTCACAGTTGCATCCCCGCATGCTGCTCGCCCTGCTCCTGCCCTTCTTGATCGTGCTGGGTGGTGCGATCGTCCTGTTGCTTCTGGCTCTGGGCCCCCTGACGGACTGGCTGGATCAGCAGGTTACCCATTCCACCATCGTGACGACTGCTGATCAGTGGCTTGTCACGATCGGTTTGTTTTCGCTGATGTCCCTCAAAGCCTGGATTGTTCCTGTCGCAGCAGCAGCGATCCTGTTGCCCCTGTCAGGTATTCTCGGATTGGCTGTCGCTGCGGTATGTGTCATGCCCCTGGTGGTCTCACACCTGTCGGCACGCAATTATCCCGACGTATCCCTGCAGGGGCAGCATGCATTTTTTGTCAGTCTGTGGAATGCGGTCTGGGTCAGTGTGCTGTTTGCATTGGGCTGGTTATTGACCCTGCCATTCTGGCTGTTTCCACCGCTGGGACTGCTGGTATCCATATTCTGGTGGACGTTTGCCTTTTCCAGAATGATGCGCATCGATGCCATCGTCGAGCATGCGACCGCACAGGAAAGACGGCTATTGGTCGAACGGCACCACGTTGGCTTCTGGATCATCGGTCTGGTTTGTGCCCTGATCAATCTTGTTCCGCCTGCCTGGGTGTTTTTGCCTGTCTTTTCGGGTCTGGTTTATACCCACTTTGGGCTAGAGGCCTTGCGCCGGCTCAGAAGTGAAAAAATGATTGATATTTGAGTGCATACCAGTTTCTGGTAGCGATACAAGAGTCATTTGTGCTGAAATGTCAGTTGAACTTCCTTTAATTGTTTTTTGACCTTTTTCTGGATATGTTATGTCTGCACCCAAAGCCCGTATTGGTTTGATCATCGTTGGTGATGAGATTCTTTCCGGGCGACGCCAGGACAAGCATTTTTCAAAAGTAGTTGAGTTGCTCGGTGCGCGTGGCTTGCAGCTTTCCTGGGTTGAAATTCTGTCAGACGATCGTGCCCTCCTGACCGCTGCGCTTCAGCGCAGTTTTGCCAGCGGCGACATCGTTCTGAGTTGTGGCGGGATCGGTGCTACGCCTGATGACCATACCCGGCAGGCTGCCGCTGCAGCGTTGAATCTTCCTTTGGTTTTGCATCCTCAGGCTGCCGAACAAATCACTTTGCGTTGCGCAGAAACGGCTGCAAAGGGGCAGGGTACTGCCGATATGAACGTACCTGAAAATCAGCAACGCCTGCAGATGGGTATGTTCCCGCAAGGCTGCGAAATTGTTCCGAATCCGTTCAACAGGATTCCTGGCTTCTTTATTCACGATCACACTTTTGTTCCTGGATTTCCAGTGATGGCATGGCCCATGCTGGAATGGACGCTTGATACGCGTTATGCACATCTCCACCATCAGACCCAGCTTGCCGAGCATTCTTTTGTGGTCTACACCATGCCGGAATCCCGCATCACACCAGCACTTGTTGCCCTTGAACAAAAATGGCCAGATGTCCGTGCGTTCAGCCTGCCTTCTGTAGGTGAGAGTGGTGGCTCGCCGCATATTGAACTCGGTGTAAAAGGCGAGCCCCAGCAAGCTGCGCATGCGCTCGAGTTTTTACGTGCAGAAGCTGTGCGCCTGGGGGCGCGTTTTGACCCACCATCGGTTTAGGCATCTCAGCAATGTCTCAATCACCCGCTCATGAGTCTGATTCAGTATCCTCGCCAGGCCCTCGTCTATCGGGCATGGCGATTCAGGTGCTTGAACGCGCGACTTGTCTGCTGGATGTGCTTGCTGCTCAGCCTGAGCCTGTTGCACTGAAGGATATTTCTAGCCAAACCGGTCTGCATCCTTCTACCGCACACCGGATCCTGAGCGACCTGGTACTGGCACGTTATGTTGAACGTGTTGACAGCGGTCTGTATCAGCTCGGCATGCGTCTGCTTGAGTTAGGTTCACTGGTCAAAGGTCGGCTCAATGTGCGAGAGGCTGCGATTGAGCCCATGCGGATGCTGCATCAGCTGACTGGCCAGACGGTGAATCTTTCTGTTCAGCAGGGCGATGAAATTGTCTACATTGATCGCGCCTGGAGTGAACGCTCGGGCATGCAGGTTGTCCGTGCAATCGGCGGGCGTGCACCCTTGCATCTCACATCGATTGGCAAACTGTTTTTATCTGCTGCAGAACCACGCCAGGTGCGCTCCTATGCCAGCCGAACAGGCCTGGTGGGCACGACGCGTAACAGCATTACCAGCCTTGAGCAGTTTGAACAGGAACTGGCACTTGTCAGGAGTCTGGGCTATGCACGTGATAACGAAGAGCTTGAGCTGGGTGTGCGTTGTATCGCTGCTGGTATTTATGACGATACTGCCAGGCTGGTGGCTGGTTTGTCGATTTCAGCTCCCTCTGCGCGGATGCAGGACGCCTGGATTGAACAGCTGGTGACAACAGCGAACCAGATTTCAGAGGCGCTGGGTTGTGAGCATACCGCCGCAGGGCCGGCATAGGTCTACTTCAGCGTAATGCCGCGCGCCTTGACCAGCGTACCCCAGCGCCCGACCTCTTGCGCGATCAGATTCGCAAATTCTTGTGGAGTATCTGAGCTCGGGGTCAGTCCATCTGCTGCGAGTTGTTGAGTCATGGACGGGTCATTGAGCGACTCCCTGACCGCCAGGTTAAGCTTGTCGACAATCTCGGGGGGGATACCTTTGGGGCCAATCAGACCATGCCAGAACGAGACATCAAACGTTGGGTAGCCCGACTCCATGACAGTCGGGACATTGGGCAACGCTGCCAGTCTGCTGGCCGTGGTGACGGCCAGAGGCTTGAGCTTGCCGGATTGCACATGGGGCATGGTCGAGGCAACGGTGCCAAAAATAAATTGCACCTGACCAGAAATAGTATCTGTCAGTGCGGGTGAAGTTCCTTTATACGGGATATGCAAGACGTCGATGTTGGCGGTCGTTAGAAAATATTCAGTCGCAATGTGAGTAATGCTGCCATTGCCAGCAGATGCATAGGCCAATTTACCGGGTTCTTTTTTGGCGAGATCCACCAGGGCTTTAAGATTTTTAACTGGCAGCTCTGTGTTGGTCGCGATAATGAAAGGTCCGCTCGCCAGTCTGGCAATTGGTGTGATGTCCAGCACTGGATCAAAAGGCAGCTTATAAAGATTGGCGTTTACCGTGTAGGAAGTCGCGGCCAGAAAGAGTGTGTAGCCGTCTCCCGCTGATTTCAGGGCGATTTCAGCCCCAAGGTTGCCACCCGCGCCTGGGCGATTTTCGACAAACACGGTCTGGCCAAGCTTTTGTGTCAGTTTTTGTGCCACGATTCGTGCGATAAAGTCAGATCCCCCCCCCGGGGCAAATCCCACAATAATCTTGATGGGCCGTGTCGGGTAAGCGGTTGTGCCCTGCGCCGCGGCCACCGCGCCCACTCCCAGCAGAGCAATAGTCATCATGCTGTAAAGCATCGCCTGTACTGTGTGCAAGGCTGTTCTTAAACGGCGACCCAAAGTTGTGTGCATGACGAATCCTTTTTTCAGCCTCTAGTCTATGTGAGAAACAGAAATAGGGTGAGTATGTGGTTTTTTGGTGCAGCGCAACATAAAGTTGTTGACATCCTGGTTTGCATGTCTACAATAGAGGTTGTGCAGTGCAACAAATTTTAAATTGAAGCAATTTTTCCTCTTGGAGATTACTATGTCAGCCATTCCTCAGCAAGTTTTGAACAGCCAAAAAGCCGCCATCGATACGCTGGTGGCTTTCCAGGGCTCCGTGTTTTCAGGCTTCGAAAAGCTGGTCGATCTGAACCTCAAAGTCATCAAGGCGACCCTTGACGAAGTTTCACAAAAATCACAGCAAGTTGCCAGTATCAAAGACCCACAAGAAGCAGTTGCCTTGTCTTCGTCACTGATTCAGCCCGGTGCAGAAAAAGCAATGGCCTACAGCAAGCATGTCTATGACATCGTTTCATCCGTGCAAGCCGATCTGGCCAAATTGAGCGAGTCACATGTTGCCGATGGTCAGAAGCATGTGAGCGACGCCATTGAGCAATTTACTAAAAACGCGCCTGCCGGTTCGGAAAGCGCTGTTGCCATGCTCAAGTCTTCATTGGCTCAGGCAACGACCGCTTATGATTCAATGACCAAAGCTGCCAAGCAGGCTGCTGACATTGCTGAAAAAAATCTGACTGCAGCTGCGAACGCTTCGTTCAAAGCCGCAGGTCAGGCAGCTGAAGTTGCAAAGAACGCAACGCGCGGTCGCCGTTCAGCTTAATTGCCAGGTAAGTCGCAGGTCGCACGTTGATCTGCAAACAGCACAGGCCACTTTCGAGTGGCCTGTGCTGTTTATATGCTCGCGACGGGTGTCAGTTGGTCTTTGCCTGTCGAATCGTGCGCACGCATTCGCCGACCAGGGCGGGGCCCCGATAAATCAGACCTGTATACAGCTGTACCGCATTGGCTCCAGCCTGCATTTTTTCCAGTGCCTGTTGTCCTGTCAGAATGCCACCGACCCCAATGATGGCGGTGTTCGCGCCCAGCCTGTTGCGCAGACGGGCAATGACTTCGAGCGAACGCGCATGCAAGGGGGCTCCAGACAGGCCACCCGCCTCTTCGGCATGCTTCATGCCAGTGACTGCGGTCCGTGAGAGTGTTGTATTGGTTGCAATGACGCCATCAATTCCATGACGTGGCAATACCTCGGCAATCGTATCGATCTCATCCTGGGTCAGATCAGGTGCGATTTTCACAACCAGTGGTACGCGTTTGCCATAACGATCAGCCAGTTCAAGTCTTCTTTGTGCGAGCTGCGCGAGGAGCTGATCGAGCTCGTGCTCGCCTTGCAGCGCACGCAGATTTTTAGTGTTGGGCGATGAAATATTCACCGTGATGTAGTCAGCATGCGGGTAGACACCCGAAAGGCCAATCAAGTAGTCGTCAGCAGCGCGTTCAATGGGGGTGTCGGCATTTTTGCCAATATTCAGCCCCAGGATGCCACCTTGCTGACGAAATTCACTGCGTTGCACATTCGCCAGAAAAGTATCGAGCCCCTGATTGTTAAAGCCCAGGCGGTTAATGAGTGCCTGGGCCTCGGGAATACGGAACATCCGAGGTTTTGGATTACCAGGCTGTGCGCGGGGTGTGACCGTACCGACCTCAATAAAACCGAAGCCCAGATTACCCATGGCATCAATATGCGCACCGTTTTTGTCCAGGCCTGCAGCCAGACCGACAGGGTTACGCAGGGCCAACCCCATGAGCGTGGTGGGGGCGAGCGCCCGGTTACGCATCAGACCGCGGGTGAGCGAGCAATCGTAAGCTTTCTGCAGGGCAAGGAGCGTGGTCTCATGGGCGGACTCGGCATCCATTGCAAACAGGGCTTGGCGGGCAAGTGGGTAGGCTTGAAAAAGAATTGACATGGTCTGCGTCTATAGAAAGTCTTGAGAGTAGGCGGTTGGTTCGGGTGGCAAAGCTTGCCATTGGCCATTCCAGCGGTACTGAGTAGGGACAAAACCAGATTTGTAAGCCATTTTTTGACTTTCCTGAATCCAGTATCCCAGGTAGAGCCAGGGCAATTTTAACTGCCGGCACTGGTTGATTTGCCAGATAATGCCGTACGTCCCCAGACTGCCAGCAAGATCGGGGTCATAAAAGGTATAAACCGCAGATAGGCCATGCTCAAGTATGTCAATAATAGACACCATGCGCAGCGTGCCGTCTTCTTCACGAAACTCGACCAGACGCGTATTGACGCGACTGGCAAGCAAAAACTGTCCGTACTGTGTGCGACTGTCTTCGTCCATCCCACCACCTGGGTGGCGACTCGATTGGTAGCGCGCGTAGAGTTTGTAGTGCTCTTCTGACCAGATAAGCTCAGTCACCAGGGGGCGAAGGTGCTGATAGCGTTTGCCGCTGCGTAACTGGCTGCGGTTCGGGGTGAAGTGTGCAACATCGACCCGCACTGGGATACACGCCCTGCAATCGTCACAGTGCGGCCGGTAGGTAAAGAGTCCGCTGCGGCGAAAGCCTTCATCGACCAGTTGCGAATACGTGTCCGACTGAATCAGATGACCTGGAGCCGCTACCTGGGAGCGCGCCTCGCGCCCGGGCAAATAGCTGCACGGATAGGTCGCCGTGGCATAAAACTGCAAGGCTGCAAAAGGAAGCTCTTTAATGTTGCTCATGACGTAACATTCCCTCGTGGTCTATCCAGCCAGTCCCCCACTTGGTGGCAGGCTGTGCGCTGGCAACACGCACATGCTCGATAAATTGCTCGCGCGATACAGGTCTGGCACCCAGGCGACCAAGATGCTCTGTTTTCATTTGGCAGTCAATCCAGTCGACGCCTTGCCTGCGTAAAAAGAGCACGAGATGTGCCAGTGCAATTTTTGAGGCATCGGTTGCATGACTAAACATGGATTCGCCATAAAACATCTTGCCCAGGCTCACCCCATATAGCCCACCCACCAGTTGCTGTCCCATCCAGGTCTCGATGCTGTGCACCTCGCCTGCGAGATGCCAGGCTTGATAGGCCAGCTCGATCTCGGGCGTAATCCAGGTACCCGGGCCATCGCTTAGCGTACGACGTGCGCACCCCTGCATGACCGTATGCAAAGCTGTGTCAACTTTGACCACGACCTCAAAGTTGCCGGCCTGCTGATGGCTGGCGATTTGTCTGAGTCGTTTGCGTAAAGAATGTGATGGGTGAAACTCATCACATTTGAGCACCATGCGAGGCTCGGGTGACCACCAGAGAATGGGTTCCCCATCCTGAAACCAGGGGAAGATCCCTTGTCTGTACGCTGAGCGCAAGCGGACAATGGACAGGTCTGCTCCTGCGGCGAGCAATCCAGGGGGGTCCTTCAGCGCGCTGTGCACGGGCGGAAAGTGTGAGTCGGATTCCAGCCAGGGGAGTTTCAAGGATGACACGCCCGCGTTGCCTGATCAGTTTTGGGTGATTCCAAGGGAGTAGTGACGGGTCGCAAACAGTCCGGACTCAAGGTCATGTATGTAATGCTTGAGCGTGGTGGACACAGATTTGAATGCGAGATTATCCCAGGGGATTTCATCGAGTGTGTACCAGCGCGCTTCAATCGTCTCAGGACCCGGATCAAGTTCAGGGCCAAGTGCCTGTGCCAGAAAGTAGACATGCACCTGATCGACCTGCGGGATGTCAATCACGGTGTAGAGGCCACCGAGCTCAATCCTGACGCCGGCTTCTTCCTGGGTTTCGCGCTCGGCACCTTGCGAAATAGTTTCGGCTAATTCCATGAACCCTGCAGGCAAGGTCCAGGTGTTGGCGCGCGGCTCAATTGCCCGCAGACACAACAGCACTTTATTTTGCCAGACGGGAAGTGTGCCCACGACCAGCCTTGGATTCTGATAGTGAACGGCGCCGCATTGTTCGCACAGATCACGCTCCCGGTTGTCACCGGGTGGGATGCGACGCGTAATTGCGGTTGCGCATTGGCTGCAGAATTTTTGCAGTCGGGGGGCGGGGAAATAGAACTCTGTCTCTTGGCTCATAGGTGCCTATTCTAAGCCAGTTGGACCTACTGTGGAGCGACCGTGGGATTATGAATAAAACCTAAGCGTTCTGGTATGTCCTGGTGCAGGATCAGAAAGCAGGGTGCGGGGCTTCTGAACGCGCGATAGTGGCCTTCGGGATCGGACACCGTGATGGTGCCGTTTGCATCGATTGTGCCCAGAACATTGAGCAAAGACGAACCCTCGTCTGTTTTCAGGAGTTCTGTCAGGGCGATCAGGTCTCGATCGTCGATTCGCACACCACCTAAATCGGTCTGTGCATACATTTGTCCGGTGTCGTCGGTGAGCCATGCCGTCACCTGGCTGATTTCTTTGCCATGATGCGTCACCAGCGTGCCGCTCTCGGGGCGCAGGTGCCCGACAAAGGGTGCGGCATCTAGCCGTACGTAGACACGCTGGGGACCGTTCTGGAAAAACCATGCGCCATCCGGTTCACAGGCATAGTTGCGTCCCATGAAACCCAGGATCTGCTGATTGGATATGCCTTCACCCGGACCACCGGTTTGCGCATCACCTAAGGGATGCAGGCGCCATTCACCCCGGGCAGACAGGGAAAGCCAGCCATAGACCGCAGGCACATCAGGCCAGCGTTGCAGTGCATCGAGTACAGATTGATCCATTGGATGAGATCCCCAGTGTTAGGCATCGTCTGGTCTGGCGACCGGTCGACGCATCAGAAACCAGCATAAGCTCGCAAGCTGCATTGCAACAAGACAGGTAAACGACAAGGTTAGCGCATGGCGCGGTGTGTAGCCTTGCGCGGCAAACAGATCGGTCAGCAGGCCGATTCCCCACTGAATGCCGAATGCACCGCCAAACATGATCAAATTAAAGGTGGTGAGTACGCGACCTGCCATGTGCTTTGGGAATGCCAGGGCGGTTTGAGTTTGCATCAGAATGACTGCTGGCACACCCGGGGCAAGAATGAGCCACATGACCCATGAGCCGGGGGTTTGCCACACAAGCATCGTGCCCAGGCATATCGGAAACCATATAAAAGCCACCAGGGATTGCCAGGCAAGTGAATAACCTTTCTTTTCGAGTCGGGGGCTCAGCACACTCATGGCAATATAGCTCGCCAGAAGGGCCGAATTAAAGTAGAGCAGGCTGCGGCCCGCCTGCTGTGCGCTCATGAGGAGGACTTGCGTCATCCAGGGTCCCGCCCAGAGCGATTGCAACGCAGCAAACGCACCTGAAAAAAAGATGGTGGTTGGAATCACCCGAAGCATCGCAGGATGACGGATTAGCGAAAAAAAACCTGCGGATTGAGTACCTTTTGCCTGAGAGGTGGTCTGGCGATCATGGTCACCGGCAAAGAAAAATACAGCAGCGGCGGCGCAGACCAGCAAAATGGCCGCCATGATAAAGAACTGTCTCCATCCCAGCCATAAAGCGATCGCCAGAGCGGGCTGAGTTGCGACCAACGCGCCCGAAGTGCCCGCGATCAGCATCCACATCGCAAGCTGTGCCTGACGCTCGGCAGGGAAGCTGCGACGAAAATAAGAGTAGGGCGCCATCAGGCAGGCTGCAACACCAACGCCAATCAGAATGCGGCCAAGAGAAATGACCCATAGTGTCGTGCCCTGCGAGACAATGCATGCACCCAGTGCGGCAATCAGTAATAGCGTGGATTCGGTGCGACGCGCACCATAACGGTCCAGCCAGATTCCCAGCGGCAGCTGCATGGCAGCGAAAGCAAGAAAAAATGCTGAAGACAGCCATCCGAGTTCGCTGGCCGACAGGTGCAGATCTGCTGCCAGCAGTGGGGCGAGCGCTGCGTTGACCGAGCGCAAGGCATAGGAAATGAAATAACCTATGGCGAAGCTCAAGAAGATCCGGACAGCGATTGCGCGGGTGATCAACGATGGATGTGATGCAAGTACAGAAGGGAAGGTATCTGAAGGCATTTGTTAACAGTCCGGATGTATAAAAGACTGAATCAATGCAAAAAGTATTGGAGAAGATGCTGGAGGCGCAAGCCGGAATCGAACCGACCTACTCGGATTTGCAATCCGGTACATAACCACTCTGCCATTGCGCCTGTGCAAAACTAAAAAAGGGGAAGCAACATGTGCTTCCCCTTTTTAGAATTTGGAGCGGGAGAAGAGTCTCGAACTCTCGACCTCAACCTTGGCAAGGTTGCGCTCTACCAACTGAGCTACTCCCGCTTGAGAAGTCGCAAATTATACACCAAAATCGAAGCGTCTGAATGATTCTTTTGAAATGTGAGGGCCAAAATTCACACAACAAACTGATTCACTTTTTACTTGTTTTCAACAGAGTCGAAGACTAGTCAGGTGCCGCTTTAAGATCAAGTACTATTAGCGAAGACCAGTAATATAGCATAAATATTCGTGTTGTATGCCAAGGCATGCCGTGCGTACTTTTCGTAGCCAAAATTAGCCCTTGTTTCAATGCCAATCGTCTTTCACGTCCCGCCCACTGACCTGACCGCCAGCAACACGCTCGGTCTCTCCTGCAAGGCCCGCCATGTCGTGGAGCTCACCTCGCGCGACCAGCTTGCCCGTGTTTCGCAACGCGCGCGCGAGTCGGGCCAGACCCTGGTGCTGGGGGCAGGCAGTAATGTGGTGTTGCCCGAGCACTTGTCCGGTCTGGTTGTGCGGGTGGCGCTCAGAGGCATCACCTTAGTCGAGGCGAGCCCGGATGCATGGGTCATCGACGTCGCGGGCGGTGAAAACTGGCACGATTTTGTCAGGATGACGGTGGCAAACGGCTGGAATGGTCTGGAAAATATGGCACTGATTCCGGGAACGGTCGGTGCTGCGCCCGTGCAAAATATCGGTGCGTATGGCATTGAACTCGACACGCGGATTGAGTCGGTCACGGCCTGGCATATCCCGGAAGGAAAAATAGTCGAGTTCAATCGTGCAGATTGCGGTTTTCACTATCGCGACAGCCTGTTCAAGCGCGCGGGCCTGGGGCAGTGGATCATTCTTTCCGTCAGGTTCATCCTGCCCCGGCCCTGGCAGCCTGTACTCGCGTATCCGGATTTGCTGCGTCATCCGATTCTTTCGGCCATCCCGGTGGCAGAGGTGAAGGCCAGTCAGATTTTTGATGCAGTGTGTGAGATTCGCCGGACTAAATTGCCTGATCCTGCCGTCTTGGGCAATGCAGGCAGTTTCTTTAAAAATCCAGTCGTATCTACTGAAAAGTTCAAGGCACTCAAGACCTTATTCCCTGGTCTGGTCGCATATCAGCAGCCCGGCCAGACATACAAGCTCGCCGCAGGATGGATGATTGAACAGGCGGGTTGGAAAGGTCGCAGGGTGGGACGGGTGGGCGTGCATACGCATCAGGCGCTGGTGCTTGTCAATTACGGACAAGCCACTGCAGGTGAATTGCTCGCACTGGCCCGCAGCGTGCAGCAGAGCGTGCTGCAGCAGTTTGGCGTCACGCTTGAGATCGAACCTGTTGTGGTTGCTGGTCAGGGCTTAGAGGCTGAGCACTGTCTGCATATCAAATAAACCTGCCGACTTGCCTGCCAGGAAGCGTGCGGCACGCAGACTGCCTTCGGCGTAGCCGGCGCGGCTGCTGGACTTGTGGGTGATTTCGATCCGTTCGCCCGTGCCACAGAAATACACGGTGTGATCACCGACAATATCTCCGCCACGTACGGACGAAAAGCCGATTGAACCTGTTTCGCGCGGACCAGTCAGGCCGTGACGTGCCCAGGTAGCAATGTCGTCCAGAGGCTTGCCCCAGGCGTTTGCAATCACTTCACCCATTTTGAGGGCGGTCCCAGAGGGCGCATCCACCTTGTGTTTATGGTGGGCTTCGAACACCTCTACGTCATAGCCTTCATTCAGAATGCGGGCAGCAAGGTCCAGTA
Organism: Alcaligenaceae bacterium; assembly: GCA_947379755.1. Lineage (GTDB taxonomy): Bacteria > Pseudomonadota > Gammaproteobacteria > Burkholderiales > Burkholderiaceae_B > Zwartia. The sequence continues at coordinate 2,669 of CANCOC010000028.1, read as the reverse complement.
ACTTCAGTGTGGCATTGACCCCGACACTCATATTGGGCGCAAACACGACAGCGATTGATTCGGCCGCCTGGGCAATGGCAGCCTTGCCAGCTTCGTCAAACCCTGTTGTACCGATCACCATGTTGACCTGATGTGCAACGCACGCTTGCAGATGAAGCAGGGAGCCCTCTGGTCGCGTGAAGTCGATGAGACAGTCAGCTTGCTTGAGCGCTGAGAGCTGATCTGTGATCATCACCCCGCTTGATACGCCCAGAAATGCACTGGCGTCTTGTCCGAGCGTCGGGCTGGCAGGCTGATCCAGTGCCACGGTGAGTGTGAGATCGACCGATTGGTGAATCGCCTCGATCAGCATTCGTCCCATGCGTCCGCTGGCACCTGCAATTGCAATTCGCATCATGACAAAACTCTTGTGTAGTATGGATTATTCGAGTGGCATCGGTGCATCGTCTGGATCGCCAGGCAGTGCCGTCGGGTCGGAGACAGAGGTGTCGCCGAGTGTTTGACCCAGTGTCAGCCCTGGTGCCATCTCGATGGGCATGGGCAGGCCTGCATCATTCGCTTCGCGTGTGGCATCCAGTTTGAGCTGGGCATCCTCACGCTTTGAAATGCCGACTTCTTCGCGCGCCAGCTGGAAAGGTTGCAACTCGGGTTGCTCATCGCCTTTCCAGTTAGAGAGCTGGTTGTTTTTGAAAAACACCGTGAATGTGCGCTCTTCGGTTTTTCCGCTACCGGAGCGGAAAAAATATGGGTAGTCCCAGCGATCGCTGTGCCAGACGCTGTTCAGTGTGGAGGTGCCCAGCGCGAACCTGACCTGTTCGCGGGTCATGCCCTCGCGCAACATGCCAACCTGATCTTTGGTGATCCAGTTGCCCTGCTGGACGCTATTCTTGTAGGGGAAGCCCCAGCGGGATGATTCACATCCTGTCAGGACGGTCATCACTGCAACGACTGCCAGGGTGGCGCGAAGATGCGAAGCAAAAGGACGGAACATGGCCACTACGAACCTCTATCGATTTAACTAGCAAAGACGTTATCATAAAGGTTTACACGATCAGACGTTGGTCGTTTAACGACTAAAATCCTGAATAGAGCTATTTTGCTCTGATTGAGCGGGTGTGGCGCACTGCACCAGGGGACTACCTTGCAAACTGAAAACGACCAGAGTGGCCTGAAAAACGTAGGTCTGAAGGCAACTTTTCCACGCCTGAAAATTATGGATATTTTCCACAAGTCGGGTCAGCGTCACCTGAGCGCCGAGGACGTTTATCGCGTCCTGATTGGTGAAAATGTCGAGATCGGGCTCGCAACGGTTTACCGCGTGCTGACACAGTTCGAACAGGCGGGCATCCTGTCGCGCAGCCAGTTCGATGGTGGCAAGGCAATTTTTGAGCTCAATGACGGCGATCACCACGATCACCTGATTTGCACGCACTGTGGCAAAGTTGCCGAATTTTCAGACGCGGATATCGAAAAACGTCAGCATAAAGTCGCGCGGGATAATGGTTTTACCCTTGAGAGCCATGCAATGGTGTTGTACGGAGTATGTGCAGCCTGCAACTCGACCGGTCGGTAACGTTCTGCCGGGTTTTTTTGACTGATGACTTATTTTCAGGCGCCGAGCATTTCCTGTGCATGTTGACGTGTAGTGGCTGTAATTTTTAGCCCCCCCAGCATGCGGGCGATTTCTTCGACCCTTGGCTGTTCACTGAGAGGCGTGATGCATGATTGTGTCGTATCGCCCACCATTGTTTTACTGACCTGAAAATGCTGTTGGCCGCGCGCGGCCACCTGAGGCAGGTGGGTCACGCACAGTACCTGGTGGCGTGCACCAAGTTCCCTGAGCAGATTGCCGACGACTTCGGCCACTGCGCCCCCGATTCCACTGTCGACCTCATCGAAAATCAGTGTCGGCACGCGTGCGGCGCGACTGGCAATCACCGAGAGTGCCAGTGAAATCCTGGCAAGTTCGCCACCAGAGGCAACTTTTGCCAACGGACGGGCAGGCGTGCCCGCGTGACCTGCAACCAGGAACTCAATCAGATCCTGTCCGTGTCCGGCGGGCGTTGCAGCGCTGAGCGCAATTTCAAACTGTCCACCCTGCATGGCAAGCGTCTGCATCGCCTGACTCACCATTTTTGCGAGATCCTGTGCGGACTGCCGCCGTGCAGCGGTCAGGTTGCCGGCTGCGGTCTGATATGTGGCCTGGAGCGCGAGAGCACTGCGTTTGAGCGATGCAACGTCTGCAGTAGCTTGCAGTGCCTGATGCTCGGTGCGGAGTTTTTCGTGCAGGGCATATAGCTGATCGGGCTCGACTTTGAATTTGCGGGCCGTATCAAACACAAGCCGCATTCGGTCTTCGACCATTGCCAGGCGTTCAGGATCAAGCTCGGCATGCGACAGATAGGCGTTGAGATCCGAAATGGCCTCGCTGACACCGATGCGCGCGGAGTCCAGTGCATCATGAATGGTTTGCAAACTGGCGTCATGTCTGAGCAGCTGGCTCACACGTTGTACAGCGCCCGAGAGCTGATGGTGGATCGATGCGTCATCTTCATCAAGCAGCGTCAGGGTGAGTGCGGCACCATCCAGCAATGACTGGCCATTGGCCAGTCGAGTATGTTCGGCAGAGATTTCTTCCCATTCTCCGGGCTGCAGAGCCAGGCGGTCGA
>CANCOC010000027.1 GCA_947379755.1 Alcaligenaceae bacterium | reverse complement strand
CCTGTGCGCCTCATCTCCTGCGCTGTCAATTAACGAGGAGGTCCATGCCCGCATGACCCCCGAAGCCTTTGATGCACTTGTTGCTGAAGTCCGGAGTCAAGCATGAGCACCACCATTTATATTCCTCGCGACTCTGCCGCCCTTGCGGTCGGTGCCGATCGGGTTGCCCGCAGCATTTCTCAAGAAGCCGCCAGACGCGGTCAGACCGTCAAGATCGTGCGCAATAGTTCACGCGGCATGTTCTGGCTCGAACCACTCGTGGAGGTCGACACCTCGGCAGGACGTGTCGCCTACGGCCCCGTCACGCCTGGCGATGTTGCCGGTTTGTTTGATGCAGGACTGATCGATGCCAAGGCACATCCGCTCTGCCTCGGACGCACTGAAGAAATTCCCTATCTTAAAAATCAGGAACGTCTGACCTTTGCACGGATGGGCATCACAGATCCTGTGTCGCTCGACGACTATGAAAATCACCAGGGCTTTGATGGCTTGCGCCGTGCGCTAGGCATGTCTTCGGCCGACATTGTGCAGGAAGTGCTCGAGGCAGGTTTGCGTGGTCGTGGCGGTGCGGCTTTTCCAGCCGGTATTAAATGGAAGACCGTGCTTAACACCCCTGCAGATCAAAAATATGTTGTCTGCAATGCCGACGAAGGCGATTCTGGAACATTTTCCGATCGTATGACGATGGAAGGTGATCCCTATATGCTGATCGAAGGCATGACGATCGCCGGACTGGCAACAGGCGCAACGCAGGGCTATATCTATGTGCGCTCTGAGTATCCTCATGCCATCGCTGCCTTGAACGAAGCCATCGCGACCGCTGAACTGGCGGGATTCCTGGGCAATGACATTCTGGACAGCGGTCATTCATTTACGCTGCAGGTGCGCAAAGCAGCCGGCTCCTACGTCTGTGGCGAAGAAACTGCGCTACTTGAAAGTATCGAAGGCCGTCGCGGCATCGTGCGTGCCAAGCCGCCGCTGCCTGCAATCGAGGGGCTGTTTGGACAACCCACGGTCATCAACAACGTCATCACGCTGGCCAGTGTGCCGGTCATCCTGTCCAAGGGTGCTGCAGCCTACAAAAGCTACGGTATGGGCCGTTCGCTTGGCACGCTGCCCTTTCAGCTTGCTGGCAATATCAAACAAGGTGGCCTGGTCGAAAAGGCATTTGGCCTGACCCTGCGCGAACTTGTCTTTAATTTTGGTGGCGGCTCAAAATCCGGCCGCCCGGTCAAGGCCATACAAGTTGGCGGTCCACTCGGCACTTATATTCCAGAATCACAATGGGATCTGCCGCTGGACTATGAGGCCTATCTCGCGATTGGTGGCACACTTGGCCACGGTGGCATTGTGGTGCACGATGATACGGCCAACATGTCAAAGCTTGCACGCTACGCAATGGAATTCTGTGCAATTGAATCATGTGGCAAGTGCACTCCCTGTCGAATCGGATCGACGCGCGGCGTAGAGGTCATTGACAAAATCACCGCCAATACAAACCGGGAGCAGCACGTCGTGCTGTTACGCGACTTGTGTAACACCATGACATACGGCTCTCTCTGCGCAATGGGCGGCATGACACCCAATCCTGTGCTTTCAGCGTTGAACCACTTTCCTGAAGATTTTGGAATTGCGTGAACGGATCTATTGCGATCCGACACACTTGCGATAAAAGGACGACATCATGATTGAGCAAATCATACAAAGAGATTTTGGCACACCCGAAAGCGAATCCACACAGATGGTGACGCTGGATATCGACGGTTGCGAAGTCACCGTTCCGGCTGGCACCTCACTGATGCGTGCGGCCATGATGGCCGGCACGCAAATTCCAAAACTTTGCGCCACGGACAGCCTTGAACCGTTTGGTTCATGTCGCCTGTGTCTGGTCGAAATCGAAGGACGAAAGGGTTTTCCTGCTTCGTGCACAACCCCCGCCGAGGCGGGGATGAAAGTACGCACACAAACGCCTAAGCTGCAAGATTTGCGCAAAGGCGTGATGGAACTCTACATCTCCGATCATCCACTGGACTGCCTGACCTGTGCGGCCAACGGCGATTGCGAGCTGCAGGACATGGCCGGGGTCACGGGCCTGCGCAACGTGCGTTATGGCACGGACGGTGCAAACCACCTCAATAGCACCAAAGACGAATCCAATCCATACTTTACCTACGATGCCTCGAAGTGCATCGTCTGTAACCGCTGCGTGCGTGCCTGTGAAGAAACGCAAGGGACCTTTGCCCTGACAATCAGTGGCCGGGGTTTTGACTCTCGTGTCTCGCCTGGTCAGGACGAGCCGTTCATGGAGTCCGAATGCGTCAGCTGTGGCGCCTGTGTATCAGCCTGCCCGACCGCGACGCTACAGGAAAAATCCATTATCTGGCTGGGTCAGCCCGAGCACAGCATCATCACGACCTGTGCCTATTGTGGCGTCGGTTGCGGCTTTAAAGCCGAAATGAAAGGCAACGAAGTCGTACGCATGACGCCCTGGAAAGACGGCAAGGCCAATGAAGGCCACTCTTGTGTCAAAGGTCGCTTTGCCTGGGGCTATGCGACACACAAGGATCGCATCACCAAACCGATGATTCGCAAGAGCATCAAGGATCCCTGGCAGGAAGTCAGCTGGGAAGAAGCAATCGGCTACGCGGCAAGCGAATTCAAACGCATCCAGTCGACATATGGACGTGATTCCATTGGAGGAATTACCTCATCGCGCTGCACCAACGAAGAAACCTATCTGGTCCAGAAACTCATCCGTGCGGCCTTTGGCAACAATAACGTCGATACCTGTGCCCGTGTATGTCATTCACCAACAGGGTATGGACTGGGCCAGACACTTGGCACGTCTGCCGGCACACAAACCTTCAAGTCCGTTGCAAAAGCTGATGTCATCCTGGTAATGGGCGCAAACCCGACAGATGGCCACCCAGTCTTTGCCTCGCGCATGAAACGCCGCCTGCGCCAGGGTGCTCGCCTGATCGTGATCGATCCACGCCGTATTGACATAGTCGAGTCCCCACATATCAAGGCTGACTTTCATCTGGCACTCAAACCCGGTACGAACGTTGCAATGGTGACTGCACTGGCGCATGTGATCGTGACAGAAGGCCTGATGGATGCCGCCTATATTGCCGAACGTTGCGAGGACAAATCCTTTGGCGAATGGCGTGAGTTTGTCAGCAAAGATGAACACTCACCCGAGGCCACTGCAGCGGTCACGGGCGTGCCTGCTGAACTGGTCAGGGGTGCTGCCCGTCTGTTTGCAAAGGGTGCCGCCGGACAAAAGCTCAGTGGGCCGGAAGGTCAGGTCAACGGCGCAATCTATTACGGTCTTGGTGTGACCGAACATGCACAAGGCTCAACAGCCGTCATGGGCATTGCAAATCTGGCCATGGCGACGGGCAACATTGGACGAGAAGGTGTGGGGGTCAATCCCCTGCGTGGTCAGAACAACGTCCAGGGCAGTTGCGATATGGGGAGCTTTCCACACGAACTGCCAGGCTACCGTCATATCTCAGACACCACCACACGGTCGCTGTTTGAGTCTGCCTGGGGCGTCACACTGCAAGCTGAACCTGGTTTGCGGATTCCAAACATGTTCGACGCAGCAATGGATGGAACCTTTAAGGGTCTCTATTGCCAGGGCGAAGACATCGTTCAGTCCGATCCGGATACGCAGCATGTGGCCGCAGCAATGATGGCGATGGAATGTATCGTCGTGCAAGATATCTTTCTGAACGAAACGGCCAAATATGCACATGTGTTCCTGCCTGGTTCATCTTTCCTCGAAAAAGACGGGACCTTTACCAACGCAGAACGACGAATCAGCCGGGTTCGCCAGGTCATGCCTCCCATGGCAACCTATGCAGACTGGCAGGGCACTATGCTGCTCTCCAATGCATTGGGCTATCCCATGGACTACAAGCACCCTAGCGAGATCATGGATGAGATTGCCGCACTGACCCCCTCTTTTGCCGGTGTCAGCTTTGAAAAAATCGATCGTCTCGGTAGTGTGCAGTGGCCTTGCAACGAAGATACCGAAGAAGCTGGCACACCGATCATGCACATTGACAAGTTTGTGCGCGGCAAGGGACGCTTCATCATCACGCAATACGTGGCAAGCGACGAAAAGGTGACCCGCAAATTCCCGTTGATTCTGACAACAGGACGGATTCTGTCCCAGTACAACGTTGGCGCACAAACCCGCCGTACCGCTAACAGCCAGTGGCACCATGAAGATCTGCTCGAACTGCATCCTCAGGATGCAGAAGACCGCGGCATCAATGATGGCGACTGGGTAGGAATTCAGAGCCGTGCAGGCGACACCGTTCTGCGTGCAAAAGTCACAGAACGGATGCAACCAGGTGTGGTCTACACCACCTTCCACTTCCCTGAGTCCGGCGCCAATGTCATCACGACAGACAGTTCAGACTGGGCCACCAACTGTCCGGAATATAAAGTCACGGCTGTTCAGGTCATGCCTGTATCTCAACCTTCGGTCTGGCAAAAGGATTACAGCGCATTCAATACCGAGCAAATGGAGTTGCTGCATCACAAAGATGAAGCGGTCCGGCAAGTTGCCACAACTGGACAGGGAAAATAGGAGCAATGCGTCCGGATCAATCTTTCAGGTGGCCCATTGAGGCAAGCTGCAAGGCTGTCGTTGAGGTCGTGCAAGACGGCCAGCCTCATCGCATGCAGGATGAGCTGGCACAAGAAACACCCATTGCGCTTGAGTTCAATGGTGTTTCACATGTGGTAATGCTGGCGACGCCTCAGGATCTGGAGGATTTTGCGTTGGGTTTTGCGATCTCGGAAGGCATCGTGGATCACGTGTCACAGGTCTATGACATCGAGCTTGAATCCGGGCCTGACGGTATCACCGCACAAATTGATATTGCCGCAGAAAATTTCGTCAGTTTGAAAGAAAAGCGCCGCAATATGACTGGGCGTACGGGCTGCGGCTTGTGTGGGACGGAAAACCTGACGCAGGTTGTCCGTCAGATGCCCTCTTTGCCTGCTTCGCACGCAAAACTTGAAGCGGGCAGTATTGAGGCGGCACTCAAAGACTTGCGTCAGCACCAAATCTTGCAGCAGTCGACTGGAGCCACCCACGCAGCAGCATGGTTTGATATGCATGGCGCCTTCATGCTGATGCGAGAAGACGTTGGTCGTCACAATGCACTGGATAAACTGATTGGTGCAGGACTGCGTAGCGGGCGTCAGGACTGGCGAGAAGGCATGCTGATCATCACCAGCCGGGCAAGTATGGAAATGGTGCAAAAGACGATTATTGCGGGTTTTCACTTTCTGGTTGCGATCTCTGCACCCACCAGCCTGGCCGTGCAGCTCGCGCAAGAACATGGCCTGTGCCTGATTGGTTTTGCGCGGCCAGGCAAATGGACGATTTACAGTCACGCTGAAAAAATGCAGCTGGCAGAACAAACATGTATCAATTCATTATCAGGCGGTAAAAAATATGGATATCGATAATCTCGTACACATGGCCAATCGCATGGGTGACTTCTTTCAGGCAATGCCTGATCGTGCCGAGGCCCAGCACGGCCTTGCTGATCACATCCGCAAATTCTGGGATCCACGCATGCGCAAAGCGCTAGTCGCCCACATCGAAAGCACCGGTGGTGGTGCGTTGCATCCCTTTGTGCTCGAAGCGTTAACAAACAATATGGAAAGCTGGGTATAAAGGAATCAAGATGGAAACCAAACCACCCCTCCCGCCTTTTAACCACGAGACCGCCACCCAGAAAGTTCGCATGGCCGAAGACGCCTGGAACAGCCGCGATCCAGCACGTGTCAGTCTCGTCTATACCGAGGACACGCACTGGCGCAACCGTACCCAGTTCCCGATTGGCCGCGAACAAGTCAAAGAATTCCTGGAGACCAAATGGGCAAAGGAACTGGAGTATCGCCTGATTAAGGAGTTGTGGGCATTCCATCACAATCGAATTGCCGTGCGTTTTGCCTACGAGTGGCATGATCAAGCGGGTCAGTGGTACCGCTCGTATGGTAATGAAAACTGGGAGTTCAACGATCAGGGTTTCATGATGAATCGTTTTGCAAGCATCAATGATCTCAATATCACAGCCTCCGAGCGCAAGTTTCACTGGCCACTTGGCAGACGTCCGGACGAGCATCCCAGCCTGAGTGAGCTCGGCTGTTAAGATTGACTCCAGGCATTTTGCTTTAAGTACTTTGTTCCAGGTCATTTTCATGTCTTACAGCGTAGTGTGGTTCAAACGTGATTTACGCTTGCACGATCATGCAGCGCTGAACGCCGCCCTCAAGTCTGGCCCTGTCCTGTGCCTGTATGTGATAGAACCCAAACTGTGGTCGGCGCCGGATGCCGCCGCCCAGCACTACCAGTTCATTCTTGAAAGTCTGCGAGAACTCTATCTCGCCATCAAGCGATGTGGTGCAATCCTGTATGTAGTAACAGGACAGGCCAGTGAGGTCCTGCAACGGCTTCATTCTCTGCAACCTTTTCACCGTCTGTACTCGCACGAAGAAACAGGAAATGGACTGAGTTATCAGCGCGACCTTGACATCGCACGGTGGTGTAAGGCGACAGACGTTAAGTGGTGCGAGTTTCAACAGTTCGGCGTGGTGCGACGTCTCAAAGATCGCAATTTGTGGAAAAATCATTGGGATACGCATGTCAGCATGCCGCAGATCGATGCACCCACAAGAATTCAAGGCGTGACGCTGCCCTGGCAAGAACCCAGGCCACCCAGCCCTGCTGAGCTGGGCCTGGATCCATACGACCCACCCAACAGACAAGCTGGTGGCCGCACACACGCCTTAACCGTACTTGAAAGCTTTCTGACTTCGCGCAGCAATCAGTATCGGGGCGGAATTTCATCGCCACTTTCTGCACCCACAGCCTGCTCGCGGATTTCAGCCTACCTGGCCTACGGTTGCCTCAGTTTGCGTGAAGTGGTGCAAGCTACAGCCGCACAACTCGCGTGCCTGCATCCTGGTGACACTCAGCGCTCCAAAGGGCTCAATGCGTTTGTCAGCCGTCTGTACTGGCATTGCCACTTTATTCAAAAACTGGAAAGCGAGCCCGCACTTGAACATCAGAACCTGCACCGGGGCTACGACGGCTTGCGGGAAAACGACTGGAATGCAGAACACTTTGAGGCACTTGTGTCAGGACGCACGGGCTGGCCGCTGATTGATGCATGCGTGGCCATGCTCAGAGAAACAGGCTGGTTGAACTTCAGAATGCGTGCCATGCTGGTTTCTACAGCGGGCTATCCGTTATGGTTGCACTGGAAACCCATTGGCAACTGGCTGGCACGACAATTCCTGGACTATGAACCTGGAATCCACTGGAGCCAGATCCAGATGCAATCAGGCACAACAGGGATCAACATTCCAAGGATCTACAACCCGATCAAACAGGCACGCGACCATGACCCTCAAGGCGTTTTTGTGCGTCGCTGGATTCCAGCCTTAAAAAAAGTGCCTGACACCTGGATTTTTGAGCCCTGGCGTATGCCAGACTCATTACTCACGCAGCACGGCTTGCATCTCACTCAGGATATTGCACAACCACTCGTGAATCTGGACGAAGCGACTCGGGCAGCAAAGAAAAAACTATTCACACTGCGTGCACAATCAGAGGTGAGGGCTGGAAAAGCCGCAGTCGTAGAAAAACACGCCTCGCGCAAGCGTACACTGCCTCGCACGGGCAGTGCGCGTAGCGCTGCCGGGCTTCCTTCGCCGCAACAGTCGTTTGAGTTCTGATGAGCAACGACTCCGCCATGCGTGGCCTTAAAAAAAATCAGTTACCCAGCAAGCCCTGCCAGCATTGCTCCAGGCCCTTTACCTGGCGCAAAAAATGGGCACGCGACTGGGATCAGGTCAAATACTGTTCAGACAAATGCCGCATATCGGCCAGGGCAACAACTTAGGCACTTAATGACCACTCTCAGACTCATACTCGGCGACCAGCTGAATCCAGAACATAGCTGGTTGATCACGCCCTCCCCCGACACCATTTACACCCTGATGGAAATTCGGCAGGAAACGGACTATGTCCTGCATCATGCGCAAAAGATCATTGGCGTTTTTGCGGGGATGCGAGCACTGGCTGGTGCGCTCAAGACCAGAGGTCATCGCGTGCATTACATCGCAATCGATGACAGTGACAATCAACAGTCTCTCACAGCAAACATTGAACAACTCATCGCGCAATACCAGTGTCAGCGCTTTGAATATCAGGAGCCTGATGAATGGCGACTCGACGAACAGCTCAAAACATTTACCCAAACATTGCAAATTGAATCAGCAATGGTTTCAAGCGAGCATTTCTACACCGAGCGGCTCGAAACAGCCAAACTTTTTGTCGGTCAGAAGCAATGGTTGATGGAACGTTTTTATCGCCAGATCCGCACCCGGCACGGGGTCCTGATGCAAGATGCTAAAAAACCCATGGGTGACCAGTGGAATTTTGACCAGGAAAACCGCAAGGCCTGGACGGGTACGCCACCTGAGCCCGAGGATTGCCGCAGCCGGCACGATCACAGCGCACTCTGGAAAAGTATTGAGGCAGCGGGCGTCAAGAGCTTTGGCAATCCACAAGCCCAGTCCTTTGCCTGGCCTGTTGATCGCGCTGAGGCGCTCAAACAACTCGACACCTTTATTAAACAGATTCTGCCCGATTTTGGTAACTATCAGGATGCCATGAGCATCAAAGGCTGGCGCTTGTTTCACGCGCTCATCTCTTTTGCACTGAATACCAAAATGCTCAACCCGCATGAAGTCGTTGAACGCGCGGAGCGGGCCTGGCAGGAGGGACGCGTATCACTTGCCACTGCGGAAGGTTTTATCCGGCAAATAATCGGCTGGCGTGAATATGTTCGCGGGATTTACTGGGCCCAGATGCCGGGCTACGAAAACCATAATGTCTTTGAACACCAGAATGCGCTGCCAGAATGGTTCTGGACCGGGCAGACAAACATGCGCTGTATGTCACATGCGATCGGGCAATCTCTTGAACATGCCTACGCCCATCACATTCAGAGATTGATGATTATCGGCAATTTCTCTTTACTCGCGGGGCTGGATCCGGCAGCAGTTCACCGCTGGTATCTGGGGGTCTATATCGATGCATTTGAATGGGTTGAATTGCCCAACACGGTTGGCATGAGCCAGTACGCGGATGGTGGGCTGCTCGCGACAAAGCCTTATGTTTCGAGTGCTGCCTACATTGACCGGATGAGCGACTATTGCAAAGGCTGTCACTACAACAAAAAACTGCGAGAAGGCGAAAAAGCCTGTCCGTTCAACGCCTTGTACTGGGATTTTTTTGCACGACACAAGGAAAAGTTGTCAAAAAACTTCCGCCTTGGCATGGTCTATCGCACCCTTGAAAAGATGGATACAGAATCATTCAAGGCACTGACAGATCAGGCTAACATCACAAGAAACAGATTAAATGACTTATAAACTCTGGGTAGCCGGCACACACAACAGCCAGTGCATCGTGAAAGAGCCTTAAGCGATATCGTCAATCAAGCGGGCAAGTTCGATATCGCGCATGGATAGCCCTTGTGCATCATGTGTAGTCAGTGTGATCGAGACACGGTTATAGACATTGAACCATTCAGGATGATGGTCGGACTTTTCGGCAAGCAATGCCACACGTGACATAAAGCCAAAGGCCTCGATGAAATTCGAAAATTTAAAATCCCGCTTGATCAAGCCACCTCGGTCTTTCTGGTATTGCCACTCTGGCAGCGTAGCAAGCAAAGGCTGAGCCTCGGCGTATTCAAGTTTAGCGACCGTACTCATGTAGGGATCCTTGGAGGAGAAGATTCTGTTGGCAAAAATAACACAACGATTGCAGTACAGCCTGCACAACCTGCCATCACCCAGAGCAAGGTTTCAAAACCGAGGCCTTTGACTGCAGGCCCGAGCAGCCATACCGCAAACGAACTGATCCCGAGTGAAACAGCCAACCGGATTCCCGCGACGCGTGAGCGGGAGCGATCATCGACATAACGCACAATCATGATGTCTACAAAAGGGACTGCGCCGAATATAAAAACCATCACACCCAGCAGTGCTGCAAACAACCACCAGCCCTGAGCAAATGAAGCCATGAGCAGCAAGGGGATCTGCAACAATACAATCCCCAGGAATATGGGTCTGACTGCAAAGTGGTCAAGCAACTTACCCACAAGTACTTGCATCAGCGAAGCAACCGTGTAGATGACTGCGAGTAGCATACCGAGCGTTGCAGGATCATCCACAACCCCCTGAAAGCGTTCGGCCATCAACTGGCCATTACCGTTGGTCGTGAGATTGAACAAGATACTGCCTGTGGCTGCGCTGACTGTCATCACTGCCAGCACGCGCGCCAGCATTGCGGGCGACAAGGCGACTTTGACACCCGCTTTTCTTTTGGCTGGAGCTTCGGTCTCTGCAGGACAAATATAGGCAAACCACCCGCCACAGATGACAGACAGGATCGCAGGCACAGCGAAGGCGGCACGCCAACCAAACCACTGGATCAGAAACCCCGTCAGCATCGCAGCGAGTGCCACGCCGAGGTTGCCCGCCAAGCCGTTCACGCCAATCGCAAGCCCCGGATTCGCAGACTTTTGAACAAGCAGCGGAATACCGACCGGATGATAGATCGAAGCAAAGGTCCCTACAAGCGTTAACGCGACGGCCAGCTGCCAGGCACTTTGCGCCATTGAGACAAGCAGTGTCGAGACGCCGATGCCCACAAAAAAAACGACCATCATCCGGCGCCTGCCCCACAGATCACCCAAACGTCCGGATGGAATCGAACCTAAGCCAAACATGACAAACGCCCCTACACCATAGGGCATAAGATCTTCCCAGCTCTGCAAGCCAAAGTCACTTGCAATCACACCCACCGCAGCGGCAAATATGAGCAGAAACATATGATCCAGCCCATGCCCGACATTCAACAACAACCGCACTGCAAGTGAGTGATCGTGAGAATTCATTTTTTATATTTAACGTTCAAGGGTACGAAGGGATATGGCAACAGGCAAGGCACCGTAAAGTGTTTCAGGCACGTCCCATAATGGATGCCGTCAGCATCAGTTCTTCAAGCAGGGCCATCGACACGTAACCTGAGACAGAATAAGGATCCAGTTCGGCTTTTTCGGAGTACTTGAGCACTATAGACGTGTTGAGTTTGGATAAATTCACCTGACCCATCGTCCAGCCACCGAACCGGCGTTCGGTGATTTCCTCGTAATGCAAGAGTTCGACCTCTTTGTGGCGGGGATCACGGACAATGTGACCATAGAGTTCATTAATCTTTTGCCGACCACCCTCTATCGCCTGAAGATAGATACCACCGCCGTAGCACAGTATCCCAGTAATGCCATTGACCACATTGTGTTCACGGGCACTTTCAAGAATAGACTGGGTTGCCACCTGATCATTCGGATCCAGTGCGCGACTGACATAAAGTAAACGTACCAGCATGATCAAACCTCTCGTGGAATTAGAGACAGAAATTCACGACGCAAATTAGCGTCTTTCAAAAATGCACCACGCATGACAGAATTAATCATGCGGCTATCGGGATCCTTGACCCCGCGCCAGGACATGCAAAAGTGTGTCGCGCTCATGACGACGGCAAGACCGTCCGGCTGTGTTTTTTCCTGGATGAGGTCAGCCAGTTGTACAACAGCCTCTTCCTGAATTTGTGGACGACTCATGATCCATTCAGCCAGGCGAACGTATTTTGACAAGCCAATCACGTTTGTATGTTCATTGGGCATGATGCCAATCCAAACCTTGCCAATCACCGGACAAAAATGGTGGCTGCAGGCGCTGCGCACCGTAACAGGGCCGACAATCATCAGCTCGCTGAGGTGTTCAACGTTAGGGAACTCTGTGATTTTGGGCTGAACCGCGTAGCGACCGCCAAAGACTTCTTTCAGGTACATCTTGGCTACACGTCGGGCGGTGTCATTGGTGTTGTGGTCAGAGACCGTATCGATCACCAGACTTTCGAGCACGCCTTTCATTTTTGATTCGACTTCATCGAGCAATAACTCTAACTCGCCTGGCTCAATAAAATCCGAAATATTGTCATTCGCGTGGAAGCGTTTACGCGCATCCTGCAGCCGCTTTCGAATCACGAGCGAAACGGGAGTGCCTTTGTCTTGATCTGAATCGTTCATATTGTGTTTAATCAAACTTGAAAAATGTGGATGACTTATTTCAAACGGCGTTGCAATGCCGGACGCCAACGTAAAAAGAAAACATAACCATGCTCAAGTGCACGAAGCATCAGGGGCCCGCTGCAAAGCTTGCCGAGCCAGCGCCAATTCTTTAATGCGAGCCACAATTGCACAAAGGCGGCCGCACCGCTTGTTAACGATCCCTGAGTATCGCGGACATGGAATCTTGCCATTGCCTGACGACAGGTCAAATCCTCGGCGGGCTGACCCTGCGCACTCTCACTGACATCTTGCCAGACTATATCCGAGGCGCCGCTGCAGCGCTGGTAAAACCCTATCTCCCGACGGCATAACGGACAGGACCCATCAAAATAGACCGTGACAGGATGCGTATTGTTGACCATCGCTTGATTCTGATTACTCATACAGCCACCAACAATGAAATGGTGAAAATACTTAAATATGCCTGAATCCTGACAATAGCTACATCTTACCTTGCCGGGCAAATGAAAAGGCTTTACGGTTTAAGATATTACGCAACAATCAATTACAACAACATTTGAGAGACATCATGAATAAAAAGATGAATGGCTTCGTCGGCGTATGGACGCTCACGACAGCGCTGGCAGCGGGTCTGTGCGCATCAGTTCAGGCCCAACCGACACCACAGATTCCCCTGCCACTTGCGACCGCACAGTCGCAGGGCTTCACTGCCGAAGGCCTCAAACGTATTGATGCGTTTTTCAAGCACGAGATTGCCAACAACCAGATGCCGGGTGCAGTTCTGGCCGTCGCAAAAAACGGCAAACTGGTGATCTACGAAGCGTATGGCTTTCGCAACAAAGCTGCCAATGTGGCAATGACAAAAGATACGATTTTTGAATTAGCCTCAATGACCAAAATCATGACTGCCGTCAGCGCACTCACGTTTTATGAGGCCGGTCAACTTACACTCAACAGTCCAGTCTCTCTATGGTTTCCGCAGTTTAAGGACATGAAAGTCGGGCATCTCGGCTCCGATGGCACGCTCACTACTTCAGCTGCAACAAATCCGATCACCGTGCAGGACCTGATGCGACACACGAGTGGACTGACATATGGTGGTCGTGGAGCGACCGCCATTCACAAACAATTCCCAGAAGGATCCGTTGCCTCGGCCATCGAATATACAGGGCCTCAGGTGCTGGATAAGTTGGCGGCAGCACCGCTCCTGCATGAACCCGGTACAGTCTGGAATTATGGCTTTGGCCTGGATGTGCTTGGTCTGATTCAGGAAAAAATCACTGGCAAGCCCCTGAGTGAAGTTATGCGCGAACGCATCTGGAACAAACTTGGCATGGTCGACACGGGTTTTACCAAGACGGCCAAAAATGAGTCACGTTTTGCCCAACCGTTGCCAACCGATCCACGGACCGGCAAACCTCAATCCATGGCGATCCTGACTGCACAACTGAAATACGATTGTGGTGGCGGTTGCTCCTACGGAACCGCCGGCGACTACCTGAGGTTTGGCCAGATGCTGCTCAATGGTGGAACACTGGACGGCAAACGGGTGCTGGGTCCTCAAACCGTTGCATTCATGACTGCGGATCATCTGGGGACCGCCATCAAGAACGACATCACGGCGACAGAAGCTGGACGTGCCGGTTATGGATTTGGCTTGAGCGTGGCAGTCAGGAAAGAGCGCGGGGTTGCTGCGATCAATGGCAACATTGGCGATTACACCTGGAATGGGGCCTACGGTACAACGTTCTGGGCTGATCCCAAGGAAAAAATGGTCGTTGTGATGATGGCCGCCACACCTGGCGAAATGCGCAAGGAATATCGGGAACGCCTCAGCGCACTGATCTACGGCGCACTGGAAAAATAAAAAAGTCAGTCCTTTTGATCATCCGTATTAAATTCTCCCCTTTTTTGGGGAGAATTGCTGTCAACTCCTGGCAAACAGCAACAGAAACGCCCAAACTCTGGGTATCATGTTGCGACTTATTTGAGGAGTTTATTTTGAGCCAATCCGTTTATGGCGTGCGCGGAATTGCCGTCGCACCGCATTCACTCGCTGCAGAGTCTGCTGTGGCCGTCTTGCGCGAGGGCGGCAATGCGCTTGAGGCGATGATCGCCTCGGCAGCGACCATCGCCGTTGTATATCCGCACATGAATTCGATCGGCGGAGATGGCTTCTGGGTCATAAACGGTCCAAATAACCGCGCGGGCGGGATCGATGCAAGTGGACGCAGCGCACAAGCGGCAACCCTCGACTGGTACCGCCAACGCGACATCACGCAGAGCATCCCCTTCCGGGGTGGCGTTGCCGCACTCACCGTTGCAGGCACGATTTCTGGCTGGGGTGCCGCCCATGCCCTCTCCAGCAAACACCTCGGTGGAAAGCTCCCAATGTCGCGTCTGGTTGCCGACGCAGTCTTTCTGGCAACAAACGGAATCCCCGTAACCAAAAGCCAGGCAAACTGCACGCAACTCAAACTTGAAGAACTCAAAGGTCACATCGGTTTTGCCGATACCTTTTTACCGCAGGGCGACGTACCCGCTGCAGGCGGTCTTTTTAAACAGCCCCGTCTGGCTGACACGCTGAGTGCGATTGCAAAAGATGGCTGCGAATCCTTTTATCGCGGAAAACTTGCCAAAAGCATGGCCGCAGATCTTGCACAGGCAGGTAGTCCGCTGACGCTTGCAGACCTCAAGGCGCACCAGGCGCGTCTGATTGACCCGCTCACGACCACATTCGGTCAGTCCAAACTATTCAACATGGTGCCACCGTCACAGGGGATGATTTCCCTGCTGATTCTGGGCATCATGGACCGGATACACGGCTGGGACCACGATCCTGAAGGCGCCGCATTCATTCATGCTCAGGTCGAAGCAACCAAGCTTGCTTTCAGTATCCGCGATCAGTATCTGACCGATCCCGCCTTCATGAAAATAGCACCTCAGGAACTGCTGTCCTCAGAGCGCATTGATGCCCTCGCGGCACAACTCAACACCGAGCGGGCCGCCCCCTGGGGTACCCAGACATCTCCGGGCGACACAGTCTGGATGGGTGCAATTGATCAGCAGGGTATTTCCGTATCATTCATTCAAAGCATTTATCACGAGTTTGGTTCTGGCGTGGTGTTGCCCGCCTCAGGGGTGAACTGGCAAAATCGTGGATGCAGTTTTTCACTCAACCCCGAACATATCAATGCCCTTGAGCCTGGCAAAAAACCTTTCCACACGCTCAATCCCGCGATGGCACAGCGTGCTGACGGCGGCACGATGGTCTATGGCACGATGGGCGGCGATGGGCAGCCGCAAACACAAGCAACAATTTTTAATCGGGTCATGCGCTTTGGCGATGATCCTCAGCAGGCAATCGAGCGTCCACGCTGGCTGTTGGGCCGAACCTGGGGACAGTCGAGCGATTCGCTCAAACTTGAAAGCCGGTTTAGCGAAGGCACGATCAACCAGTTGCGTGCGCTTGGTCACGAGGTAGAAACCATCGGCGCCTGGGATGAAGCAGTTGGTCACGCCGGCATGCTGATCCGACATAAAAATGGCGTACTGGAAGGTGGTTATGACCCCCGTTCGAACGGGGCTGTTGCCTCGTTCTAACGAATTAAAGCCACTTTTGCATAAAGAGCGCCTGCCCGGTGGCGGCGCTCAATGCATATTGTTCAAATCCAAATTTTTGATAAGAACCCTGTGCGGGCTGATTGCCACTCAACACTTCCAGCGTGAGTTTGCAGCATCCCAGATCCTTTGCGTAAGTTTCAAGCGCGTCCAGTAAAGACTGGCCGACGCCCTGTCCTCTGCAAGCCGGATCCACGGCAATATCATGCACATTCATCAGTGGTCGCGCCTTAAAGGTCGAATAACCTCTGAAGGCATTTAACAAGCCAACAGGCTGCTGATCCAGATAGGCAATCCAGCTCACTGCACCGGGGTGTTCAGCCAGATCGTGACAGAGGGTGGCCTTGACATGCTCGGACAAGGGATCACCACCGCCCATCGGATCGCGTGCATACATGTCAAGCAGTCCGACAAGGGCGACCTGATCTTCTGCATTGCGATAATCGACTTGACGGACCTGAAGCTTGTTCTGCATACATCACCCTGTTCGTTGCACTTAATAAAAAATCACATTTGCTGCTTTGCACAAACCAATATCACCAACTTCTCGATGGTATAACAACCCGTCCGCAAAAATCACACATATCTTTTGCATTCAAATTCCAAATGCAACAATCAAGGTCAATCATGTCTGAACCGCTTCCGCTTGCCGGCATCCGTGTCGTTGAATTCACACATATGGTCATGGGCCCAACATGCGGAATGATTCTGGCCGATCTGGGTGCCGAAGTCATCAAGGTTGAACCACTCGCTGGCGACAATACACGCAAACTGCTGGGTTCAGGTGCGGGATTTTTCCCCATGTTCAACAGGAACAAGAAAAGCATTGCTGTCGATGTCAAGGATCCTCGCGGGCGAGAAATCATTCTAAAGCTGCTGGCGGGCGCGGATGTGTTTAGCGAGAATTTCAAGAGCGGAACGATGGACCGCCTCGGCTTTAGCTATGCTGCGCTGTCAACGCTCAACCCCTCACTGATTTACGTTTCACATAAAGGCTTTTTACCTGGCCCCTACGATCATCGCACCGCGCTCGACGAAGTGGTCCAGATGATGGGGGGACTGGCTTATATGACCGGACCGGAAGGTCGGCCTTTGCGCGCGGGCACGAGCGTCAATGACATCATGGGCGGCATGTTTGGTGCAATCGGAGTGCTCGCACAATTACAGCAGCGCGCGCGTACGGGTCGCGGCGGCGAAGTAGCAAGTGCACTGTTTGAAAACAACGTGTTCCTGGTGGCACAGCATATGATGCAATACGCCGTTACGGGTGTTGCAGCCAATCCTATGCCTGAACGGATCAGTGCCTGGGCAGTCTACGACGTATTCAAAGTCAAGGATGACGAACAAATTTTCCTGTCTGCGGTCAGCGATACACAATGGGCCATTCTATGCAAAGAATTTTCTTTTGATGACTTGAAAAATGATCCCAGGCTGGTCACAAACAATGATCGCGTCAAATTGCGCGACTGGCTGATTCCGGTCTTGCGTGAACGTTTCAAGCCTTTCAGCGCAGAAGAACTCAGCCGCCGTTTTGAAAAAACCGGCCTTCCTTATGCTCCGATCACACGCCCTCAGGATCTGTTTGATGATCCGCACTTACTTGCGACAGGTGGGCTGACCCCTGTCACTGTTGCTGCAGACAACACTGGCGCGGGTCGGGAAATACAGACACGTGTCGCACTGCTGCCGCTTGCTTTAAATGGTGAGCGACTGCCGTTGCGCAAAGATCCGCCAAAACTCGGCGCAGACACCATCGAACTCTTGCACAGCATCGGCTACAGCGACCAGGATATTGCCCAACTGCGTGCCGATGGTGTGGTGGGGACCCAGCAATGATACGGCCCGCTCGCTGGCCTGCGGGCCCGGCTCTGTGCCTTGCACTGTTCCTCGCGCTCACCAGCAATGCCCTGGCAGATCAGGTATGGCCTGAGCATGCGATCCGTTTTGTGGTGCCATATACCCCAGGCGGCGGAACAGACGTTGTCAGTCGCAACCTGACAGACAAAATGGCGCGCGAGATGCACTGGACCATCGTGGTAGAAAACAAGCCAGGTGTGGGTGGCAATATCGGTATCGATCAGGTTGCGAAGTCCAGACCGGATGGTTACACCATTGGCATGGGCCAGACTTCCAATCTGGCGATCAACCCGGCGATGATGTCCTCCATACCATTTAATGCGAAAACAGACCTGACTCCAATCGCCCTGGTCGCCCAAGTACCAATGTTGCTGGTCGTCCGTCAGCAATCCACCTTGAAATCTTTAGCTGATCTGGTGGATGCCGCCCGGGCTCATCCCGATGGCTTGCGACAGGCTGTGGCAGCACTCGGAACGGTCGGTCATCTCGCAGGGGAACTGCTCGCTCAGCGCGGGCATTACAAAGTACTCATCGTGCCTTATAAGGGAGCTTCGTCAGCACTGACCGACCTGATCGGCGGACAGACAGACTTCATGATGACAACGCCCCAGGGCATCCTGTCACTGGTGCAGTCAGGCAAACTGCGCGTACTTGCAGTGACCTCTGCACAGAGGCTGCCGATTTATCCAGATGTTCCCACGATCGCAGAATCAGGTTTCCCCGGATTTGATGCGGTGGACTGGAAAGTCGTGGTCGGTCCGGCCGCGATGCCTGAGACAACAGTTCAATCCTTGAATCTCGCGATCAACCAGGCTTTAAAGAATCCTGCAATGATTCAGCAACTCGAAGCCGAAGGCAGTGTGGCCATCGGTGGTTCATCTCAACAGGCACGTGACTATATTGGTGCCGAACAAGTACAGTGGAGCACGTTGATTCAGCAAAATGGACTGAAGTTCTAATTCAGTAAAGTCATAAAAACGTATAAAAAAATATCCAGATACGTTACAAAAGAATATCAAATATAAAAATAATCCGGAGACAACAAGATGCTTTACAAGACATTGATTCGCCAGTTGTTCACAATGCCCATTGCCTGCATGACTCTGGTCATCAGTCTGCCTGGTTCAACTCTTGCACAGACAGCCTCAAGCAAGCCAATGACCATTATCGTTCCTTTTGCGACGGGGGGTGCAACTGATATCGTGGCGCGACTTGTCGCCCAGCAACTGGGTCCACGTCTGAATATCCCCGTTATTGTTGATAATCGACTTGGTGGCGGTGGAGTGGTCGGACGCAGCGCTGCTGCACGTGCAGCACCAGATGGCAACACCATCCTGACCATGGATATGTCTTATTCCACCGCAGCAGGTCTGACACCTAACCTGCCCTATGATCCAAAGACAGCCTTTGTGCCCATCACCATGGCGGTCTCGGTGCCACATGTGCTTGTCGTGAATCCTGCAGTTCCCGCCAAAAACATGAAAGAATTAATTGCACTGGCTAAGGCGCAGCCCGACAAACTGAACTTTGGTTCAGGTGGTATTGGCACCAACACCCACCTGGGTGGTGAATTATTCAAAAGTATGACGGGTGTTTCAGTCATGCATGTTCCTTACAAAGGTGCGGGTGCTGTGCTTGCGGATCTCATGGCCGGTCAGGTTCAGATCCTGGTCAGCACGGTCACAACCGTCCTGCCTTACATTCAAAGTGGAAAATTACGTCCGCTGATGGTCCTGTCAGACCAGCGTTCTCCCGCCCTGCCAGATGTGCCGGCAGCCAGGGAAGTCGGGCTGCCAGACATGACAATGGATTTCTGGGTCGCTTTTGCTGCGCCTAAAGGCACGCCTGCGCCGATTATTGAAAAACTCAATCGGGAGATCAACGCAGGGCTGAATACGCCCGAGGCACAAAAGAGCCTGAACGACATGGGACTGACCAAAGTGGCCGGCACGCCTGATGGCGCAGCAAAGGTTGTTTACGGGGAGATTGACCGCTGGGCGGCTCTAATTCGACAACAAGGCATCCAGCCCGAATAACAACGCTCCACCCCATTATGAAAATAGAAAAAATTGAAGCAATTGCCCTGCGAATGCCCCTGGCCAGGCCGCTGCGGGCCGCGACGGCTACGATTACCATGCGATGCACCATTCTGACGCGAGTCACGACACGTGACGGGATTGTGGGGGAATGCTTTAGCAATAACGAAGATACGGGTCAACAGGAAATCGTCCGACTGATCCACGATGAAATCACTCCCCGGCTGACCGGTCTCAGTGCGCTGCATGTCCAGGCCTGCTGGCAAGCCATGCACCCGATCACCCGTGATATCTTGCGTGATCGACGCATGGCCATCCGGGCAATCGCCTGTGTCGATGCCGCAATCTGGGATGCAGTCGGAAAATCCATGCATGCGCCCCTGCATCACGTATGGGGCGGCCAGGGTGACAGTATCCCTGCCATCGCGATGGGTGGCTATTACAAACCCAAAGATGACTTACTCGAAGTCGCGCGCGAAATGGCAAATTTACGTGCGCAAGGATTTGCAGGCTGCAAGCTCAAGGTCGGTGCGTTGACGCCCGAGCAGGATGCCGAGCGCGTCCGCGCGGCACGCGATGGTGCAGGGGCAGGATTCTGGCTCATGCCCGATCCGAATCAGGGTTGGTCATTTGCAGAAGCGCTACGCTTTGCGCGCGCGGTCGAGCAATACGATATTCGCTGGATGGAAGAGCCCTGCCACTGGCAGAACGACAAACTCGATCTTGCGCGTTTGCGCCGCACCATACCGATTCCTCTGTGCGCGGGTCAAAGTGAGATCAGCAGTGCAGGTTGCCGCGAACTCATGGCAGGAGGGGGAATCGATATCTGTAATTTTGATCCAAGCTGGGGGGGCGGACCGACTGAATGGCGCAAGGTCGCCATGATGGCTGACACCTATGGCATTGGCATCATGTCCCATCTTGAAACCCAGGTTGGTGCCGCGCTTGCAGCGGGTGTTGCGAATGGCGTGTGTGTCGAGGTCATGCAGCCTGACCGCGATCCCCTTTATCACACCCTGGTACTCAATCGTCCCGAAATTAAAGAAGGACGTATGACACTGAGCAGTCTGCCAGGCTGGGGACTGGTGCTTGATGAAACACTCATTGAAAAAATCAGGGCAAACTGATCACAGCAAGCTAAAAATATATTTAGACATTTGCAGTTGTTCAACCCATAAACTATCAATCATTCTCACCTGAGAACTTGCGACACCGATTCGCGCAGGCAAGATCACCCACAGCAACTGGAGCAGCAATGGACTTACATTTAAAAAATCATCATGTCCTGATTACTGGCGGCAGCAAAGGAATTGGACTGGCATGTGCCAAGTTATTTCTCGAAGAAGGTGCCAAGGTCAGCCTGGTTTCGCGCGATCCAGCCACACTTGAGGCTGCCAAAACATCCCTGACGGCCCAGGTTCCAGGATCCGCCGATCGGATTGCTGTGTTTTCCGCAGACCTCAAAAATGCCGAGTCAGCGCTGCAAGCCCTTGATCTCGCTGAACAAGCGCTCGGTCCTCTGGATGTGCTGGTCAACTCGGCCGGTGCGGCAAAAAGAGCTGCAGCACCAGACCTGACTCCCTCGGTCTGGCGCGACGCAATGGATTCGAAATTTTTTACCTATATCAATATGATGGATCCAGCCATCAAGCGCATGGGCGCACGCGGCAAAGGTGTTGTTGTCAACGTGGTCGGTGCGGGTGGAAAAGTCGCGTCTACCCTGCATATTTCGGGTGGCAGCGCCAATGCGGCCCTGATGCTGGCGAGCGCAGGTCTGGCGGCAGCCTATGCGCCATACGGCGTGCGTGTCAATGCCGTCAATCCTGCAGCCACCCTGACTGAGCGCCTGAAAGAAGGCATGTCCGTCACCGCAAAGCACGAAAAAATCACCGAAGGTCAGGCGATGGAACAAGCCACTAAAAAAGTGCCAATGGGCCGTCTGGCTACACCTGAAGAAGTCGCAGACACTGTTGTCTATCTGGCATCGGATCGCGCAAGCTATATCACCGGCACCATCATCACCATGGATGGCGCCGCACACGCAATTGTGGTTTAAGCACGCGTCATCTGGATATATTGCAGGATGATGTCTTTAAAAGAGGCATCAGGTTTCAAGCCAAAACGATGGGTGCGCTGGCAATCAAAACGCGCAGGCCAGCCACCCACAATCCGTGCGATTGCCGGATCAGGCTGAACGGTCACGAGCCTGGCAACTTCTTTGCCAGCGACCTCTTCGAGCGCCTGCAACATCTCCCCAACAGTCACGGTCAGGGCAGGTAAATTCAGGGCAGTACGTCCGCCAAAGGCCTCACGAGAGGCCTCTGCCACTGCAAGTATCCCTGCAATCGTGGTTGCAGGTGATGACAATGCCACGGCAGTCGATAACTCAACCGGACATACCGACGCAACGCCCGCCAGAGGCTCACGAATAATGCCCGAGAGAAAGCTCGAAGCGGCCCCGTTCGGGCGACCCGGCCTGACAGAGACTGTCATCAGTCGTGCCACACGTCCATCAATATACGCTTTACGTGTGTAGTCGGCTACGAGCTGCTCACAGATAAATTTATGAATGCCATAACTCGATTGTGGTGTAGGCAAGCTGCCATCCTGCACGACAGAGGCAAGTGGCAGCGCAGGATCAGAACCAAATACAGCTACAGAACTTGAAAAGAAAAATAACGGTGCCACGCCTGTACGGCCCTGCTGCGCACGCAAGGCATCCAGTAAACGACGCGTTACATCCAGATTTGATCGTAAGCCCAGATCAAAATTCGTCTCGCATTCAGCAGAAACTGCAGAGGACATATGAAATACTGCGTCGAAATCTTTTGCAAACAGTGGATCAATCCGGTCCAGCAGGTCGCCTGTATCCACACGCAACAAGGGATGCCCGACTACAGAGGGATGTGAAGGTGCAACCAGATCAGTCACCGTCAGGGACGTGACGGTCTGACCGCGCAAAGTGCCGCGTTCCAGAATTGCACGCGTCAGCAAGGTCCCTAAAAAGCCTGCACCACCAGTGATCAGAATATTCATTATGTTTACCAGGAAATTTTAAATTGTTGACGCAGATCTTCGATCGCAGCTTCGGATAAAGGCGTAGCACTGCAATTCCCACGCAGCCAGAGTCTGGCAGTTTCTTCGAGTTCTTCAAGTGTGGCCATGGCACTGGCTAATGTTGCATTCCAGACCTGCGGTCCCAGCCGCTCACACATCACCGCTCGCAAGGTCAGGCCGCGTGCCGCATAATCACCAATCATTTGACTGACGCACGTCGCGATCTGCGAATCACCGGGGAGAAAATAAGGAATCAGTGGTACATGCCCGACCTTCATTACATAGTAAGGTGTGAGGGGCGGAACAATGTCTGCCGGGTCCCAGACGCCGCGCAGCGTCAACTCGACCAGATGAGTCGAATGGGTATGAATCACGCACATCGCCCAGGGTGCCGCGTCATAAATACGCTGGTGCAAAGTCAGGGTTTTGCTAGCACGATCCCCACCAGTCTGCTGGCCTTGTGAATCGATGTGTGAAAGACGCTCTGGCGCAAGAAAGCCCAGGCAGGCATCGGTTGGCGTGATGAGAAAACCCCCACCTGCAGTATCCGGAATCCGGACGCTTATATTGCCAGTCGAACCATGCACATAACCGCGCTCAAACAGACTTTTACCGACACGGCATATTTCGTGTCGTAAAGCATCCAGTTCAGAGTCTGCTGTCGAGAGTACCATCAGGCAATCCAGCTAAAAGCTTTTGTAAAAAAGTCTGTTGTCCCGAAATTACCGGACTTCAGCGTAATGTGGATCCCATTACCAGCACACCATGGCACACCGGGATCAATCTGCGAACCGATCTGCAACTGATTCATGGCTAGCGCCTGGACGACAGCACCTGAGGTTTCACCACCAGCAATGACAAGCTGACCAACACCCATTTCGACCAGACCCTGCGCAATACGTGCCAGGGCATGCTCAACAATCTCCCCCGCAACCTTTACGCCCAGCTTGTCCTGAATCTGTTTGAGATGTTCTGGTTGTGAAGTCGAGTAAATCAATAGCGGGCCGTCTTTCAATTTAGGTGCGGCCCAGGCAAGTGCCTGCTCGATCAGAGTCGAACCATCCGCCAATCGCAGGGGGTCGAGCACGAAAGCTGGGCGTCCAGTCGAAATAAAGTCTGCGACTTGTAAATTGGTTGCACGCGAACAGCTGCCAGAAAGAATGGCTTGAAAACCTTGTGGTGCAGGCAAAACAGCGGCCTGGAGATTGGGCGCAATACCGAAATTTTGCGCCAGACCGATTGCAACACCCGAGCCGGCAGTCACAAGAGGCATCCCTTTGAGTGCGAGACCCAGGCTCATCAGATCCTCATTACTCACTGCATCCACGACAGCAACGCCAACACCTTGCTCGCGCAAGACGGCGATACGGTCTTGAATAGCGGCGGGCCCCTTTGCAATCACCTTGTAATCAATCAGGCCCACTTTGTGACGGGTCTGAGCTTGCAATACACGCACAAGATTGGGATCAGTCATCGGCGTAAGCGGGTGATCCTGCATGCCGCTTTCGTGAAGCAGCACATCACCAACAAACAAATAGCCCTTGAAGACCGTTCGTCCCGCATCCGGGAATGCTGGTGTTGCAATCGTAAAGTCAGTCTGCAGCGCGGCCATCAGCGCATCAGTGACCGGACCAATATTGCCCTGGGGCGTCGAATCAAAGGTCGAGCAGTATTTGAAATAGATTTGTTGCGCGCCCTGCTCCTGCAACCATTTCAGCGCACGAACAGACTGGCTCGCGGCCTCGTCGGGTGCAATGGTGCGTGACTTGAGGGAGACCACGACAGCATCCACCTCGGCATCGAGCGGTCCATCAGGTACGCCGATGGTTTGCACCACCCGCATACCAGCACGTACAAGATTATTGGCAAGATCGGTTGCACCGGTAAAATCATCCGCGATACAACCCAAGAGTATGTTGTTCATTTTTCAGGCCCAGTTTGCTGGCGCTTCAGCATTATTTTCAATATTATCGCCCGATTATCGGGCGACCATGAAAGTCATGCAAAAACTACAAACCAGGCCTGAAGGATCAGGCCAGTTTAGCGGTTGCAGCAGCGATACGCTGTCCGAACTGTTTGGCTGTCTCAAGATCACCCGCAAACATTTCATCCACGCCTGCGTCAGACGGCGATTGCGCCATGGCACCGATTGAGCTGCCCAGGTTGTTGAGGTCGCCACGTGTTGCAGCCTTTGAGTTGGCAGGCAACATGCCTGTTCCGACCCAGAAACCACCGTGCTGCATCGCAAGCGTGACAAAATAATTCAAGGTGCTGCCTTTGTCGCCGTTCAAGCTGGCGCTATTGGTAAAACCTGCAAACAGCTTGTCTTTCCAGACACGGCCATACCAGGGCTTTGATGTTGCATCTGCAAATTTCTTGAATTGCCAGCTTGGGCCACCCATATAGGTCGGCGAACCAAACACAATCGTATCTGCTGCAGCGAGGGTTTCCCAGCCCTGCTCGGATACATTGCCTTCGGCATCGATCGCCAGCAACTGGGCTGCTGCGCCCTCTGCCACCGACTCAGCCATGCGCTTGGTATGACCGTAACCTGAGTGATACACCACAATAATTTTAGACATCGTTGTAACTCCTGAATAAGATAAAAACGAAGGTTAGTTGGCGCGTTTTGCGTCGAGGCTCCAAGCGCCTGGTCCAAAGGCGGCAAGAATCAGCAGGCCACCTACTACAGCGATATTTTTGTAGAACAACAGGAATGGAATCAATTGTTGTGCAGCTTCAACATTCCAGTAAGGATGAAAAAAGAAGGATGCGACGAGCGTGAAAATCGCCAGGACAACTGCGGCAACGCGTGTGCCAAAACCGAGCACCAGTGACAAGCCACCCAGGACTTCGACAATCAGCGCAATCACTGCACCGAGAGTGGGCGCTGGCAGTCCGACCGAGGCGATATAGCCAACCGTCCCTGCAAAACCTGTCATTTTTGCAATACCTGCAGGTAGAAAAAGAGCCGCCAGTAACCAGCGACCAATCAGGGCAAACGGATTTTGAAGTGTATTGAACATGGTGGAATTCCCTTTATTTGAAAGCTATGGATCAGTGAATGATAAATAAATCAATAAATCAATAAATCAATAAATCAATAAATAACGTGCGTAAAACTAAAACCTGTCTGGCTCTGCAAGCACTCAGGCAGCCAGATCAAATACAAGCACTTCAGCGTTTACACCTGCGCTTAGCGCGATCAGGCTTTCGCCCTCAAGCAGGGCGGCATCACCGGCAACAAGCGAATGGCCGTTGACATGCAGCTCGCCCTTGATCAGGAACACATACCCTTTGCGTGCAGGATCCAACGCAAGTTCGGTTTGCTCATCAGCATCAAACAAACCTGCATACAGGCGGGCATCCGCATGGATTTTGACCGCACCATTGGCGCCCTCAGGTGAAGCCACTAGTTTTAGATGGCCGCGTTTGTCTTCCTGTGCAATTGTTTTTTGTTCGTACCCAGGCGCAATGCCTTTCACATTGGGTTCAATCCAGATCTGCAAAAAGTGCGTTGTCTCACCCTCCGCGTGATTGAATTCGCTGTGCTGCACGCCGCGCCCAGCGCTCATACGTTGCACATCGCCGGGTGGGATTCCCTTGACATTACCCATACTGTCTTGATGCGCCAGGTTGCCCGTCAACACATAACTGATGATTTCCATATCCCGATGACCATGCGTGCCAAAGCCCGTGCCTGGTGCGATCCTGTCTTCGTTGATGACACGCAGATTACCCCAGCCCATATGCGCGGGGTCATGATAATTTGCGAACGAAAAGCTATGAAAAGATTTGAGCCAGCCGTGATCGGCGTACCCACGTTCCTGCGATCTGCGAAGCTTGATCATGATGATTCCTCAATGCGGTCAATGCTAATTGGTATGGATAGAACTTTAAATCCTGCGCAAGAGTTGTGCATCATTTCATTTTGACGGCATCATTCAAATTATTTGAATTAAAATAGAATAATCATGCAAAAATCACATAAAAATCCTCTTGAAGCACTCACACCTGAAGCTTTGAATATGCTGCAAACAATTGCAGAGTCAGGGAGTTTTGCCGCCGCCGCCCGCAAACTAGGCCTGGTCCCGAGCGCCCTGACCTACCGTGTGCGCCAGATTGAGGATGCGCTGGACGTTTTGCTGTTTGACCGTAGCGCACGTCAGGCAAAACCTACAGCGGCGGGGATCGAGCTACTGCGCGAAGGTTTGCGCCTGCTGGACGACATGGATGCCATTGCCAGCCGGGTCCGACGCATTGCTACCGGATGGGAGGCTCAACTCACCATCGCCGTAGATACCATCATTGCTCCAGCAGTCATGATGGAGCTTTGCCAGGCATTTCTGGCGACTCAGCCACCGACGCGACTGCGTCTGCGGGACGAGGCACTATCTGGCACCATCCAGGCCCTGGATAGTGGACTGGCCGACCTTGCGATCGGTGTTGCAGATGTGGCGCGAATCGTCGGAAAAGACATTCATCACAAGCCTATCGGCAGCGTGAACTTTATTTTTGTTGTAGCCCCTCATCACCCGCTGGCTAAAGAAAGTAGCCCTATTACTCCCGCTCAAATTGCACAGCACAGAATTGTCTCTGTCGCAGATTCCGTTCAGCGTGGTGCAGGCCTGACCATCGGCGTGGCACCCGGACAAGATGTGCTCACGGTCCCCAGCATGAGCGCTAAACTTGATGCGCAGATGCGCGGGTTAGGCTGCGGCTTTATCCCCGAGCCAATGGCCAGGCCCTATATGGAATCCGGTCGTCTGGTACAAAAGGAGGTCACACAGACAGACCGCCAAACCAACTCGCGGTATGCCTGGCGCCAGAGTGCCAGCGTACCGGGCCGGGCACTTCAGTGGTGGTTGCAGCAGCTAGCCCAGCCTGCAACGCGCGTGGCGCTCCTTGAGCAGCATCGGTTGCCCTAAGACCTCTCGCATTAAGTTACATTTATATAAAACATATACAAGACAACTTCAATGCACACCCTCAACTTTGCACCGCGTATCCTGTACCTGACACAGGACCCTGAAGCCGTCCGGCAGCAGTTGTCCGGCCTGAGACTGCGGCGCGAAGCGGTCAGCAATTTGCGCGACGATATCTCGACCGATGAAATATCGCCTCTGCCCATCATGGTCCACTTCGATCAGGAACTGGGCCGTTATCCCTACACAGGCTTTAGCGCAGCAGGCCAACTCCCTATCGCGCGCGACGCGGTGCGTCACGCAAAAATTGAAGTGGTCGTGGGTGGCAAGCGCTACGGCAAAGGCAGCTCACGTGAGCACAGTGTCGTGGCTGAGCGCGCAGCAGGCATCAAACTGGTCATTGCAGAAAGTTTTGAGCGTATATATCGCCAGAATGCGGACAACCTCGGGCTGTATACCTCCACAAACTTTGCACTGCTCGATCAGATCGAACGTGGCGAGTCCATTTTGCTCGATGACCTGCTGGTCGGACGAGATGCGGTCGCCGCAGCCATTCTTCGGGCGGGGGGCTTGCTCAGCTACGGTCAGGCACGGCTAAAAAATATTGCTCCAGACAATCAGAGCGAACCGGCCACAGGATCGGACGAGGCACCTCAGACACTATTTGAAAAAATAATCGCACGTCACCTGCTCTCTACTGAGGATGCCCCCGGCTGGCTCAAGCCAGGTGAAGGCGGTTTTGTCCGGGCCGATATCCGCTTCATTCACGAGTACTACACGGGAATGTGTGCACACGCACTGGACAGCCACTTTGGTGATGCACTCACTCTGCATGACACGCCCAGCATCGTCTGCTTTGAAGACCACCTGTCCTATGTACACCGTAGTCCGGCTCACCTGAAGTACGGACTCGTGGGAGGCGTTAAAAATCTTTCTGTTGCCCATCGAAACTTTGTCTCACGCCATGGGCTGACTGATCACGGCTATCTGCAGCAACTCGAAGCAGGCGATCCGAACAACACGGGTTCAGAGGGAATTTCGCATGCACTCATGGCAGAAAATTACGCCCTGCCCGGCACACTGATTGCTGGAACAGATTCCCATACGCCACATAGCGGAGCGCTGGGCTGCGTGGCGTTTGGTGTTGGCACGACAGACATGGCAAACGCCTTTGTCACAGGTGCTGTGCGCTTCACCATGCCCGAAACCCTCCGCATTAATGTCGCGGGCCCGCTTCCTGCGGGCATCAGCGCCAAGGATGTTGTGCTGCACCTGCTTGCCGATCCAAAGATTCGTGCTGGCGCGGGGGTAGGAAAAGTCTTTGAATTTGCAGGGACTGCAGTGCAATCCATGTCTACCGATGAACGCGCGACGCTGACCAACATGACAGCAGAACTGGGAGGGTTTACCGGCCTGGTCGAACCGGATCAGGAAACTGTCCGCTTCATCAGGGAACGACGCCATCAGGACATCACACTTGAGCCGTGGATGCGCAGCGATACCGGCGCCACCTATGCGGCAATCATCGACATTGACGGCACGCAGCTCTCACCCATGGTGGCACGACCAGGCGATCCCGGCAACGGTGTCCCCCTGTCGAGCCTGTCTGAGCGTGTCACCATTGACATCGCCTATGGAGGGTCATGCACAGCGGGTAAACGTGAAGACTTCGATCAGTACCACGCGGTATTGTCCTGGGCAGCTCAGAGGGGTTTAAAAACTGCAGCCGGCGTCAAGCTCTACTTACAGTACGGTACGCAGGGCGTGCGCGACTATTGCACAGACAAAGGATATCTTGCAGTTTTCCAAGCCGTTGGGGCGGAAATCCTGCAGCCTGCCTGTGGCGCCTGTGCCAACTGTGGTCCAGGGTCCTCAAGCGAGCCAGAAGAAGTCACCGTGAGTGCGATTAACCGCAATTTCCCGGGGCGCTCCGGCCCGGGGCAAGTCTGGCTAGCCAGTCCGGCGACAGTGGCGGCCAGCGCGATCGCAGGACGACTCACTTCTTTTGAAGAATTGAAAAGAAATATCTGAACCCAAAGGCAAACAGTCTCCAGACACCCACTCTCCCGGGAAGGGTTCAGGCGCTCAGGATTCTGACTTGCCGCCAGCCCTGCCAGGCATTAGCATCACATTCAATCTAAGACTTGGAAGACTACATGAGCCAGCTTTTTTCACCCATTGAACTGGGTCCACTGAAACTTGCAAACCGCATTGTCATTGCCCCGATGTGCCAGTACAGCGCCGAGGATGGACAGGCGACAGACTGGCATCTGATCCACCTGGGTCAGATGGCGCTCTCAGGAGCGGGTCTGCTGATTATCGAAGCAACTGCAGTCGAGCCTATTGGTCGTATCACGCACGGCTGCCTGGGACTGTATTCGGATGAAACCGAGTCAGCACTGCAAAAAACGATTACCTCCGTTCGTAAATACTCAAAAATGCCGATCATGATTCAACTGGCACATGCGGGTCGCAAGGCTTCGAGCTATCGTCCATGGGATGGCGCGCAATTGCAATTACCTGCCGATGGAGGCTGGCAAACAGTCGGACCTTCAGCCATCCCACACCTGGCGACCGAACCTGCACCTGAGGCCCTGACGCATGAGGGACTCAAGCGCATTCGCGAAGCCTTTGTGCAAGCCGCAAAGCGCTCAGCAAACATTGGTTTTGACGGAATCGAGCTGCACGCCGCACACGGTTATCTGTTGCACCAGTTCCTGTCACCGATTGCAAATCAACGCACAGATGAATATGGTGGCTCGCTCCAAAACCGCATGCGCTTTCCCCTGGAAGTCTACGATGCAGTTCGTGCCGCCACACCTGCCACAATGTCGCTCGGCATCCGAATCTCTGCATCCGACTGGGTCGAAGGTGGCCTGACGGTGCAGGAATGCGTGGAGTTCGGCAAGATCCTGAAAGCCCGCGGATGCGACTTTATAGACGTATCAAGCGGAGGAGTATCCCCACTGCAAAAAATTACGCTGGGTCCAAAATATCAAGTCCCACTCGCCCAGGAAATCAAACAAGGCACAGGACTACCAACCATGGCGGTCGGACTGATCACCACGGCCCAGGAAGCAGAAGGTATTGTTGCAAATGGCGAAGCCGATATGGTGGCACTGGCACGAGGCATGCTGTACGACCCTCGCTGGCCCTGGCATGCTGCAGCCGAACTCGGTGCGAGCGTCTCTGCACCCAGGCAATACTGGCGTTCGCAACCTAGGGGATTAGCCGACTTATTTAACGATGTCACAAGCGGCCAGCGTTAACCCCCGGGAAAAATGACGGGAGGCTGGTTAATCCCTGAAATTGTTGAACTGCAAGGGCAGTTCAACATCAGTTTTTTTCAATAGCGCGATGGCATCCTGGAGGTCATCGCGCTTTTTACCTGTAATACGCAGTTTATCGCCGGTAATTTGCGTCTCGACCTTGAGCTTGGCGTCTTTTATTGCAGCAATCAGCTTTTTGGAGACAGGTTGTTCGAGGCCTTGCTTGACGGTCACTTTCTGACGCGCACCACCCAGATTTTCAAGGGGATCCGCAACGTCCAGACAACGTGTATCAATCCCGCGGGCACTGAATCTGCCACGCAAGATATCCAGCATCTGCTTGAGCTGAAAAGCACTTGAGGCAATCTGCGTGACCACGAAGCCCTCAAGTTCAAACTTGGCATCCGTACCCTTGAAATCAAAACGGGTGACGAGCTCCCGGTTGGCCTGATCGACTGCATTGGTCAGCTCATGTTTATCAACTTCAGAAACAACATCAAAAGAAGGCATGGTTCTATATCCTGGCAAGTGGTCAATAACAGTAGTTTAAGCGGGATCGCCCAGTTTAGAATATCCTGAACCCATCCTTCAAAGGAAGCCCAAAATGGCCGATTGCACTGGCGTGATTACGCAGCTTTTTATATATCCTGTGAAGTCCTGCGCGGGAATTGAAGTCAGTCAGTCTGTTCTTGACTACACGGGCCTGCAGAGGGACCGGGAATGGATGATCGTGGATCAGTACGGCATGTTTCTGACCCAGCGCCAGATTCCACACATGGTCTGGATTACACCCGAATTAAATGCCGAAGGCTTGATCCTGCGTGCCCCAGGTCAGGCTGACATCACCATCGCGCTAGACAAACGGGGCCCATCACGGCCAGTCACGGTATGGCGCGACACTTTGCCGGCAGATGACATGGGAGATGCTGCCGCAAAGTGGCTCGACCAATTTTTGGCAGTACCAGGCAAACAATTCCGGCTGGTACGATTTTCTGTGCAAGCCAGCCGAATATCCTCCACACTATGGACGGACGGGATTGATGCGCCCAACATGTTCAGTGACGGGTTTGCAGCACTCGTTATCACTCAAAGTGCATTAGATGTGCTCAACAAGCGCATGACTGAAGCGGGACAATTACCCGTCAGCATGCACCGTTTCAGACCTAATATTGTGATTGAAGGACTTGATGCGCATGATGAAGATGATTTAAAAAACATGCGTATCCACACTGCAGCGGGCCTGATTGAGCTGAGCATGGTCAAACCCTGCACTCGCTGCCCGATTCCCAATATCGATCCCTTTACGGCGCAATCTTCACCCGAGGTCAGCGAGATGCTGCGGTCCTATCGTTCATTATCCAGAATGGATGGGGCGATCTGCTTTGGCATGAACGCCATTGTGACTGGAGGTGCTGGACTGACTCTGCATACA
Source organism: Alcaligenaceae bacterium (assembly GCA_947379755.1). GTDB lineage: Bacteria > Pseudomonadota > Gammaproteobacteria > Burkholderiales > Burkholderiaceae_B > Zwartia. Next base: position 7,169 of record CANCOC010000027.1, on the reverse strand, counting down.
GGCCAGCCTTTTGAGGCGGATTACAAGATTGAATAAGGTATTGACGATCGAACCCCTATGCTAAAGTCCGATCATATTAAAAAAAGCGTTAAAGGAACTGAATACATGATCATGATGTTGCCGTTTTTCACTGCAGTCGTTTCTATCTGGCTCAGCATCCGAGGTAAACGATCAGCTGCTATTGGCGCCTGGGTTGTGACCTTCATCATATTTCTGGCGTGGATGAAATATCACATGACAGACGTTTTAGACATTTCTCTTTGAGAGGCCACACGATGAATCATCAGAATACTCTCAATCAGGACTCCTCTTTGATATGGTCATACTGGCTTAACATGGGTGCCCTGTTAGCAGTATGCGGTTCGCTCGCTATTGCGTTTTACTGGCAGATTGCCTTTGGCGAAATGCCCTGCCCGCTTTGCCAGCTACAGCGCGTCGGCCTGATTCTGGCTGGGATCGGCTTCATGCTGAATCTGAGATATGGGCCAAGCGCGGTGCATTATGCAATCATTCTCGCTTCAGCACTGGCGGGCGCAGCGACTTCCATGCGTCAGGACTTATTGCACATCGCTCCTGGAGATGCGGGTTACGGCACCGCCCTGTTTGGTCTGCACTTCTACACATGGGGCTTTATCTCATTTGTTGTGATGATGGTTTTTTGTTGTGTCATGCTCTGCATTGATCGCAACAATATGAAAACAACGGTCAATGCAGTCCTCACCGGGCTGGCTGCGATCGTGATCTATTTCTTTTTTGCCCTCGCGACTGCAAACGTTGTTAGCTCTGTCATGGTCTGCAAGTTTGGCCCCTGCCCGGACAATCCTACTGAATATCTCTGGAAGTTCTGACAAAATGATGATGCTGCCTGATGTCGCAGTCAAAATGACCGAAAGCTTGAAATCTGCTTCGGTCATTTTTGTACTGCTTGTCACCGCACTTGCATACACTGGCGCGCAGGCGGATTCAACAGGCACGACGCCGGATTCACCTGCCACACAGGCAGAGACGGCTAGCGCTCCCGCTGCGCCCGACACACATCCCATATTTTCGCTGGACCATCGTGTCCCTGGCGGGGTGGCGGTAATAGATCTGGGTCGCTCACCCACCAGACCTTCAGTTGCGTTTCAAAATAAACCCGTACTCGTTATTCCAGATCAGTCAGGAGGATGGATTGCGATTATTGGGATTTCACTATCCACACCGGCAATGCAGCAAAGCGTTGAAGTTAAAAATGACGCAAACAGTCGCACCATTCATTTTGAAGTACAGGATAAAAAATATAAAGAGCAGCGGCTGACTATAAAAAATACCAGACAAGTCAACCCAAACTCAGGCGATCTCAAGCGCATCAATACGGAGCTCAAGGCACAAAACAGCGCCTACCAGCAATTTACTCAAATCGAGCCGAGCAATGTGATATTTGACAAACCTGTTGAGGGGCCACATTCAAGTTCTTTTGGTTTAAAACGTTTTTTTAATGGTGAAGCGCGCGCACCCCATTCTGGAATGGATTTTGCCGTTGCTACAGGAACACCTATTCACGCACCTGCAGCAGGTACCGTGACCCTCACAGGCAACTACTTTTTTAACGGCAACACAGTCTTTGTCGACCACGGACAAGGACTCATCACCATGTATTGCCACCTCTCAGTAATTGGCGTCAAAGTTGGCGATGTACTAAAGCGCGGTCAGGTACTGGGTCAAGTGGGCGCAACGGGTCGTGTGACTGGCGCGCATCTGCACTGGAATGTCAGTCTGAATGATGCCCGAGTCGATCCCGCCATATTCATCGGCATGTTCAAGCCCTAAGCCACTCAGGTCTGATACATAAAAAATGTATTTTTACCGCGTTGCTTTGCCTCGTACATTGCCGCATCTGCATGCTTGAGCAAACCAACCGTGGAAACAAGATCATCGGGATAGCATGTGATTCCAATACTGGCGGTCACTTGCATTGAAGTCTTATTCCAGACAAAGGGTTTCGCAATTTCACGCAGCCGATATTGAATAATTTTTTCAATTTCAGTTCGCCCGGAAAGATTAGAAAGGAGCAGCACAAATTCATCGCCGCCCAGTCGTCCAATCGTATCTGTTCGCCGCGAAGTGGTTTTCAGCCTTTTTGCAACCTCTATGAGCAACAAATCCCCCACTTCATGACCATACTGGTCATTGACTGTTTTAAATCCATCAAGATCCAGAAAACAGACCACAAACTTTGTCTGATAGCGCTCATATTCAAAAATAGCATGTTGAATGCGATCATCAATCAACTTTCTGTTTGGTAACCCAGTCAAAAAATCATGTAAAGCATCATGTTCGAGCGCGTCATGTTTTTCGAGCATGATCAACTCCTGTGCATGTGCCTTTCTATAGTATTTCAATAAAAAAGCAATCATCACACTTAGAACAATCAGCAAACTAAACACACCAATCACGATTGCCTGTGTTTTAAATTGTGTCAGAATTAATGCTGCCTGCGTATCATTCAGACTCAAGCGAATCCAGCCAACTGGCATACCAGAAACAATCTGCTTCCAGATCTCATTCGTCTGGCCACTTGAATTTTTATTCAAAGAAACTTTTTCCGGCTCCGGAATCTTGACACTTTTTTGGTCATACACAAACTGCAGCGCACCACTCTCCGGTTCACGTCTCAGATAGACAATAACCTTTCCATCCAGATCGGCCACCATCGCTGATCGTATTCCTTCATTCAATAGAATCAACTTCAGTCGGGATTCGAGCCCGCCATAATCGCGCGTCACTAAATCATCCGTCAGTGAATAGGCCACACTATCCGCGAGCTGGTTACTTAACCGGAGTTGAGACTGCTGAATCAATTGAATGGTTTGAAGATAATTCCAGGTACTGCCTCCCAACAAAAGCGACAACAGTACCAGTCCAACACAAAGCAGTGATTGTGCATACGCAGCAGAATTCGATTGATTTGCCATACTGATTAATCTTTAAAAACAACCAACTGGTCAATTCCTAATTTTTCCAGAGGCGCGTAATCTGTCTCCCAATTAGCCAGAACAGGATCAGGAATTTGAATTTTGGTTAACAGCACCTGATTCGCCGGATCGGCCTTAAGCCTGATCAGGGCGTTGGCAAAAGCATCCCTCACAGATTCAGGCACCCGAGGCTGTGCAGAAAAAGGGTGTGCAGCATAGGGGGGAGACTGAAAAATAATACGAAGCTGATCACGTAAATTTATGGGCTCCTGTACAAAGGTATTATTGATCCCACCACCTGCCTGGGCATCCCCTACCAATACAGATCGATAAACATTTGTATGGTTTTTAAGATACTCAGCAGTGAAATCAACATGGTCCCTTGCCAAAGCTGCCCGTATTAAAAGAGATGCGGCAAACGCATTCGGAGCCGGGAATACAACCACAGCATGCTCAAGATCTTTTAATGATTGAAACGGACTATCTTTGCGAACAACAACAATTCCGATCAGTTTATTTTTATCATCGCGAACAAGGGGAATATATCCTGCAGTTCTTTTTGCAATAACCTGGTGATAAGGATTCATAAATGCAAAATCAAATTCGCCTTTAAAGAGTGACGATTCGAACTCTGGAATTGAATTCATGATCATCAAACTAAAGCATTCGCCTGTCTGCAAACCAATTTTTGTCAGCAATACCGACCAGTAAGTATAAATTTCAGACGCGGGAAACTGAGGAACAATCCCCACCGAGTATATTTTCTTAGCATTTTGGTTGCCAAAACATGTTGCGCTACATAGATTAGACATACACAGAAACGTCATACATACCAAAGAAATTTTGATAACGAATGTCTGCATATTCATGCTTCCTGAGGAACATTATTTTTATGATTTAGGCATGCCACTGAATTTTATCTGCTGTTGCCACATCGTAAGATGTACCGTCAGAGGTCACGACGGTGGCCGCAACCGGAGCCGGATCAGGCGTCAGCGCGATTTCCTGGTTAACTGGATCTACCGTTGCCGTCCCTGCAGTCACAATAACCGTCCAGTCACCCGTCGTACTCGTATGATCAGAGTTGACCAACGCACTGGCATCCGCAGCAGTGACTGAGGCAGGCCCGCCATGCACACTCGTGATGTCTACCACCTCCGTCCAGCTCACTCCAGCAAAGGGTGTGGCAAGTGAATGAGGATCTATCGGATCAGTCGACACGATATATGAACTCGTGTGATCCGAGGGTAACGCCGAAGCACCGATTTCGTAGGTTGTGCCACCAAGATCCAGCATAAATGGCGTGGTAGCAGTGTGGCTCAAATCTGCAGAATCACCACTTATCGTTGATTGAGCTGTATTCGAGAGCAATGCCGTCAAGTCTACATGCGTAGCGTCCAAACCTGCCAATGCGGTTGATGCACTGGCGAGTATTGAGTGATCTGTAGCCTGTATTGTTGTGTCGGGATGTGAAGGCAGATCCGGAGTTGTCGCAGTCGATGTACCTGGCGACGCAGAAGTTGCGACCAAGCCAGCTGTATGTTGAGTCAAGTCGGTGGTCATTGAGTCCGCCAGCAAGGCACTCGACAGGGTCGAATGATCCGTTGCCAGCAAGGTAGGATCGCTATGTGCGGTCAGATCCGATGCAGCAGAATGGGATGCATCTGTTTGCGTAATCGTTAACGAATTCGCAAGAGTTGAAGTGGTTAAGCTTTTATCTGTTACTCCAATGTTGAACGCAACATCTTCAACCCCCATCGTAGTTCCGTCTTTCATCGTATATGTCGATTTACCAAATACTGTAACGTCACCATTGGCAGCCGTCGTGATGTCGCCAGTTGTGACGAGCGAGATGCTTGTGATGCCTCTCTCCGTCAGAGTCGTGAATTCACCCTTGGCTGTTACCGCATCTGAATTCGAATCCTGCCAGACACCGAAATTCTTGAATTCGGCATCATGCACATCCAGCACGCCATCCTTATTCGTATCGTATTTTTCAGCCAATCCTTGCATGTCGGTCTGACCATCGTGCAATGAAAATACGATCTGGAGTGTCCCATCGGTATTCATATGCGCAAGCATTCCGTCTTCTGGTCCTACCCATGCAGTCGCGTATTGCGTACCATCGTGGTTATAGTCGTAAGTCACACCTGCATTGGTGTCGAGATAATGGATACCGTTACCGTCAAGATCTATGGCAATGGGGGTCACTGCAATTGAAGCCGTATCCGTGGCAGTTGAAAACGCAGTGGATCCACCATTGGTAGATGTGCTAACTTTTGATCCAGCTGTTCCTGAAGTTTGATCCCATGCGCGGAAGGTGATGGTTGGAGCGGACACCGAACCACTCGGTGCAAGGTAGACACGCGTGTTCGCATCTGCGGCAAGCAATAAGGAAGCTGAATTTGATACAGTCCCGACCGTTGTCCAATGTGCGCCATTATCCATTGTGTAATACCAGGTTCCCTTATTGGTAACGACCGAAGTAATGGCAATACCAAATGCTGAGCCGGTATCGGCATCCGTTACATTATCCCAGCCACCTGCTACTGTCGAGCTATCAACCAGACTGGATACCAGCGTACCTACCGCACCAACTGGGGCTCCACTCCCAACACTGGCCAGAATACCTGTCATTGTAGGGTTGATCGATGTAATCAAAACAGGCGCATCATTGGTGCCCACAATATCGACAGTCACGACTTGTGTCGTGCCATCTGAAGTCGCCACTGTGACGCTATCCGTATAATGCGTACCACCCACAAATTCATTGTGAGCGGTATTCATCGTATATGTCCACACGCCAGCAGTTGTGATACCGAAGCTACCGTAACCATGATCACCGGCAGCATTACTCTGAGCAACAAAAGTAGCAGGAGTATTATCAATGTCTGTCACAGTCAATGTGCCACTCTTGGTCTGGACAACATTTGATTCTGTCAGGCTGCCAGTACTTGTCCCTCCGATCACGGCAGCGTCATTTGCACCATTTATCGTAATTGTGACTGTTTTGGTTGTCCCATCAACCGAACTGACGTTAAATGAGTCTGTCAGTGTGCTTCCCGTATTCAAGGCTTGCACTGACGCATTGCTATTATTCAGGTTGTAACTCCATACCCCTCCAGCTGTCATTGTGTACGTGCCATACCCGGAAATCGATGCTGTCGCAGTAGAAACAGCGGTAAAAGTATTTGCGGCATTGTCCACATCAGTATCGGTCAACGTTCCTGTTGCCGTGGGAGTACCGGGCGTTGCGTTTGCGACTCCACTTGCTTCGGTGACGGAGCCTGTGTTGGTCCCGCTAATGATTGCTGCGTCGTTACCACCATTAATCGTCACCGTCACAATTTTTGGTGTGCCATCAATTGACGTCACACTGAATGTATCAGTCAGCGTGCCACCCGTATTCAGTGCTTGAACACTTGCAGAGGCATTATTGAGTGCGTAGGTCCAAACACCACCTGCTGTCACCGTGTAGGTACCGTAACCTGAATCTGAGGCAGTCGATGTCGTTACTGCGGTAAACGTATTAGCAGGGTTATCGACATCTGTATCAGTCAATGTACCTGTGGCGGTTGGTGTGCCAGCTGTACCGTTCAAGACTCCGCTCGCCTCAGTGACGGTTCCCGTACTCGTCCCGATGATTGCAGCGGCATCGTTGGTGCCAAGGATACTGACTGTAATAATTTGGGTCGTGCCATCAGCTGTCGCAACCGTCACGCTATCCGTATAGGTCGTGCCACCTACAAACTCATTGTGGGCAGTGTTCGCCGTATATGTCCAGGCGCCTGCGGCATTGATACTAAATTTACCGTAGCCGTGATCACCTGCAACGTTACTCTGAGCCGTAAAGGTTGTCGCGCTGTCGACATCTGTTGCAGCAAGGCTACCGCCAGTCGTCAAGACGGCATTTGTTTCCGTCAAGCTTACGGTACTTGTTCCACTGATCACTGCAGCATCGTTGGCGCCGTTAATTGTGACCGTGACTACTTTTACGGTGCCATCAACAGATGTAACACTAAAGGTATCTGTAAGTGTGTTGCCAGTGTTCAAGGCCTGGACGGTAGCGTTGCTATCATTTAACGTGTACGTCCAAACTCCACCAGCTGTCATCGTGAACGTGCCATAACCCGAGGTGGATGGCGTGGCCGTCGAGATTGCCGTAAAGGTGTTCGCTGCGTTGTCGATATCTGTATCTGTCAGTGTGCCAGTCGC